>WBTZ01000096.1 GCA_009026175.1 Zoogloea sp. | reverse complement strand
TGTCAGCACCAACCCCTACGTCGCCCGCTCCCTGGGCATCGTGCTGGACGAACCGGGGCTCATAAAAGAGCGCCTGGAGCGCCTGGAGGCGGGCCCGTGATCCGCCCCAGCGATCTGGACATCCGTGCCCGGGCGATCCTCGTGGCGGTGCTGCCGACCATGGTGATGGCCCTGGTGCTGATCGCCTACTTCACCTCCTCGCGCCTGTCCGACCTGGAGGCCGCCCACGTCCAGCGGGGCAAGGCCCTGGCCCGCCAGCTCGCCGCGGCCAGCGAATACGGCGTGTTCTCCGGCAACCTGGAGAGCCTGCGCAAGCAGGCCAACTCCATCCTGCAGGAACAGGACGTGGTCCGTGTCACGGTGTTCAGTCCCCTGCAGGAGATCCTCGCCGACAGCGCCCGCCTGCCCGCCCAGGAGAGCCTTCCCCTGGGCTCCCGCGAGCGCAAGTCCACCCTGCGCTTCCGCGAAAAGGTCACCGGCCCCGGCGTCATCCTCGACGACGCCTTCCTCGAAACCGGCAGCAACACCAGCGCCCCCGGGGAGCCCCACCACGGGGAGGTGCTGGTCGAGATGAGCCGCGACTCCCTGCGCGACGAGGAAGCCCGCCTGCTGCGCACCGCCATCGTCATGGTGGCGGCGATCCTCTTCGCCAGCATCATCCTGGCCCTGCGCATGAGCCGGGGCATCTCCGGGCCGATCCAGCGCATCGCCTCGACGGTGGCCAGCTTCGGCCAGGGCACGCTCACCGCCCGGGTTCCTGCCGAGGGCGGCAAGAGCCTGCGCATGCTGGCCCTCGGGGTCAACGAGATGGCCGACCGCCTGAGCGCCTCCCGGGAAGATCTGGAGCGCCAGATCGAAGCCGCCACCCGGGAGCTGAAGAAGAAGAAGGAGGAGGCCGAGCAGGGCAACCAGGCCAAGACCCGCTTCCTCGCCGCCGCCAGCCATGACCTCCGGCAGCCCATGCACGCCCTGGGGCTGTTCGTCGCAGAGCTGGGCCAGAAGCCCCACGCCCCGGACACTCGCCGCCTCGTCGAGCAGATCGCCGTCTCCGCCGAGACCATGGAGAACCTGCTGGACAGCCTGCTCGACATCTCCCGCCTCGACGCCGGCGTGCTGGACCGCCAGATCAAGCCCTTCCCCCTGCAGCCCCTGCTCGAGCGGATCGACGTGGATTACCGCCGCGAGGCCGACCACAACGGGCAGCGCCTGCGCCTGCGCGCCACCGATGCCTGGGTGGAGAGCGACCCCCTGCTGCTCGAGCGCATCCTCCACAACCTGATCAGCAATGCCCTGCGCTACGCTCCGGGCGGCACCGTCCTGCTGGCGTGCCGGCGCCGCGACCGGATGATGCGCATCGAGGTCCGCGACAACGGCCCGGGCATCGCCCCGGAAGCCCAGGAAGCCATCTTCCAGGAGTTCATCCAGCTCGATAACCCGGAACGCAACCGGGCCAAGGGGCTTGGGCTGGGGCTGGCCATCGTGCGCCGCCTGACCGACCTGCTCGACCACCGCCTGATCCTGCGCTCCCGGCCGGGCCACGGCGCCCTGTTCGCCATCGAGGTGCCGCGGGCCTCCCCGCGCACCGTCATCGACGGCACCCCGCTACCGCCCGCCCATGCCCTCCACGGCCTGCACGTGCTGCTGGTGGACGATGACCCGCTGGCCCTGGCGAGCACTGCCAGCCTTCTTGAATCCTGGGGTTGTGCGGTGACCACCGTGAGCGAGCCGGCCCTGCTGCTGCACAGCCTGGCCGGGTCCCCCCCGCCGGACATCGTCCTGTGTGAATACAAGGTCGGCAGGAGCAGCGGCCTCGAACTCGTGCACACGCTCCGCAACCATTTCGTCAAGGTCATCCCGGCCATCATCCTGAGCAGCGACACCTCCGCCGAAGCCCTTGCAGAAGTCCAGCAGGAAGACCTCCCGCTGCTCCACAAACCCGTACGTCCGGGCCGCCTGCGTGCCCTGCTGCAACGCAAGACCCAAGGCTGATGCAGCACTGCCCCTGTTGGGTTACTATCGACGGGCTAATGGCATATTCACGTAGAAGGGGAGACCGATGAGCACTGAGAACAAGGCGCAGGACCCGATGGAGTTCATGCGCAGCATGTGGAGCAAGATGGGCTTCAGCCTGCCGGGCATGGTCACGCCGACCCTCGACGTGGATGAGCTCGAAAAGCGCATCACCGACATGAAGGCGGTCGAGAGCTGGCTCAAGATGAACCTCAGCTCGCTGCAGATGGCGATCCAGGGCCTCGAGATGCAGCGCGCCACCATCGCCGCCATGCAGGCCATGAGCAAGGTGGCCGCCGAAGGTGGCCGGGCAGACGCGGACAGCACCCAGCCCAACCCCTTCGCCGCCGGCATGTGGCCCTGGAACATCATGCAGAACGCCGCCGAGCAGGCCGGCACCAAGGCCGCGGAGGCGCCCGCCGCCGCACCGGCCAAGTCCGGCAAGTCCAAGGACCCGAAGTAAGGCTGACCAGGCCGGGGCCTGCTCAGGCCCCCCGCCCCGCCAGCAGGCTCAACCACAAGGTCAGGGTGGCCGCCGCGGCCACCGTGGTTGCCGAAATCAGCCAGGCCACCCCCGGCCCGTCGCCCCCCATGCGCATCGCCAGGATGTAGGCCGACGACGCTGTCGGCAGGGCCGCAAACATCACCACCGTCGAGAAGGCCAGCCCCCCCAGGCCCACCGCACTGGCCAGCCCCCAGGCCAGGGCCGGCAGAGCCAGCAGCTTCACTGCGCACAGGTAGAAGGCGCCGATCCGCCGCCCGCCGCTGTTGCCCACCTGCAGCGCGGCCCCCACGGCCAGCAGCCCCAGTGTCACCGCCGCCTCTGCCAGGCGCTGCAGAAAAGGCAGCAGCGGAGCGGGCAGGCTCATCCCGGAAAAATTGAAGGCCATGCCGGCCAGGGTCGCGATGATCAGCGGATTGCGGGCCAGCTCGCGTCCCAGCCGACCCTGCCCGTGGTGGGCCAGCAAGCCCACCGCCGCCATGTTGGCGAAGGGGACCATCGCCCCGCACAAGGCGCCCATCGTCGCCACGCCGGCCGCCCCGCCGAACTTGCCGGCCACCGCGATCCCGATATAGGTGTTGAAACGGTAGGCGCACTGCACGCGCGAGGCAAAACCCATGGCGTCGAGCCCCATCAGGGGCCGTCCGAGCAGGGCCAGCAGCAGGCCCCCGGCCATGGTCAGCAGGCCCACCAGGAACAGCGGCGCAAAAGTCGCCAGATCGATGTTCGCCCGGGCCAGGGCATTGAACAGCAAGGCGGGGAAGAGCACGAAATACACCAGCTTCTCGGTGCCCTGCCAGAAGCCCTCTCCCAGACCGCCATGACGTCGCAGCAACACTCCCAGGGCGATCAGGGCGAAGTCGGGAAGAAGTAGCAGGAAGCTCTGCATGGCGGAAGGCGGCAGTACGATCGAGCCGCCGAGTGTGCCAGAAGCCTCCCTTCCAGCCCATGCGGGGTCTCCGCAACAGGGCTGAAGAAAACGGGCTACTCGTACTTGCGGATGTCGTCGATCACCTTGCCGTCGTTGGCCAGGCTGGCGGGGGCGCAGAAGGCCACCTCGCCACGTAGCTTGGTCAGCTCGCGGATGGACCCGGCGATGGCCTCCGCCAGCCCCTCCACCGGCGCGGCCAGCTCGCAGTGCAGGGTCATGCGGTCGGCGTGATCCGGGTTATCCACCACCAGCCGGCCCCGCAGTACTTCCGGATGGCGCTTGAGCACGGCGGCGACCTGCCCCGGGTGGACGAACATGCCCTTCACCTTGGTGGTCTGGTCGGCCCGCCCCATCCAGCCCTTGATGCGCAGGTTGGTGCGTCCGCAGGGCGAGACGCCGGGCAACACCGCGGACAGGTCGCCGGTGCCGAAGCGGATCAGCGGGTAGTCCGGGTTGAAGGTGGTCACCACCACCTCACCCACCTCGCCCGGTGCGACCGGGTCGCCGGTGCCGGGGCGGACGATCTCGAGGAGGACGTCCTCGTCCACCACCATGCCCTCGCGAGCCGGGGTTTCGAAGGCGATCAAGCCCAGGTCGGCGGTGGCGTAGGCCTGGTAGGCCTGGATGCCGCGGGCCGCCAGGGCCTCCCGCTGGCTGGGCGGAAAGGCTTCGCCCGAGACGAAGGCCTTGCTCAGGCTGTCGATCTTCACACCGAGCTCGTCGGCCTTGTCGAGGAGGATGCGCAGGAAGGACGGCGTGCCGGCGTAGGCATCCGGACGCAGGTCGAGCATCGCCGCCACCTGCTGCTCGGTCTGCCCCACCCCGGCGGGGAAGACGGTGCAGCCCAGGGCATGCGCCGCCGTCTCCATCATCGAGCCAGCCGGCGTGAAGTGGTAGGAGAAGGTGTTGTGCACCAGGTCGCCGGCCCGGAAGCCGGCGGCATAGAAGGCCCGGGCCATGCGCCAGTAGTCCTTGCGGGCGCCCTCCGGCTCGTAGATGGGCCCCGGCGAGGCAAAGACGCGGGCACAGGCACCGCCCCATGCCACGGTGGCCAGGCCGCCAAAGGGCCGGGCGGCCTTTTGCAGCTCGGACAGCTCGGACTTGCGGATCACCGGCAGCGCGGCCAGCGCCTCGCGGGTGCGGATGGTCGCCGGGTCCACGTCCTTCAGCAGGGCGGAGAAGGCCGGCGCATGCGCCCTGGCATGGGCGACCTGGGCCGGCAGGCGGGCGAGCAGGTCGCGCTCCCGCTCGACCGGGTCGCGGGTTTCACGGGCATCGTAGTAGTTCATGGTTTCTCCGCGTGTGGTGTCGGACCCGCTCAGGACAGCCAGCGCTTGCGCCGGCGGTAGTGCTTCACTTCGCGGAAGCTCTTGCGCCCCTCGGAGGACAGACCCAGGTAGAACTCCTTGACGTCCTCGTTGGTGCGCAGATCCTCGGCCTCGCCCTCCATCACGACCCGGCCGTTCTCGAGGATGTAACCGAAGTCGGCATAGCGCAGGGCCACCATGGTGTTCTGCTCGGCCAGCAGGAAGCTCACGTTTTCCTTGCTGTTGAGGTCTTTCACGATCTCGAAGATCTCCTCGACGATCTGCGGGGCCAGGCCCATCGACGGCTCGTCGAGCAGGATCATCTCGGGCTTGGCCATCAGCGCCCGGCCGATGGCGCACATCTGCTGCTCGCCCCCGGAGGTGTAGCCGGCCTGGGAAGTCCGGCGGGTCTTGAGGCGGGGGAAGTAGGCGTACACCTTGTCGAGGCTCTCCTTCAGCTCGGCACGGGACTGGCTGCGGGTGTAGGCGCCGGTGAGCAGGTTCTCCTCGATGGACAGGTGGCCGAAGCAGTGGCGCCCCTCCATCACCTGGATGACGCCCTTCCTCACCAGGTCGGCCGGCGTCATCTGGTCGATGCGCTCGCCCTTGAACTCGACGCTGCCCTTGGTCACATCGCCACGCTCGGCGCGCAGCAGGCTGGAGATCGATTTGAGCGTGGTGCTCTTGCCCGCGCCGTTGGCCCCCAGCAGGGCCACGATCTTGCCCTGGGGCACCTGCAGGGAGACCCCCTTGAGGACGAGGATCACGTGGTCGTAGATGACCTCGATGTTGTTGATGCTGAGGTAAGACATATCAGTCATTCCCTTGTGGATGACGTATTGGGGCACGCAATTGGGCCGATGCTGGGGGAAGCGAAGGGGCGAGGGGATTGGGGGAGCACCCGAGCGATCTGGGTGCCCTGCAGGGGCGACTTCAGTCGCCCCTGCAGGGCACCGGAATCCTTCGATGTCTCCTGCCCCGTTCGCGCTCAGCCTTCTTTGCTGCAGTCGCGGGGCTTGATGCCCTTTTCCTTGGCATAGGCGGCAGCCGACTCCTCGATCATGCCGCGCACCAGCGGACGGTCGGAGTCCACCCAGTCGGTGATGACCTTCCACTGGTTGCCGTCCCATTGCTGGAACTTCACCTTGCCCGGGCCCTCGTGGTCGGCGCAGGTGATCTTCAGCGGCGGCAGGAAGCCGGTGGCACCCAGGGCCTTCAGGCGGGCGTCATCCAGGTTGAGGTTCTCGAAGCCCCAGCGGACCTGCTCGCCGGTCAGGGCCTTGCCCTTGCCGAACTTCTCCTGAGCCTTGCGGATCGCCTCGACGGTGATGATCCCGTGCACCACGCCACGGTTGTAATACACCGAGCCGACGCGGGTCTTGTCTTCCATGTTGCCCTTGTTCTTACCGTACACATGCTTCTTGATGTCGGCGATCACCGGGTAGTTGGCACCGGCCACGTTGAAGCCCGCGGCGATGAAGCCCTTGGCGGCCGGGCCGGCGGGAATGGTGTCCTCCTCGGCGCCGGACCACCACACCCCGATCAGCTTCTCGCGCGGGAAGCCGGTCTTGGCGGCGGCCTTGATGGCGGTCGGGTTCATCACGCCCCAGCCCCACAGCACCACGTAATCGGGCTTGGCCTGGCGGATCTGCAGCCACTGGGACTGCTGCTCGTTGCCCGGGTGGGCCACGGCGATCTTGATCACCTCAAAGCCATGCTTGGCAGCCAGCTTGTCCATGATCGCGTGGGATTCCTTGCCATAGGCGGAATCGTGATAGAGCAGGCCGATCTTCTTGCCCTTCAGCTTGTCCATGCCCCCTTCCTTCTGGCCCATGAAGTTCACGATGGCCGAAGCCTGGGACCAGTAGGTGGTGATCATCGGGAAGACCCACGGGAAGACCCGGCCGTCGGCCGCATCGGTACGGCCATAGCCGATGGTCACCATGGGGATCTTGTCCTGGGGCACCTTCTCGAGCACCGAGTAGGTGATGCCGGTGGAGACAGGCTGGAACACGGAGTTACCGGTGGAGCCCTTCTTCTTGAGGCGCTCGTAGCACTCCACGCCGCGGGCGTTGTTGTACTCGGTCTCACACTCTTCCCAGGTCAGCTTGACGCCATTGACGCCGCCGTCGCGCTCATTGACGAGTTGCATGTAGTCGATCCAGCCGCCGAACAGGCCGGAGCCGCCGGCCGCGTAAGGGCCGACGCGATAGCTGGGCAGGCCGATGAACTGCTCCTCGTTGGCGCTGGCAAGGGAGGAACCCAGAAGGCCGGCGATGACTGCGCCCAACAGAACGGTTTTCTTCAGTTTCATGTGTTTGTCTCCTCTTTTATGGTGTGGGTGCTGCAACAACTGTAGACCAAACGTTCGTTCATGAAGATCAATGCG
This sequence comes from Zoogloea sp., assembly GCA_009026175.1. Classification (GTDB taxonomy): domain Bacteria; phylum Pseudomonadota; class Gammaproteobacteria; order Burkholderiales; family Rhodocyclaceae; genus Zoogloea. Next base: position 13,039 of record WBTZ01000096.1, on the reverse strand, counting down.
GGAAGGGCCACAGGCGCAGCTTCTCCTTGGCGATCTGCCACAGGCGGGCCAGGCCGTGGGGCTCGACGATCAGGAAGAAGATGATCAGGCCGCCGAACACGATGAGCTGGAAGTTGGACACGAAACCCGCCCCCAGCGCGTCACCGAAGATCATCGGGATGAAGTTGTCGAGGAAGATCGGCAGCAGCACGATGAAGGCGGCGCCGAGGAAGGAGCCCATGATCGACCCCACCCCGCCGATGATGATCATGAACAGGATCTTGAAGGACAGGTCGAGGTTGAAGCCCTCGGGCTCCACCGTGCCGATGTAGGTGTAGGCATACAGGGCGCCCGCCACGCCACAGTAGAAGGAGCTCACGGCGAAGGCCAGCAGCTTGGTGCGCATCAGGCGGAAGCCGATCACCTGGGCCGCCACGTCCATGTCCCGCACCGCCATCCAGGCCCGCCCGGTGGAGGAGCGCACCATGTTCTTGGCCAGCAGGGCCATGAAGGCGACGATCAGGAAGGTCAGGATGTACTTGGCCTCCGGCGTGGCGAAGGTGTAGCCGAGGATGGTCACGTCCTGGGCCGTGACCACGCCCGACGACGAGTTGTTGGAGAACCAGGGGAACTTGACCAGCGCCCAGACGATGAAGAATTGCGCCGCCAGCGTCGCCACCGCCAGGTAGAAGCCCTTGATGCGCAGGCTCGGCAACCCGAACAGGATGCCCACCAGCGCCGCCGTCACCCCGGCCAGCACCAGGGCCACCAGGAAGGGCATGCCCTCGATGCGCAGGATGAAGTTGTAGGCGGCGAAGGCCCCCACGGCCATGAAGGCCGCCGACCCCAGCGACAGCTGGCCGGCGTAGCCGGTGAGGATGTTGAGGCCGATGGCGGCCAGGGAGAAGATCAGCACCGGGATCAGGATGGCCTTGAGCCAGTACTGGTTGGCCAGCAGGGGCACGGCCAGCCCGAACACCAGCATCAGCACCCAGAACCCGATCTTGTCCTGGCGGATCGGGAAGATCTGCGAATCTTCGGCGTAACTGGCCTTGAACTGGCCGGCTTCACGGTAAAGCATTGGTTTTGCTCCTTGTCTCTTCCTGCAGGGGCGAATTCATCCGCCCTCCACGCGCTGAATCAACGATCCATCGTCGATCGACATCCGTGGGCGGCGGAAGCCGCCCCTACATGCTGTTCTTACACCCGGTCGATGTGCTTCTCGCCGAACAGCCCTTCCGGACGGAACAGCAGGAAGGCCAGGGCCAGCATGTACGGGAACCAGCCCTCGATGCCGCCGCCGACGAAGGGCCCCACATAGACTTCGGCCAGCTTCTCGGAGGCACCGATGATCAGGCCGCCGACGATGGCGCCGGGCACCGAGGTGAAGCCGCCGAGGATCAGCACCGGCAGGGCCTTGAGGGCCGTGAAGGTGAGCGCGAACTGGACCCCGTTGCGGGCCCCCCAGATCATCCCGGCCACCAGGGCCACGAAGCCCGCCACCGCCCACACCACGCGCCAGATGGTCTGCAGCGGGATGCCGATGGAGAGGGCCGCCTGGTGGTCGTCGGCCACGGCCCGCAGGGCCCGGCCCACCTTGGTGTACTGGAACAGCAGGGCCAGCAGGGCCACCAGGGACGCGGCGACACCGGCCGCGAAGAGGTCGAACTTGGAGACGCCGATCTCGTAGTTGTCCATCAGCCAGGCGATGGGCTCATCGACGATGCCCAGGTCCAGGCCGCGCACGTTGGCCCCCCAGGTCATCTGGGCCAGGCCTTCCACCACGTAGGTCAGGCCGATGGTGGCCATGAACAGGGTGATGTGAGGCTGGTTGACCAGGGGGCGCAGCACGATGCGCTCGGTGGCGGTCCCCAGCAAGATCATCGCGATGAAAGCCAGCAGGAAGGCCAGCCAGAACACCACGCCGCTGCCCGCCTCCAGCCCCAGCCAGCCGGGCAGGACCTCCTGGAAGCCGACGAAGGTCAGGGCGGCAAAGAACACCATCGCCCCCTGGGCGAAGTTGAAGACGCCGGACGCCTTGTAGATCAGCACGAAGCCGAGGGCCACCAGGGCGTACATGACGCCCGACAGCAGGCCGCCGACGAGTACCTCGATGAAGAATTGCATGTTCCCCTCCCGCGCTCAGTGAGCAGTCCCCAGGTAAGCCTTGATGACTTCCGGGTTGTTCTTGACCTCGTCCGGCTCGCCGTCACCGATCTTCTTGCCGTAGTCCAGCACCACCACCCGGTCGGAGATGTCCATCACGACGCCCATGTCGTGCTCGATCAGCACGATGGTGGTGCCGTAGTGGTCATTCACGTCGAGGATGAAGCGGCACATGTCCTGCTTTTCCTCCACGTTCATGCCGGCCATCGGCTCATCCAGGAGCAGGATATGGGGCTCGGCGGCCAGCGCCCGGGCCAGCTCGACCCGCTTCTGCAGGCCGTAGGGCAGGCGCCCCACCGGGGTCTTGCGGATGTCCTGGATCTCCAGGAACTCGATGACCTCCTCCACCTTGATGCGGTGCGCGATCTCCTCCTTCTGCGCGGCGCCCCAGTAGAGCGCGTGCTGCAGGAAGTTGCACTTCATCTTCAGGTTGCGCCCGGTCATGATGTTGTCGAGCACGGTCATGCCCTTGAACAGGGCGATGTTCTGGAAGGTGCGGGCGATGCCCTGCTCGGCGGCCTCGTGGGGTTCCATCTTCTTGCGCAGGGCGCCCTTGAAGAAGATCTGCCCTTCCTGGGGGTGGTAAACCCCGTTGATCACGTTGAGCATGGAGCTCTTGCCGGCGCCGTTGGGGCCGATGATGGAGCGGATCTCGTGCTCGCGGACGTTGAAGCTGATGTCCGTCAGCGCCTTCACGCCACCGAAGCGCAGGGAGATGTTCTGGAGGTCGACGATCACGTCGCCAATCTGTCTGGCCATGGGTCGGTCTCCTCAGGCGGCCTTCCGCGTGGGCGGGAAGGTTCTGGCGTCCTCGATGCGCAGGTCGGCGGACACCTTGTTGGTGCGGCCGTCCTCGTAGGTCACCTGGGTTTCGATGAACTGGTTCTTCTTGCCCGCATACAGGGCGTCGATCAGCACCGCGTACTTCTCGGCCACGAAGTTGCGGCGGACCTTGCGGGTGCGGGTCAGCTCGCCGTCATCGGCGTCGAGCTCCTTGTGCAGCACCAGGAAGCGCTTGATCTGGGACTCGCTCATGTTCGGATCGGCGGCGAGGTCGGCATTCACCTTCTCGACGCATTCCCGGATGAGCTCGTACACCTGCGGCTGGCTGGCCAGGTCGGTGTAACCGGAGTAGGCCATGCCCTTGCGCTCGGCCCAGTTGCCGACCGCCTCGAGATCGAGGTTGACGAAGGCAGTGACGAAGTCGCGGCCGTTGCCGAAGCACACCACTTCCTTGATGTGCTGGAAGAACTTGAGCTTGTTCTCGATGTAGTTGGGGGCGAACATGCCGCCATTGGTGAGCTTGCCCACATCCTTGGCCCGGTCGATGATCTTGAGGTGGCCGTCCTCGTCGAAGAAGCCGGCATCGCCGGTCATGAAGTAGCCTTCGGCGTTGATCGACTCGGCGGTGGCGTCGGGGCGCTTGTAGTAGGCCTTCAGCAGCATCGGCCCCTTGACCAGGATCTCGCCGTTGTCGGCCAGCTTGACCTCCACGTTGGGCGCCGGGGTGCCAACCGAATCGAGCTTGATCTGGCCGTCCGGCTGCAGGCAGACGTAGGCGCAGGTCTCGGTCTGGCCATAGAGCTGCTTGAGGTTGATGCCGATCGAGCGGTAGAAGCGGAACAGGTCCGGGCCGATCGCCGCGCCGGCGGTGTAGGCCACGCGGATGCGGCTCATGCCCAGCACGTTCTTCAACGGCCCGTACACCAGGATGTTGCCGAGGGCGTACTGCAGGCGGTCACCTGCGGAGACCGGCTTGCCGTCCAGGATGTCCGCCCCGCAACGCCTGGCCACGTCCATGAAATGCTGGAACAGCTTGCGCTTGAAGGCGCTTGCGTCCTCCATGCGGATCATCACCTGGGTCAGCAGGTTCTCGAACACCCGCGGCGGCGCAAAGTAATAAGTGGGGCCGATCTCCCGCAGGTCGCCCATCACCGTCTCGCCGGATTCCGGGCAGTTGATGGTGAAGCCGGCCACCAGGGCCTGGGCGTAGGAGAACAGGTGGTCGCCCACCCAGGCCATCGGCAGGTAGGACAGGATGTCGTCCTGGTCGGTGAGCTTGTCGAAGCTGCAGCCGCCCTGCGCCGCGGCGATGAAGGCGGAATGGCTCTGGCAGACCCCCTTCGGCTTGCCGGTGGTGCCCGAGGTGTAAAGCATCACCGAGATGTCTTCGGGACTGCCCTTGTCGATCTCGTTGCTCAGGAAGTCCGGGTGGTTCCGGTCATGGATGCGGCCCATCTCCAGGACCTCATCCAGCCCGTGCAGGAAGGTCTGGTTGTAATGGCGCAGGCCGCGCGGATCGTCGTAGATCACATGCTCGAGAAGGGGCAGGCCCTCCTTGATCTCAAGCATCTTGTCCACCTGCTCCTGGTCCTCGACGCAGGCGAAGCGGATCTCCGCGTCCTGCATTACATAGGCCATCTCCTGGGCCACGGCATCCTGGTACATCATCACCGGGATGCCCCCCAGGCACTGGCAGGCCGCCACCGACCAGTACAGGCGCGGCCGGTTGTCTCCCACCACCGCCAGGCGGTCACCACGCTTGAAGCCCAGCTCCGCCAGGCCACTGGCGATCGCCCGCACCCGGTCGGCCACTTCGGCCCAGGTGTAGGTCTGCCAGATCCCGTATTCCTTTTCGCGCATCGCCGGCCGGGTGGGCCGCTGCTGGGCATGGTGCATCAGCAGGCGCGGAAAGGTGTCCAGGCTCGCACTGTCCGCGGCTGTCGCTCGGGTATTGGACATACCCATCCTCCTCCGGTTTTGTCTCGGTCTCGTTCCCGCCGCTTCTACCCCGCCCCTTGCGGAGCGCTACAGGTGGCGGCGGATTGTCTTTTCTGCCGGAGTTGAGTCTCGCAAACCATGTTTGCTCAACTGTTTTTCAAATGTACGGAATTGTGAAGGTCGGAACGCGCGTGCAACGAACCCCAAGCCCCATCCAGACCTCCTCGCTCCCACAGCATGAATCGCACCAATAAAGTGCAAAAAAGCATCCAAAAAGCTCACCTTGCAAGGTTAATGCAAGACTTTTCTTATCTTTCACGACAAAATGCACCATAATCGTGCGCGTTTATCCCCTGCGAGAATGAGCGCCATGAAATACACATCCCTCGACGAATTCCTCTCTCACGTAGCCCAGCGCAACCCGGGTCAGCCCGAATTCCTGCAGGCCGTGGGCGAAGTGATGTCCAGCCTGTGGCCCTTCATCGCAGCCCATCCGCGCTACGCCGAACATGCCCTGCTCGACCGGTTGGTGGAGCCCGAGCGGGTGATCATGTTCCGGGTGTCCTGGGTGGACGACAAAGGCGAAGTGCATGTGAACCGCGGCTACCGCATCCAGCACAACTCGGCGATCGGCCCCTACAAGGGCGGCCTGCGCTTCCACCCCTCGGTCAACCTGTCCATCCTGAAGTTCCTGGCTTTCGAGCAGACCTTCAAGAATGCCCTGACCACCCTGCCCATGGGCGGCGGCAAGGGCGGGTCGGATTTCGATCCCAAGGGCCGCAGCCCCGGCGAGGTCATGCGTTTCTGCCAGGCCTTCATGGCCGAGCTGTTCCGCCATGTGGGGCCGGACACCGACGTGCCTGCAGGTGACATCGGGGTCGGGGGGCGCGAAGTGGGCTACATGGCCGGCATGATGAAGAAGCTCTCCAACCAGGCCAACTGCGTGTTCACCGGCAAGGGCCTGGCTTTCGGCGGCTCGCTGATCCGCCCCGAGTCCACCGGGTATGGCACCGTCTATTTCGCCGACGCCATGCTCAGGCACGCCGGCCGCAGCCTCGAGGGGCTGCGCGTCGCGGTCTCCGGCTCGGGCAATGTGGCCCAGTACGCCATCGAGAAGCTGCTCCAGATGGGCGCCCGTCCGATCACCTGCTCGGACTCCAGCGGCACCGTGATCGATGAGGAAGGCTTCACGCCGGAAAAGCTGGCCGTCCTGATGGAGGTGAAGAACCATCTCTACGGCCGGGTTTCCGATTACGCGGCCAGGGTCGGCGCCCGCTTCGAGCCGGCAGTGCGCCCGTGGCACGTGCCGGTGGAGGTGGCCCTCCCCTGCGCCACCCAGAACGAACTCGACGCCGACGACGCGGCCACGCTGATCCGCAACGGCGTGGTGGCGGTCGCCGAGGGGGCCAACATGCCCACCACCGTGGAGGCGATCAAGCGCTTCGAACAGGGCGGGGTGCTCTACGCACCGGGCAAGGCCAGCAACGCCGGCGGCGTGTCCACGTCCGGCCTCGAGATGAGCCAGAACGCCATGCGTCTGTCCTGGTCGCGGGAGGAGGTGGACGCCCGGCTGAAGGAGATCATGACCGGCATCCACGGCGCCTGCCTGAAGCACGGCCAGCAGCCGGATGGCCGGGTCAGCTATGCCGACGGCGCCAACATCGCCGGCTTTGTGAAGGTGGCCGAGGCCATGCTGGCACAGGGCGTGATCTGAGGCGTCCCGCAGGCCTCGGCGCGCCTCCCGCCAGGCCAATAAAAATGCCGCTCCTCGGGGAGCGGCATTGTCAGAGCCCTCACCCGCATCAAGTCAGCAAGCGGACTGAGCGGGCCTTTCCGGAAAAATGCGCGGCTGGACTCAGTTTGTCCCTTCGCCCCCCACCGGACCGAGAGCGCGGTGCAGATCGTCCCACGGCGAGGTGGCGCCATACTGGCGGCCCTGATAGGAGTCGTAGGCACTGTCGTGCTTCATCATGTCGGTGCGGACCGGCCCCTGCGGGCCTGCGGCCGTGGGCTCCATCGACTCGTACATGTCACCCGACCGAGCCATGCCGCGGTCGTGCAGTTCCTTGAAGCTGTCATACATGGTGTATTCCTCGGCACTGGCGGCCGGGACGGTGGCCAGAACGCTACCGAGGATCAGGCCAGCAACGGCCTTCATGGCGAGACGCGTCTTCATTTTGTCCTCCTTCGGCTGATTTCCCCCTGATCTTTCGGGATAGGCGACCCCGCAACGGGCTCGCCTGCCGTACCACTCAACCTGCCTGGACCTGTACCGGACCATCGGCAGGCGGGATGGACAACTTCATGATAGTCGACAAAAACACTCGGAGATGCCCAAGTTCATCACCGCAGCATCTCCCAGGCGACATCGCCCCGCTCACCTGACAGGACGCAGTCAGCGAGTGCTGGCAAGCACCGTGGTGGCATTGCGCTCACCGGGCATGACGTCCTCCAGCCGCAGCAGGGCGAGCACCCCTGAGACCAGGCTTCGCTGCGCCAGCGGAGCACTGCGGTACCAGTCTCCGAGGTAGCCACGCAGGCTGGCCCGGGCCGCCTCCGGGTGCTGGTTGAGGTAGGCCAGCGCCTGCCAGCTGGCCGGGTCGGATTCGAACAGGGGCAGCAGCAGGTTGGCCAGCACCTCGTTCTTCTGGCGCAGGTAGGGGTCACTGCGCAGGGCGCGCTCGTTCTCCCGCAGCCATTCGCCGAGCGGGGTATCGGCCGGCAGGTGCCGATGCCGCTCGGCAATCAATGTGTCGAAGAAGCGTTGGAACAGGGGCGCTTCATCTACCCAGCGGGGCTCCGGCGGCGATCGGCTCCAGCTGGCCGCCAGATTCTTGAGTACGTAGAGCGATGCGGTCTCGCATACGGCCTCCTCGAACCACTGGTTGGGATGAACCGCCCCCCCGGCCTGCGGATGGCCATTATGATTGGACAGGAGATGGCACAGCTCATGGGCGAACTCGTAGGCATAGAGGTGCCAGTTCTCGCCGCGGGCATGCAGGTGAATGCGGTACTCGCCCTGCGGCCCCCGGCCATACAGCGCCACCGGGGGGCCGTCCGTGTGGGTGACGACGATGGGCGCCTGAAGGGGCGCGGGCAGACTCTCCACCAGCTCGTTCGCAGCAGCATCAAGCACGGTCTGGATGTCGTCGCGGGACGCTCTCCCCCAGCCCCCGCCCTGCACCTGGATCACCAGGCCCAGCTTGCGGGCACCTGACTTTTTCGGCGGCTGGGGCGGGTCCCCTGCCCACGCGACGGAGCACAGCAGTGAAGCCACCACCAGCGGCAGGCGCGCCCGCCAGCGGCTGCGCCCCTCCTCGCGCCGCAGCAGAAAGGACATGGAACGCCGCTTTTTCATGAGAAGCCTCCCGATCGCCATTCAGTGACCGGCTCACGCCGGCCCTGCCCTCATTCCAGAATAGACGCTGGCACACCAGCCCCAAGCCCTGCGTGCGCGGCGGACGTCAGCGCCGCCCGCGCAGGATCAGCCCCAGGCCGACCAGCCCGAGTCCGAACCAGGCCAGGCTGGCCGGCTCGGGCAGCAGGCCGGCGGCCTCTCCGGCAATGCGATACAGCCTGTCGAGAAACCTGCCGGAGGCCTCATCATCACCCTGCTCGAAGAGTCCCCGGCCGCTCCCCCCGACACCGGGCGCGGAGCGGAAGGCGGCCAACGGGTCTGAGGTCAGCAGCGCCTGGGTCGCCGTCGAATCGAGAAAGGCATCGCTGTCGAGATCCATCCCGTCCAACAGCGCATCCGCCCCGGGCGACGGCGAAGGAGCGGTTCGCGGGCCCGGGGCAAGGCCAGGGAAGGGCGGGATCAGCCTGGCGGCGTCGCCTCCTGAGCCATCCGCTTCAACGAACAACCCGCTGACGTGGGACTCCCTGGCATCCTCGGCGCCCCCCGCCGGCACGCCGAACCGCGCCGGGTAGGACGGGGCGGCATTGTCCACCGAGCCTTCCGACGCCAGCTCCTCCCCGGCGGCCCTGCCGGCATCCACCGGGTTCGCCGTGACGCCCAGCGCGGCAAACACCAAGACGAGGGAGAGGTATCTCATGGAAGGCCCACGGTGAATCCTGCTTGCCCAGACAATCAAGCAGGTTTTATTCCACGGATTCTTTACGCAGTATTATCAAAGAGCTTGGTGGGCCAGTTCCGCCATGGCGTAAGAAACACCGACACGGGCTTGCCCGCTCGCCTGGACGACGCCCCCCGATTGCTGAGTTCCACACGCCGTCCATCAGGGACTGGAAGTCGCTGCGGCCTTGCCGGCGTCGGAAGCCTCCTCGCCCCGCAGTGCCCGCACTCCATAGACAACGGGCATCGAGATCAGCATGCCGCCAAGTGCCACGGCATCGATCATGAGATCGAGCGGCAGGGTAAGCAGGAGCAAGCCCTGGGCAGGATAGCCGTACCACTCCCTATATCGGTGTTCAACTGCAATGAGACTCTGCCCCTGGACTTGACTCCTGCTGACTTCGAAGCGCGAGAGCACGCCTTCGCGCAGCAGGGTAATGGAGCCCTGCGTAGCGCTCGACCACTCCACCTCGGCCGGTTTGATGACAATCCGGCCGGCGGGTCGGCCGTCGGGTTCCGGGCTCAGGGATGAATAGGGAATGGCCGCAAAGTGCGCAACGGCCATGCCCGGCATGACACGCGCCGAATCCAGGAGGCTCACCTCCATCTCCTCGGCCTGCGGGGACTCCACGGCCTTTCCGGTGAGAGACCGGGCACCAATGCTTGACACGACGGTGGATGTCACTGCGCAGCCGCCCAGCAACAACGAAACGGACAAGGAGCAGAAAAGAACATTGAGCGCAGGGCGCCTCGGCACAGGATTCATGATCTTGGTTTCGGTTGAACTCGGGAGCCATCCCCCAGCTGCACGGGAAGGGTGAAGAGGCGATGCGCGGGTATCGCACCGGCAGCAGCGCGGTGGGAGCATGCGCTATCATTCGCGCCGAATGCAAGATGCCAATGCCATCAACCCACCTTGATCGGTCGTCCCCTACCATGCATATACTTCTCCGCACCGCCCTGCTCACCCTTACCCTCGCCTGCGGCAACCTGCCCCCCGCCCTCGCCGATGAGGCGCCCTCCCCCAGGGTCCGCGCCGAGGCCGTGGCAGAGGCCGCTTTCGCCGCCATGCAGAAGGGCCCGCGGGACATCTCCCTGGGTGATCAGGGCCAGCTGAAACTGCCCGACGGCTACGGCTTCATCCCCCGCGCCGAAGCGCAGGCCATGATGGAAGCCCAGGGCAACCAGGTCGGGCAGGGATTTCACGGCCTCGTGGTGGGCGACAAGCTCGACGGCTTTGTCAGCGTGCGCTTCGAAGGCGCGGGCTATGTGAAGGACGAGGACGCCAAGGACTGGAATGCCGACGAACTGCTGCAGAACCTCAAGGACGGCACCGAGGCCACCAACGAGCGCCGCCGCCAGCTGGGCGTACCCGAGGTGATGGTGGTGGGCTGGGTGGAGGCGCCCAAGTACGACGCTGCCACCCACCGCCTGGTGTGGTCCGCCGCGGCGCGCAACAAGTCCAGCCAGGACGGCGGGGATGATGGCGTCAACTACAACACCTACGTGCTGGGCCGGGAGGGCTACTTCTCGATGAACCTGGTCACCAGCCTGGCCAGCATCGACAAGGAGAAGCCGGTGGCCCGCGAGCTGCTGGCCGCGCTCGACTTCAACGATGGCAAGCGTTATGCCGACTTCAACCAGAGCACCGACAAGGTGGCCGAGTACGGCCTGGCTGCCCTGGTAGGCGGCATCGCGGCCAAGAAACTCGGCCTGCTGGCCACCCTCGGCGTCTTCCTGGCCAAGTTCTGGAAGCTCGGCGCCCTGGCTCTGGTCGGCCTCGGCGCGGGCGCCCGCAAGCTGTTCGGCAAGAAGGACCCGGTGTGAAGCTGCTCCTGCTCCTGTTGAGCGGCGCCAAGTTCGGCAAGCTGCTGACCAGCGGCGGCACCATGCTGATCTCGCTGGGGGCCTACGCCCTGATCTGGGGCTGGCGCTACGCCGCCGGCTTCATCGCCCTGCTGTTCTGCCACGAAATGGGCCACTACCTGGCCGCCCGCCGCCGCGGCCTCCAGGTGGGCGCCCCCACCTTCATCCCCTTCGTGGGCGCCTGGATCGAGCTGAAGGAGCAGCCGATGAACGCCGAGACCGAAGCCTACGTGGCCATGGCCGGCCCCCTCGCCGGCACCGTGGCATCCCTGGCCTGCTACTTCCTGGCCCGTTCGGAGGGCAGCGACCTGCTGCTGGCCATCAGCTATTCGGGCTTCTTCCTCAACCTCTTCAACCTGATCCCCGTACCGCCACTCGACGGCGGCCGCATGACCGCCGTGGTGTCCCGCAAGTTCTGGCTGCTCGGCGCCCCGGCCCTGGTCGGCGTGTTCATGTGGCGCCCCAGCCCCATGCTGATCCTGGTCGCCCTGCTGGCCGCCCCCCACCTTTGGCGTGCCCTGCGCGGCGCAGACGGAGAGGCCCCCGGCTACTACGACACCCCGCCCGGCAAGCGCGCCGAATACGCACTCCTGTACCTGGGCCTGCTGGCCTACCTGGCGGTGATGACCCACGATGTGCACGAGATGCTGGGAGCGGTGCGGGCGGCGAGGTGAGTCGGCAGGTCGACGCATGCCCACGAACGCGCGCTTCGCCCCCTCCCGCACGTAGAGGCTTCAGGTGCCCGGCGGCAGCAAACGGATCAAGAGCCCATCCGCCATCAGCAGCGTTGCGCCAAGACAAGACCAGACGCCTCTTGCTGACCAATAACGTAATCCATCACTGAAAAAACGCCGATAGATACAGGCAACCCGCCTCTGCCACGGCTTCGATCACCTGCCGGGCATCGACATCCAGGGCTCCCTCTCCGGCCAGCCGTGCCTGGCCATCACGGAATTGCACCCGGGGATTTTTCAGGTAGACAGCCGCCCGAACGTCATCGCCCCCCCACGGGCATAGCCTGGACGACCACAGCCTCAGGCGCATGACATTGCGATAAACCCTCACCAAAATCCCAACGCTCAGCACCGGCAGTTGACTCCGGCGCACAGACCTCATAGCCTTGCACTAAACGCAAAATGCATAACACAAAAGCATAAAACCACTCCGTTCAGCCAGATCCCGGATGCACCGAGCGCCTGACCAGGAGTTCTCTTGCGGCAGCCCCCCGGAACTCGGGGTACATCACGGGATTGAAAGAGAAGATGATGTGCGCACAATCGGCCTATCGGCGAAGCACGCTGTTCCTTCTGGCACTGGCAACCGTGCTGCTATCCGCCGGCGCCTCGGTCGCCAGCGAAACGCCGGATATCGCCAGCGGCATACTGGCACGCGTCCTGGCCTTCAGATTGAAAGCCGCTCAGTCCACTGCCGCCTTGGCCAGCGTACCCAAGACTCCTCTGCCGGTTGTCGACTCCGGCGCGTACACCCACATGAACGCCGTGTGGTGGATGGACAACCATCGCCTGATCTTCAATGGCAGCGCGCCCGGCGTTCCGCCCAATGAGGCCGACCCACAGTCCCGCCGGTTTGGCATCCTCATTTGGGATGTCCGAGATAATTCAATCGAGGTGTTTCAGGACAATAGAGGACGGAAGAAGGAGGAAGGGTGGGAGCTTGGATGCTACTACCATGGAACAAAGCAAATAACCTACTCCCGTCGGGAATATACAAAACTGCTGCCTTTTAAAGAATGGAAACAGTTTGTGAGATGGGGGGTTTTAGGGGCTGAAACGGAAGAAATGGGGCTGGGCGCTATCGCGCCATCCCCTGTAAACACATCCGAAATTTCTAGCCCGAGGGAGCATCCCTATACCTGCTCACCCAAATCGAAAAGTTATGACCCCAATCATCTGGTAACTAACCGCTCGACCATCGCCTTGCTCGAAGAACATGGCTACATCGACATCGGCCCCTACCCCAGCACACCCAAGACACTCAAGGAATCTCAAGACATTTACTACAAGGTCGGCGCCAAACCGATTCCTCTTGATTTCGAGGCCATCCCTCCCTTTGGCGATCATCGTTACTTCTATCGAGCTGGCAATGGTGGCTACCACCCGTTCCTGAATCGCTACCAGTGGGGCATCAACCCCGTATCACTCTTCAACCCCGACGATGGCTCCATCACGTCGCACTTGATGCCACCGATCCTGATTGCTCACCCCTTGTGGC
>WBTZ01000095.1 GCA_009026175.1 Zoogloea sp. | reverse complement strand
GGTGGCCGCCTGATCGTGGACGAAGCCTTCCTCGATGCCGAGCCCGCTGACAGCCTGGTGCCCCTCGCTGGCACGCCCGGCCTGGTGGTCCTGCGTTCGCTGGGCAAGTTCTTCGGTCTGGCCGGGCCGGATATCGGCCAGGGCCCCAGGCGTTCGGCCAGTGCCGCCGCACGGGAGCAGCTGCTGGCCGGCAGCCGGCGCCTGGCGGCCTTGCTGGATCGTCACGGCCTGGCGGGTGGGGCGGGAACGGCCCTGTTCCAGTGGCGTCCAACGCCCGCCGCCGCGGACATCCACGCGCGCCTGGCGGAGCAGGGCATCCTGACCCGCCTGTTTACCTCCCCCGCCGGTCTGCGCTTTGGCCTGCCGGGTTCCGAAACCGAATGGGGTCGCCTGCAGGCGGCCCTCGCCCGACTGTGAGACAGCCTTCCATGCGCCTGCGCCACCTCGCCTTCAGCCTTTTCGTACTCAGTGGCCTCGCCCGGGCCGACGTGGACCTGACCGACGACCAGGGGAAGCCCGTCCACCTTGCCCAGCCGGCCCGCCGCATCGTCAGCCTGGCGCCCCATGTCACCGAGCTGCTGTATGCGGCCGGTGCGGGCGACCGGCTGGTGGGGGCGGTGCAGTACAGCGATTACCCCGAGGCCGCGAAGAAGGTGGCGCGGGTCGGCAGCTACACCGCGGTGGACATGGAAAAGGTGGTGGCCCTCAAGCCCGACCTGGTGGTGGCCTGGAAGAGCGGCAACCGGGACGCCCACCTGGACAAGCTGCGCGGGCTGGGCATCCCGGTCTTCATCAACGAACCGCGCAAGATCGACGACGTGGCCCGCAGCCTGTCCCAGTTCGGCCGGCTGGCCGGCACCGAGGCGACTGCCGAGGCGGCCGCCAAGGCGTTCCGCGAGCGTTACGCGGCGCTGGCCGCCAGGTACTCGGCGCGGCCGAAGGTGCGCACCTTCTACGAGATCTGGAACCGTCCCCTGATGACCATCAACGGCGAACACCTGATCGCCGACGTGATGCGCCTGTGCGGCGGCGAGAACGTCTTTGCCAAGCTGCCGGTGCTGGCTCCGGCCATCGATGTGGAGGCCGTGCTGGCGGCCCAGCCCGAAGCCATCGTGGCCAGCGGGATGGGCGAGGCCCGCCCGGAGTGGCTGGATGACTGGCGCAAATGGAACAAGCTGACCGCGGTGGCCCGCGGTAACCTCTTCTTCATTCCGCCAGACCAGATCCAGCGCCACACGCCGCGCATCCTGGACGGCGCGGAGCGCCTCTGCAGCCAGCTCGAAGAAGCCCGGGAGCGGCGATGAGGCGCGGGCCGGGCCTGTCCCTGCTGCTTGCCCTGGCCCTGCCTGGCGCTGCCGCCGAGGCGGGCCCCTTGCCTGGCGAGACGCTGACGCGCATCGGCCAGGTGGCGGCGATCCCGGCCGACCAGCGCAAGGTGCCCGGCTTTGCCGGCGCGTGGCGTCCGGCGGCTGCCCAGGACAAGGTGCTGGACTGGATCAACGGCCTGCAGGAGCGCGCCACGCCTGCCTGCCGGGAGCTGCGGGTCATCGACACCGTGCAGGCGGCGCCGGACCTCATCGAGAGCGGCCCCCGGCCGACCCACCACGCGCTGGAGTCATGGGAGGTCGAAGCCTGTGGCAAGGCCCTGCGTTACGACGTGTGGTACCGCTTCGAGAAAGGGGCGTCGCGCCTGGCGGTGATCGACGCCAAGGGCGCCGACTTCCAGGCCGAGCTGGATCCACCCTACCGGCGCCTGCGCGAGCTGGCCGAGGCCCGGCGTGCCGAGGAGGCCGGCGGCAAGGCGCGCTGGCTCAATCTGCCCCTGCCGCCCGATACGCTGCCGGTGGCCAATCGCAGCGATGGCCGGGGCTGGTCGGCGGATTTCGCGCCCCTGGGAGAAACCCTGCAGGACTGGACCCAGCTGGTGTCGGTGCAGGGCCTGCCCCGGGTCGGCGGCAACGGTCAGGCGGTGGCGCTGCTGGAGGGCATGCAGAAGGCGCGGGCGGCCCGCTGCGGCGTGCCCGCCGGCGAGGTGAGCCTCCTGCCGCCCGGCAGCAACGCGCCCCATGGCGTGGTGGCCAGCACCTACCTGCTGTGTCCCCAGGTGCCGGGAACCAACTACGCCGAGATGGCGGTGGTCAAGGCCATCGAAGGGCCCGACTGGCTGTATGTGGTGCAGCGGGCCTGGCGCCTGCCTGCCGACTCGCCGGAGGCCGTGCGCAGCGCCAGCCGCGAGCCCCGCGAGGCCGCTGAAGCCTTCCTCGCGCCGGTGCGGCTGTGCAACCCGGCCATTGAGCGGAATGCCTGCCCGGCGCCGTTTCCCCACTGACCCCGTTGACCCCGCTGATTTTCCGATAGAGAACCGCCATGTCCCGTCTGCCCCGACGCATCGTCTGCCTGTCCACCGAAACGGTCGAAGTGCTCTACCTGCTGGGCGAGGAGGCGCGCATCGCCGGCATCTCCGGCTTCACCACCCATCCGCCGCGGGCCCGCAAGGAGAAGCCCAAGGTCAGCGGCTTCTCCAGCGCGAAGATCGAGCGCATCCTGGCCGTCGAGCCCGATCTGGTGCTGGCCTTTTCCGATCTGCAGGGCGAGATTGCCCGCGACCTGGTCAAGGCCGGCGTGGCCGTGCATGTGTTCAACCACCGCAGCGTCGACGGCATCCTGGCCATGATCGAGACCGTCGGCCGCCTGGTCGGGGCCGAAGCCCGGGCGCTGGCGCTGGTGGCCGGGCTGGAGCAGACCATCGCCCGGGTCCGGGCCGAGGGCGAGGCCCGCGCCGCCCGCCTGGGCCGCCGTCCGCGGGTGTACTTCGAGGAGTGGAACGAGCCGTTGATCACCGGCATCCGCTGGGTGTCGGAGCTGATCGGGATCGCCGGGGGCGAGGACTGCTTCGCTGAGCTGTCGGTGCATCCCAACGCCCGGGACCGCATCCTGGCCGACGCGGCCGTGGTGATTCCGCGGGCCCCGGAGCTGGTCATCGGCTCCTGGTGCGGCAAGCACTTCCAGCCGGGCCACGTCACCGCCCGCCCGGGCTGGGACGAGGTGCCGGCGGTGCGTGACGGGCATGTTTACGAGATCAAGTCGGCGATCCTTCTGGCGCCGGGGCCGGCGGCGATCCGTGAAGGCCTGCCCGCCATCGCCGCCTGCCTCGACCAGCTGGGCTGAAAGATGGGGCTGCAGGGGCGGCTTCAGCCGCCCACGGACTCCGATCTGGCACCTGCGGGCGGCTGAAGCCGCCCCTACACCGCCCCTACACCGCCCCTACACCGCCCCTGCAGCCCGTGCCTGCTCCTCACGTGCGGCGTACGCCCACCACCTTCTGGTACAGGCCACCGAAGAAGGTTTCCTTGCGCCACTCGAAGGCGGCGCATTCCGGCACCAGGCGGTCGATGGAGTCGGCCAGCAGGGAGTTGGCGAAGGGCTCCAGGTAGCGGAACACCATCGCCATCACCGGCCGCATGGGGTGCCACCAGCGGGGCTGGTGGTAGTCCACGAAGACGATCCGGCCGCCCGGTTCCACGGCGTTGAGCAGGTTGCTGACGATGAGGCGGCGGGCGTGGGATGGCACTTCGTGGAGCAGGAAGAAACAGCACACCGCGTTGAAGACCTCCCCCACCGGCTCGGCCAGGTCGGCCACGTGGGCGCTGGCGTGTGGCCAGCTGGCCAGCTTGCGCCGGGTGTTGGCGATCTGGATCGGGGCCACGTCGAGGACCGTCAGCTGGCCTGTGTCGCCCAGCCGGCGCGCCAGCCGTTGCGAAAAGTCGCCATACACGGCGGCAGCCTGCAGGACCCGCTGCCCGGGGTCGAATTCCGCCACGGCCCGGTTCATCAGCCGCGAGGCATTGCCCCACAGGATGGCGGATACCACCACCGGGCTGTCCAGCCACGGAACGGTCCGGTGATCCAGGTAGGCCCAGGTGTAGGTGTCCCGGAGATAGTCCGGCAATTTGGAGGCTGCTGCGGAGCTGGATTCGCGCATGGCTCTTCTTTGTGGAGGGTCGGAGGCTCCAGGAGCGGAGGATGGCCCGGGAGCCGCATTCCGTCTGGATCTTGTCCGCATGATACGGTGATGCGCCGCTGCCGGGGAGGCGTCTCCATCGAATTGTTGCGCTGCAGAAATTATTTTTTCCGGAGACTAAACCCCGCTGGGGGGGCGCCGTAATGCATTGCTGACCCCTTATTCCCGATGGAGAACCGAGCAATGGCAAGCTGGAAGGGCGTGGAATTCGATGGCGACCTCGCGCGCATCGTCCGTCACATGGTTGAGGTGGAGACTTACCGGGAGTCCCTGCAGTCGCTCCAGGCGGTGTGGGACAACCTGACGGTGCTCGGCCAGCTGTCGGGCACCGGCACCGAGATCACCGGCATGCGGACGGCCTTTGCCCAGCTCACCGGCACCCTGCTCAACAGCCTGGCCACCGAGTCGCGCCGCAAGGTGGCCGAAGACCTGGGCTCGCGGGCCCAGGTGAGCATCGACATCCTGATCCGCAACCTCTTCGAGCGCACCGCCGACATCGGCTTCCTGGCCACCGACAGCGATCTGTGCGCCTTTGTCGAGGCGGCCGGCGCCGGCCAGGTGAGCGACCGCCAGCGCATCCTGGCGCGCTTCCAGGAGTACGTGGCCAAGTATTCGGTGTATTCCGACATCCTGCTCCTCGACCGCCACGGCAACGTGCTGTGCCAACTGGACGAGGCTCACCCGGTCGAGCGCTCCGACGATCCGCTGATCCGCGAGGCGCTCAGCTCCGACGCCGCCTACGTGGAAAGCTACGGCCCCACCGACCTGCAGCCCGCCGCCGGCCCGGCCCTCATCTACGCCTGGCGTGTGTGTCCGCCCGGCGGCGGAGAGGCGGCGGGGGTGCTGTGCCTGGTCTTCCGCTTTGCCAACGAGTGCGAGGGGATCTTCCGCAACCTGCGCGGCGAGGACGACTGGAGCGTGATCACCCTGCTCGACGCGGCCGGCCGGGTGATGGCCTCCAGCGACCCCTGGCAGGTCCCGGTGGGGGCGCCGATGGCGCCGTGTGATGACTCGCCCTGCCGCATCATCCGCTTTGCGGGGCGCGAGTACATGGCCGCCACCCGGGCGACGCGGGGCTACCAGGGCTACTTCGGACCGGGTTGGCGGGGCCACGTGATGGTGCCCCTCGAGTACGCCTTCGAAGCCCCCGCGGTGCGGGCCCTGGAGAACATCCCCGCGGCCGTGCTGGCCCAGGTGATGGAGAGCCCGGCGCTCTTCTCCGAGGCGCTCCAGCTCATCCCGCGCCAGGCAGACGCGATCCAGCGGGAGCTCAACCGCGCCGTGTGGAACGGCAATGTGCGGCAGAGCCGTCAGGGGCGGGCGGCCCAGGGCATCAACGCGTCGTTCTCGAAGACCCTGCTGTGGGAGATCAGCAATACCGGGGTGCGTACCAAGGACATCTTCGAGCGCTCGATCGCCAATCTGCACGAGACGGTGGTGTCCACCATCCTGCGCGACTGTGCCGGGCGGGCCGCGCTGGCCATCGACATCATGGACCGCAACCTCTATGAGCGGGCCAACGACTGCCGCTGGTGGGCGCTGACCACGGCGTTCCGGGAAGTCCTGGCGGCGGGCATGGCCGGCGCCGAGGCGGCCCGCCGCCTGACTCCCATCCTGCGCACCATCAACGGCCTGTACACGGTCTACACCAACCTGATCCTGTTCGACGAGGCCGGTACCGTGCTGGCGGTGTCCAATCCCGACAGCGAGGCCCTGATCGGCCACACCCTGGGCGATGAATGGGTGCGCCGTACCCTGGAGCTCGACACGCCCCAGGCCTATTGCGTGTCGGCCTTTGCGCCGACGCCCCTGTATGGGGGGCAGCCCACTTACATCTATGGGGCCGCCGTGCGCCATCCGGTGCACACCCACCAGGTGGTGGGCGGCATCGCCATCGTCTTCGACTCGGCGCCCCAGCTGGCTGCCATGCTTGCCGACTCCCTGCCGCCGGCGGCGCCGGACGATCCCCATGCCGGGGTGGCCATCTTCGCCGGACGCGATGGCAAGGTGATCGCCGCCTCCGACGCCGAGCTGGCCGCGGGCACGCCCCTGGCCCTGCCGGAAGCCTGTTTCGAGCTGGCATCCGGGGCGTCCTCCAGCGGCATCGTTGCCTACCACGGCCGCCTGCATGCGGTGGCGGCGCGCATGTCGGCGGGTTACCGGGAATACAAGGGGCCCGACGATGCCTACCGCAACGACGTGCTGGCCCTGATCCTGATCCCCTTGACCGATGCGGACGAGGCCGCCGTCGCGCACCCCGCGCCGGTGCGCCGCAGCGCGGCCAGCCGCCTGCAGGGCAAGCCCGGCGAGGTGACCGTCGAACTGGCCACCTTCCATATCGGCGGCAACTGGTACGGCATGCATTCGAGCGACATCGTCGAGTCCATCGACGTGCAGCGCATCACCAGCCTGCCCGGCCTGCCGGCCCATGTGCGGGGCTGCGTGATGTACGAGGGCGACCCGATCATGGTGGTGGATCTGCGCGATTACGTTAACGGGGCGCTCGAGGGTGAGCCGGGCCAGATCGTGATTGTGCGGGGCGCCACCAACGGCCAGCTGCTGGGCCTGCTGGTGGACGAGCTGGGGGAGATCCCGGAGGTGCCGGTGTCCCTGATCCAGCCGGTGGCCGGCCTCTTCCAGGGCAGTGCCAGCCTGGTGGACAGCATCGTCAAGACCGATGGTGGCCTGGGCGGCGGCCTGTTGCTGTTGCTCTCCGCCGACAAGCTGGCGGCCCGCCTGGGCGGCGAGCTGGCAGTCGAGGCCTGAGCCGGGCCATGAAATTCACCGTCCCCCTTGTCGAAGGCGTGCTGCTGCGGCGCTACCAGCGCTTCCTGGCGGATGTCAGCCTGCCCGACGGGCGGGTCGTCACCGCCCATTGCCCCAATACCGGCTCCATGCTGGGCTGCAAGGCGCCCGGCAGCCGGGTCTGGCTGTCACCGGCCGACAATCCGGCCCGCAAGCTGAAGTGGACCTGGGAGCTGGTCGAGGTGGCGCCCGGCGTGACCGTGGGCGTGCATACCGGGCGCAGCAACAGCCTGGTGCGGGAGGCCATCGAGGCCGGCAGTGTGCCGGAGCTGGCCGGCTACACGGGCATCCGTCCCGAGGTGAAGTACGGCGAGGGCAGCCGCATCGACCTGCTGCTGCGGGCTGAAGGGCGGCCGGACTGCTACGTGGAGGTGAAGAACGTCACCGCGGCGGTGGAGGGGCGGACCGGCTACTTCCCCGATGCGGTGACCACCCGCGGCGCAAAGCACTTGCGCGAGATGTCGGCGATGGTGGCGGCCGGCCACCGGGCGGTGCTGGTCTTCTGCGTGCAACGCACCGACGTGGACGCGGTGCGGCCCGCCGACCACATCGATCCGGACTATGGCCGGGCCCTGCGCAGCGCCCTGGCGGCGGGCGTCGAGGTGCTGGCCCTGGGGGCCCGCATCGATGCGGACGGGATCGATCTGGTGCGCCGGCTGGTGGTGGAGGTGCCCGGCTGAGCCTGCCCCCGGTCGCTTCTCCCCGCGTTGCGGCTTTCCACAATAGGGCCGTCCACAATGGGGGAGCACACAATTTCGGGCCTTCGGTGATGTGTCTAATCTGCAGTCCATAGTCACATAACACCGGAGATAAACCGTCATGAAAAAGCCGTTCTACAAGGTACTTTACGTACAGGTGCTGTTCGCCATCGCCTGCGGCGTGCTGCTGGGTTATTTCGAGCCCAAGCTGGGGGTGGACCTGAAGCCCCTGGGTGACGGTTTCATCAAGCTGGTGAAGATGATCATCGCCCCGGTGATCTTCTGTACCGTGGTGCACGGCATCGCCGGCATGCAGGACATGAAGAAGGTCGGCCGGGTCGGCGGCAAGGCGCTGCTGTATTTCGAGATCGTCTCCACCCTGGCCCTCGCCATCGGCCTTGTAGTGGCCAACGTGGCCCAGCCCGGCGCCGGCTTCAATGCCGACGTGGCCCACCTGGACGCCAAGTCCATCGAGACTTTCACGGCCAAGGCGCACGCCCAGAGCACCACCGAGTTCGTGCTCAACATCATCCCTTCCACCTTCGTGGATGCCTTTGCCAAGGGTGACATCCTGCAGGTGCTGCTGCTCGCCATCCTGTTCGGCTTCTCGCTGGCCGCCATGGGTGAAAAGGGCAAGCCGGTGTTCGACTTCGTGGAGCAGATCTCCCACGTGATGTTCGGCATCGTCAATACCGTGATGAAGCTCGCTCCGCTGGGTGCCTTCGGCGCCATGGCCTTCACCATCGGCAAGTACGGCGTCGGCTCCCTGGTGCCGATGGCCAAGCTGATGGGCTCCTTCTACATCACCTGCGGTCTCTTCATCTTCGTCGTGCTGGGTGCCATCGCCCGCTACACCGGTTTCAGCATCTGGAAGTTCGTCAAGTACATCCGTGAAGAACTGCTGATCGTGCTGGGCACCAGCTCTTCCGAGTCCGCCCTGCCCAAGCTGATGCTCAAGCTCGAGAAGATGGGCTGCGGCCGCTCCGTGGTTGGCCTGGTGGTGCCCACCGGCTACTCCTTCAACCTCGACGGCACCAACATCTACATGACCATGGCGGCCCTGTTCATCGCCCAGGCCACCAACACCGAACTGACCCTGACCCAGGAGCTGACCATCCTGATCGTGGCGATGCTCACCTCCAAGGGCGCCAGCGGCATCACCGGTGCCGGCTTCATCACCCTGGCCTCGACCCTGGCCGTGGTGCCCACCATCCCGGTGGCCGGCATGGCCCTGATCCTCGGCATCGACCGTTTCATGAGCGAGGCCCGCGCCCTGACCAACATCATCGGCAACGCGGTGGCCACCGTGGTGATCTCCCGCTCCGAGAACGAACTGGACGTGGTGCGCATGAACCAGGCGCTCAATGGCCAGCTCGACGATGACCAGCCGGTGGGCAAGGTGGCGATGGCTGCCCGCTGAAATCCCGCCAGGCAAGAATGAGAAAGCCGGCCCGACGCAAGTCGGGCCGGCTTTTTCTTCGTCTAGCCGAAATGCTCAGAAGTGGTATTCGACGCGGATCATGGTGGTCTTGGCGAAGGCTCCATCGCCGGCTGCACCGTTGTGGTCATTGCCGAACTTGTTGCGCCAGTACTGGTATTCCAGGCCGGCCTTGAAGGTCTTGGGGGCGACGCCCAGCAGCGGGCTGACGTCGTACATGACCTGCATGTCGATATTGGTCTCGGCTGCGGTGTTGCCGCCGAATTCGTTCTTGCCCTTGGCCGCGATGAAGTTGGCGAAGCCTTCGAAGGAGAGGGGGACCGGGCCCAGGTTGAAAGGAATGCCCCAGGCCAGGTTCAGCATGGGGTGCGGATCGTAGCTGTAGCGGTCGGTCTGGGTGTGGCTGAACTTGCTGTAGGGGGCGTTGCTTTCCCACAGGTAGTACAGGCCCACGTTGAGGAAGCCGGGCACATCCATCATCAGGGTGGGGCCGGCCACGATCATGCGCTTCTTGGAGTTGTAGCCGGCGTCGTTCTTGGTATTGACGTCGAAGCCGCCGGTCAGCCCGAGGCCGCGGATCGGGCCGAACTTGAAGTCGCTGCCGGTGACCTTGCCCAGGTCGAGGGTGTGACGATAGACGATGTAGATCTCCTGGGAGCCCGACTTGGAGCCCGGGGCGGACGGGTCCTTGCTGTCGGCCATCAGCAGGTCTGCGTTGAAGAAGTTGGTGCCGTAGTTGTAGCCGCTCACGTGGGTGAGGTTGACGATGCTCTTGGAGATATCGTTGCTGCCGAAGGGCTCGGCGAAGTTCGCGCCCCAGCGGTAGCCGATGGAGGTGTCACTCCAGTTGGCCGCCATGGCCGGGCCGGAATGGGCGGCGAGGGCGGATACAGCCACGACGGCTGTGGCAATGCACTTCTTCTGCGAGAACTTCATGGTGCGCTCCTGATTGGTCGATGCAAGTATCGGTCGGCATGCCGCGCAGCAAGTCACGGCACATCCCTGGAACCGAATCTAGCAGGAGCGCGCTTCCGACTTGGCGATATCCTTCATCACCAAACGGATATACTCGTACGGTGGTATATCCATTTGAAAATAAACACTCTTTAAGCATTTGTATATGCTTTTGGCATGCACGTGCGGGGTGCATGGAGCCGGCATCTGCACCACCCGGGTGCGTATTGTCGGGCCGGATCGGGCCCGAAATGGCGGGTTTTTCCGGCCTGTCGGCGTCCTCTTGCTTTTCGTCATAAAAATACTCATTCAAAACAGTGGTTTGAAGTCTGGCACGGAGGTTGCGAAGCAGGTGTTCAGCCCATCTGCGGCTTTCGCCCCTCATCTCCTGGAGTCTTCCGCCATGTCTCACCCCTTCAGTGCTTCCCGTCGCCTGCTGCTCGCCGCCGGTCTTGCCGCTGCTGCCATCCCCTTCCTGTCCTCGCCGGTTGTCGCGGAAGAACCGGTCAAGCTGAAGTTCACCCTCGACTGGCGCTTCGAAGGCCCGGCGGCCCCCTTCCTGCTGGCCAAGAGCAAGGGCTACTTTGCCGCCGAGGGCCTCGATGTGACCATCGACGCGGGCAACGGCTCCGCTGGCGCAGTGACCCGGGTCGCCACCGGGGCCTACGAGATGGGCTTTGCCGACTTCAATGCGCTGGTGGAGTACGACGCGAAGACGCCAGGCTCCAAGATCCAGGCGGTCTACATGGTGTACAACGCCACCCCGGCGGCAGTCTTCGTGCTCAAGAAGAGCGGTGTCACCAAGCCCGCCGATCTGGCTGGAAAGACGCTTGCCGCGCCCATCTTCGATGCCGGCCGCAAGGCCTGGCCGGCCTTTGCCAAGTCCAACGGGCTGGCGGTGGATGCGGTGAAGTGGCAGTCGGTGGATCCGGCCATCCGCGAAACCCTGCTGGCCCGGGGGGACGTGGACGGCATCACCGGCTTCTACTTCACCAGCCTCCTCAACCTGGAGGCCCGCGGCGTGAAGCCGGCCGACATCGTCGCCCTGCGTTACCCCGACCATGGCGTGGAACTCTACGGCAACGCCATCATCGCCAGCCCCAAGCTGCTCGCCGAGAAACCCAAGGCCGTGGAAGGCTTCCTGCGCGCTTTCAATAAGGCCCTCAAGGAAACCATCGCCAGGCCCGAGGCCGCCATTCCGTCCGTGAAGGAACGTGACCCGCTGATCGACGTACCCCTGGAGACCCGCCGCCTCAAGCTGGCCCTCGAGTCCAGCGTGGTGACGCCGGAGGTGAAGCAGATCGGCCTGGGGGCGGTGACGCCAGAGCGCCTGAAGCGCTCCATGGCCGAAACTGCGGAGGCCTATGGCCTGCCCAAGGTGCCGTCTGCCGCCGAACTGTTCAACCCGGCCTTCCTGCCTGCCAAGGCAGAGCGCAGCCTGTAGTTTTGCGTGCTTCAGAGGGCCGTGCAGAGGCTTGGGG
Source organism: Zoogloea sp. (assembly GCA_009026175.1). GTDB lineage: Bacteria > Pseudomonadota > Gammaproteobacteria > Burkholderiales > Rhodocyclaceae > Zoogloea. Next base: position 8,806 of record WBTZ01000095.1, on the reverse strand, counting down.
GCTTGTGTAGGGGCTTGTGAGGGGGCTTGTGAGGGGGTTTGTGTAGGGGCGACTTCAGTCGCCCGCGGCCCCTGGAGTCTCTCCGAGCTGCGCCGCTTTTGGCGGCGCGGGCGACTGAAGTCGCCCCTGCAAAACCCACAAAACCCCCGCAGCGTCCCACAGCCCCCTGCAGCGCCATGTTCCTTACCCATCGAGAGATCCCCATGTCCTTCGTCAAATTCGAGAACGTCGATCTCGCCTACGCGCCCGGCGGTGCGCTGGCCATCGAGGATGTCAGCCTGGATGTCCGCGAGGGCGAGTTCGTTGCCGTGGTCGGCCCGTCGGGCTGCGGCAAGTCCACCCTCATGAAGCTCATCTCCGGCCTGCGCATGCCGTCCGGCGGCTATGTCTACGTGGATGGCCGCCAGGTCGGCGGGCCGCTGAAGATCGTCGGCATGGCCTTCCAGAACGCCAACCTGCTGCCCTGGCGCACCACCCTGGACAACGTGATGCTGCCCCTCGAGATCGTCGAGCCCTACCGCTCCACCCTCAAGAAGGAGCGCCGCCGCTACGAGGCGGAGGCGCGCCAGCTGCTGGCCCGGGTCGGCCTGGCCGGCTTCGAGGACAAGTTCCCCTGGGAACTCTCCGGCGGCATGCAGCAGCGGGCCTCCATCTGCCGCGCGCTGATCCACCAGCCCCGCCTGCTGATGCTCGACGAGCCCTTCGGCGCCCTCGACGCCTTCACCCGCGAGGAGCTGTGGTGCATGTTGCGCGACCTGTGGCAGCTGCAGCCCTTCACCGTGATCCTGGTCACCCACGACCTGCGCGAGGCGGTCTTCCTGGCCGACACGGTGTACGTGATGAGCAAGCGCCCCGGGCGCATCCTCGTCCGCCGCGAGATCGAGCTGCCGCGTCCCCGCGACCTGGACGTGACCTATACCGACGCCTTCGCCGGCTACGTGCATGAGCTGCGCGAGCACATCGGCCGTGTCCGCGCCACCTGAAAGGACTGCCCCGATGAAACCCAATCTCGTGAAAGCCACCCCCTGGCTGGTGGTGGCGGCCATGTTCCTGCTGTGGGAGCTGATCTGTGCCGGCTTCGACATCCCCGAATTCCTGTTGCCGGCGCCCAGCGCGGTGTGGAAGGTGGGGATCGAGCAGTTCGAGCCGATCATGATGCACGCCACCCAGACCTTCCTCACCACCCTGGCCGGCTTCGCCATCGCCGTGGTGGTGGGCATGCTGATCGGCATGGCGGTGGGCTCCTCGCCGCTGCTCTACCGGGCCATGTACCCGCTGCTGGTGGGCTTCAACTCCATCCCCAAGGTGGCCTTCGTGCCGGTGCTGGTGGTGTGGTTCGGCATCGGCACCGTGCCGGCCATCCTCACCGCCTTCCTGATCTCCTTCTTCCCGGTGGTGGTCAACGTGGCCACCGGGCTGGCCACCCTGGAGCCCGAGCTGGAGGACGTCTTGCGCTCGCTCGGCGCCTCGCGCCTCGACATCCTCGGCAAGGTCGGCCTGCCGCGGGCCATGCCCTACTTCTTCGCGTCCCTGAAGGTCGCCATCACCCTGGCCTTCGTCGGCTCGGTGATCGCCGAGACGGTGGCCTCCAATCTGGGCATCGGCTACCTGATGATGTCCGCCAGCTCGTCCATGAACATGCCCCTGGTGTTCGCCGGCCTGATCGTCATCGGCGTGATGGGCGTGGTGATGTACGAGCTCTTCGCCTTCGTCGAGAAGCGCATGACCAGTTGGGCGCACCGTAATCCCAACGGCGCGGCCTGAGCGCCTGATGCCTGTCACCGGGCGGAGCGTGCCCGCTGACAGGCATCAGGCCGCTTCGGCGATCTTCTCCAGCAGCAGCGGTGCGACCTGCGCCAGCCAGGCATCCAGGCGGTCGTTGGTGAACATGCCCTGGGTGCGTTCGTCGATCACCAGGCCGACAAAGCGGCCGTCCTGTACGGCCGCGGAATGCTCGAAGCTGTAGCCCTCGGTGCTCCAGCTGCCGACGATCTCGGCACCGAAGCCGGCGAAGGTCTCGTACAGGCGGAACAAAGAGTTGGCAAAGCGCTCGGCGTAACGTTCCTGGGCGCCCAGGCCGAAGAAGGCGATCCGCTTGCCGGAGAAGTCCGGCGTGCCGGCGCGCGCCAGGAACTCCTCCCAGCTGGCCTCCTGGCAGCCCGCGCTCCGCCCGGGAATGGCGCCCACGCCATAGCTCGGCGTGCCGAGGATCAGGGCGTCGTACTGCAGCATGTCCTCGACGCTGATGCGGTTCACGTTGAGGGGTTTGGCGGCGACCGCGTCGCCGAGCTTCTTCTGGATTTTCTTGGAGATCAGCCGTGTGGTGCCGGTTTCGGTGCCAAAAAAGATGCCGATGGTTTTCATGGTGGCGTGTCGCAAATGCGACGGACAAAGGGGAGACAGGCTGCTCAAAGCAGATTGCATGCCCCACCATGCGTAAGGCTGCGTTACGGCCGGGTTGACCTTCGCGATGGCTCGGCTATAATCCGCACCCTTCTGCGTCTCAGCTTCTCCGGAAGCGCGGTGTCCCGAGTGGCAACCAACAGACGCGAGAATGCCTTGGTGGTGAAATTGGTAGACACGCTATCTTGAGGGGGTAGTGACGCAAGTCGTGCGAGTTCGAGTCTCGCCCAAGGCACCAATTACTGTTCCGAAGAAGTCCAAAGCAGGCCGGCAAGCCCAGAGAAATCAAGGGTTCCGGCCTTTTTTGCGTCCGTGGCCGCGCTCGCGGCCAGGCCTCTCAGTGCCCCAGGGCTGCCAGGAATTTCGTCCGGGCCTGCTCCAGTTCTGCCTTGCCCAGCCCCTCCGCCAGCCGCAGGGCCGTGGCGTGGTAGGCCTCGAAGGCGTCGAGTACGGTCTTTTCGTCGAGTTTGCGGGTGGTGCTTTCCGGTGGCGGGGTGTAGCCGTCCACCGGGCGCAGTGCCGCGTGGCGCGGGATCATGCGCTGGCCGCCCTTTTCGGCGGTGGCGGTGATGGGGCCGGTCTTAGTGTAGATCTGGCCGTCGTATTCGAAGCGGGCGCCGATGGGGAGGAGGTTGATCTTCATGGAGTGGGCCGTGAGTGCAGAAAGTGGGATTCCCGTGGTGGCAAGAGGGCGTTCAGTAGCCCAACGCCCGGGCGATGAAGTTCTTCGGGACGCGCGGGCGGGGCACCTTCATGTCGAACCAGCTGCGCACGTCCTGATCCAGGCCGATGCCGTGCATGTAGTTGTAGAGGGCCTTGTTGAGGGCAACGCCGAGGGCGTCGTGGTCCACCCCGGTGGGGTCGATGAAGCCGACGTCATTCTTGGCGAAGCTGATCGGCGGCAGGGGTTTGAGGCGGACGCCGTATTCAGCGGGGTTCTGTCCCACCGGTGAATGCACGGTGCACACGAAGCGGTGGAAGAAGCCGGACTGGATGCAGCCGGCGTCGAACAGCTGGCGCACGTATTCCAGGGCATCCACGGTGTCCTGCACGGTCTGGGTGGGGAAGCCGTACATCAGGTAGGCATGGACCAGGATGCCGGCGTCGCTGAAACCCTTGGTGACCCGGGCCACCTGGTCCACAGACACGCCCTTCTTCATCAGTGAGAGCAGGCGGTCGGAGGCCACCTCCAGCCCGCCGGAGATGGCGATGCAGCCGCTGTCGGCGAGCTGCTGGCACAGCTCGGGGGTGAAGGATTTCTCGAAGCGGATGTTGCCCCACCAGGAGATCGCCCGGTTGCGTCGGGCCAGTTCTTCGGCGAGGGCTTTGAGCACCTTGGGCGGGGCGGCTTCGTCCACGAAATGGAAGCCGGTCTGGCCCGTCTCGGCGACGATGGCTTCGATGCGGTCCACCAGCAGCTCGGCACCGGCGGCGTCGTAGCGGCCGATGTAGTCGAGGCTCACATCGCAGAAGCTGCACTTCTTCCAGTAGCAGCCGTGGGCCACGGTGAGTTTGTTCCAGCGCCCGTCCGACCACATGCGGTGCATCGGGTTGAGCATGTCGAGGATGGACAGGTAGCCGTCCAGGGGCAGGCCGTCCCAGGTCGGCGTGCCGACCTCGGCGAAGGGCACGTCGGGCTCGGCGAGGTTGATGTAGCGCACGGCGCCGTCTTCGCGCAGGTAGGTGCGCACCAGCCGGGAGCGGCCGCGCCGGCCGTCGAGGTGCTCGAGCAGGGCCAGCAGGGGGCGTTCCCCGTCGTCGAGGGTGATGAAGTCGAAATAGTCGAAGACGCGGGGCTCGGTGAGCTCCCGCAGCTCGGTATTGACGAAGCCGCCACCCAGCACGGTGACGATGGACGGGTCGTGGGCCTTGATGGTCTGTGCGATGCGGAAGGCGGCATACACCGAGCCGGGGAAGGGCACCGACAGCAGCACGACCCGCGGCCGGTGGGCGTCCACGGTGGCCAGGGCGAGGCGGGCGAGGGTCTCGTCCACCAGGGTCGGTGGGGCGGCGAGGGCCTGGGCCAGCGGTTCGAAGCTGGGCTGGGCCATGGCCAGGGATTCCGCGTAGCGCACGAACTCGAAGCGCGGGTCGCCGGCTTCGCGCAGCACGTCGGCCAGGTCGTTGAGATACAGGGTGGCCAGGTGGCGGGCCTTGTCCTGCACACCGAGGGCGCCGAAGGCCCAGGCCAGGGGGTCGCCGCCGTCCGGGTCGTAGTACACGTCCAGGGAGGCGAAGCGCGGCCCCTCGGGGAGGAAGGCGCGGCTGGCGATGCGGTGGGCGAGGGTCGGGTCACGCCCCTGCAGGAAGGCGATGACCGGGCCGACGGTGGCCCGGTAGCGGGCGAAGGCGGCTTCAAAGGCCTGCAGGGTGGGGCTGCGCTTCTTGCCCGGCAGCGCCCGCGCGGCCTCCCGCAGGGCATCCAGCCCGGCGGGCGAGAACAGCTCGAGCACCAGCTTGAGGGCCAGGTCGTCCTGCACCGCGTCCACCCCGCGGCTGCGCAGGAAGCCGGTGAGATAGGCGGTGGATGGATAGGGCGTGTTGAGCTGCGTCATCGGCGGGATGAGCGACAGCACGCGGAGCGCAGGGAGGCCTGCGCCGGAGGTTTCGGTCATGGCGGAAGCCGGGCTGTTTTGGCCGGCGGGTGGGGCAAGTCTGGCCTGGAATGATATCAGGCGGTGGACACCCGGTTCCGGCCGGACTCCTTGGCAGAGTAGAGCGCCTTGTCGGCGCGTTCGATGATGCGCTGGTAGTCGGGGTGGCCGTCGTTGGCGGCGATGCCGATGCTCACCGTGACCCGGATGCTGCGCTCGCCCGACAGGGGAATGTCCAGCTCGGCGATGCGCCGGCGTACCTTGTCGGCCACCACCCGCGCCCGCTCCTCGTCGATGGCGGCCAGGACCGCGAGGAACTCTTCGCCGCCATAGCGGAAGACAAAGTCGCCACCCCGTACCTGGCTCATGATCTGGCCGGCCACATGTTGCAGCACCCGGTCGCCCGCGTCGTGGCCATGCTCGTCGTTGACCCGCTTGAAGTGGTCGATGTCGAGCATCAGGACGCAGAAGCTCTCTTCGTTGCGTCGCGCCAGGCCGATCTCCCGCTTGAGGATGGAGGGCAGGAAGCGCCGGTTGAAGAGCTGGGTCAGCACGTCGCGGCCCACGTCCAGGTCCACCAGGCGGTCGAACATCGAGCGCAGCAGGAACTTGATCTCGTCCACCTCCACCAGCACGGCCTTGGCCAGGGCCCGGTTGGAATCGGACTGGTGATCCTTGTCGCGTCCGAAGACGAGCTGCGGGAAGAGGGATTGATCGATGCGATCCATGCATTCGATGATCAGCGGGAGCTCCCGGGTTTCTTCGAAGAGCAGCGGCGCCTTGTGGTTGAGCCACAGGCCGAACTCCGAGTCGGCCAGGCTGGGCATGTCGTCGAAGGAGGAGCCCGCGGCGAGCAGGCGGTAGAAGCGGGCCTCCCATTCCAGCACCGCCACCGACTGCTTTTCGCGTTCCAGGGCGAGGTCCCGTCCGGCGGCGAACATGCGGTAGGCCTCGTCGGTGCGCACGCTGCGCTCGGACGACTGGATGAAGGCGGCGCTCATCTCCTCGAAGGCCACGTCGGTCAGGCGGTCCACATACAGCACCGCACTGACCAGGTCGTTGCGCTCGAGGGGCGTGGCGAGCAGGCGCGTGTTGATCTCGTGCTTGAGCAGGCGCAGGCCCCGGGCCACCAGGTGTACCGGAATCTGGGCGCGGGCATGGACTTCGCCCACGTGCCGCTGCATGGCCAGCGCGCCAGCCAGCTCGTCCCGGCTGGTGTGCCCGAAGAGCACCAGCATCCAGCGCTGCAGGCCGGGCTTGAGGCGGGCTTCGACGGTAGTCACGGAGAGGAAGGGCTGGGCACCCTCGTCCTCGAGCATGAAGCGGTAGAAGGTGGCGGCAAGGTCGGCCTTGTCCTGCGCGACGATGCGGGCCACCTCGGCACGGACCTCCGCGGTGCAGGTCTCGGTGAGGATCTGCCAGGTCTGATCGACCAGGTGGGCGGCATTGGGCATGGGCAGGCTCCCGGGCAGTTTATTGTTATCGGACCGACAACATAAGGGAGCCTGGATGAGGGGCGCAAGGGTCTGCAAGGACTTGTCCCGGGGCGGCTGCGAACGATTTCACCGGCGCCGCGGTCATTGGCCGGCCGTGCCGCGAGTCGATTGGCATTTCCGCGCCGGGGTGAATCCGCGGAGAGCCTCGCCGCTCATTTATTACGGCCATGGCGCCATGCTATGGTGATGAAAGATCATCCGTCCCGTTCTCTTCTTGCACAAGGAGCTTTCCATGGAGTGGTATCTGAAGGCATTTCGCCAGTACGCCGATTTCAAGGGGCGCGCCCAGCGCAAGGAATACTGGATGTTCGCCCTCTTCAACCTGGTGATCATGATCGTGCTGACCCTGGTGGGGGGCGGTGGCGAGGGCGGCCTGGGGGACGTGCTGTCCGGCCTCTACAGCCTGGCCGTGATGGTGCCCAGCGTGGCCGTGACGGTCCGCCGCCTGCACGACATCGGCCGCAGCGGCTGGTGGGCCCTGCTGATGATCGTGCCGCTGATCGGCGCCCTGGTGCTGATCTTCTTCGCCATCCAGGACAGCCAGCCCGAGGCCAACGAATACGGGCCGAATCCGAAGGCCGTCGCGCTGCCGGCCTGAGTTCCGGGAGTGCCCCGGGGGAGGAGCCTGCTAGCGGGCCTTCTCCCCCAGCACGTGCGTGCCCCTCACGCAGCGTTCATCCCCCAGGATCATCAGCGCGAACAGCCTTTCGGCGAGTGTCCGGGTGTTGTCCATGCGCCAGGCCAGCTCCGGGGTGGCGGTCCAGTCGAGTACCGTGAAGTCGGCTTCGCGGCCGGGCTGGAAGCTGCCGATTCGGTCGTCCAGGTAGAGGGCGCGGGCGCCGCCCAGGGTGGCCAGGTACCAGCCGCGCATGGCGGACAGCGGCGTGTGGTGGATCTGGCTGGCTTCATAGGCCTGGCCGAGGGTGCGGATCAGGCTGAAGCCGGTGCCGCCGCCCACGTCGGTGGCCAGGCCGACGCGCATGCCGGCGGCGCTGCTGGCGGCGTAATCGAAGGCGCCACTGCCCAGGAAGAAGTTGGAGGTGGGGCAGAAGGCCGCCGCCGCGCCGGCCGCCGCGATCTGGCGGCGCTCCGCGTCGGACAGGTGGATGCAGTGGCCGTAGATGCTGCGCGGCCCGAGCAGGCCGTGGTGGGCGTAGACGTCCAGATAGCTGGCGCGCTCGGGGAAGAGGCTCTTCACCCATTCGATCTCGGCGGGGTTCTCGGCCAGGTGGGTCTGCAGGTGCAGGTCGGGGCGGGCGGCGAAGAGCTCGCCGGTGGCCTGCAGCTGTTCCCGGGTCGAGGTGGGGGCGAAGCGCGGGGTCAGGCTGTAGCCCAGGCGGCCCCTGCCGTGCCAGCGCTCGATCAGGGCCTGGCTGTCGGCGCGGCCGGACTCGGCGGTGTCGCGCAGGGTGTCGGGGCAGTTCCGGTCCATCAGCACCTTGCCGCACAGCATGCGCAGCTTCTTCGCCTCGGCGACCCGGAAGAAGGCGTCCACCGAGTGGGCATGCACGGTGGCGAACACCGAGGCGGTGGTGGTGCCGTGGGCGAGCAGGCGGTCCACCACGTAGGCGGCGGTCTTCTCGGCGACCGAGTAATCAGCGAAGCGGCGTTCGGCAGGAAAGGTGTAGTCGTTGAGCCAGTCCAGCAGCTGGCGGCCGAAGGAGCCGATGACGCCGGCCTGGGGGTAGTGGAGGTGGGTGTCCACCAGGCCGGGCAGTACCAGATGGTCGCGGTAGTCGTGAAAGTCGGCGCCCTCGCGCACGGCGGGCGGCATGTTGGCCTGGATGGCGGCCCATGGGCCGGCGGCGTGGATGCGCCCGTCGATGATCCACAGGGCGCCGTCCTCGAAGAACTCCCAGGCGGTCGGGTCGTCGCCGGGGCCGGGGTCGGACAGGTAGTGCAGCACCTGGCCGCGGACCAGGACGTGGTGGCCGGCGGCCAGGGTTTGTTGCTGGATCACAGGGCCTCCGCGAGCTGGCGGGCGAGGTGGTTATGGTGGGTCACCACGCGGGGCAGGTCCACCGTCTGGAGCATGCCGTCCTGCACCACCCAGCGGCCATTGATGAGGCTCAGGTCCACCTTCCCCGGGGCGCAGAAGACCAGCGCCGCCACCGGGTCGTGCACCGCGGCGCCGGACAGGGCCAGGGTGTCGCTGCGGAAGGCGATCAGGTCGGCGCTCATGCCGGAGGCCAGCGCGCCGATGTCGTCCCGGCCGAGCACCCGGGCCCCGCCCAGGGTGGCGAGCTCCAGCGCCTGGCGGGCGTTCATGGCCGCCGGGCCGTGGCCGACCCGCGCCAGCAGCATGGCCTGGCG
>WBTZ01000259.1 GCA_009026175.1 Zoogloea sp. | reverse complement strand
GTGTGGGACTGGAGGTGCCACCACCTGTCGGCACCTGGGGGGCGGCGGGATTCGCATTGACCCAGGCCGGCGGAGCAGGCACGCCGCTTTCGCCGGACGGCGCTTCCGCCACCGTGGAGTGGGAGAGGTCGGCCAGGCTGGGCACGCTGAGCACGCTGCCGGTGACATTCTGGGCCATGGCCTGCAGAGGGCTCCCGGGCGCGGCGGCCTCGCCCCCGCTTCCAGCCGTGGTCGAGGGCGTCATGATGTGGATGCCGGGAGCCCCCAGGGGACCTTGGCCCAAGCCTGCGACAAACCCCTCGACGCTGGCCACCATCACGGCCTGCACACGATTGTCCCGGGAGGCGGCCAGCGCAGCCTGGGCAGCCGAGCTGTCGACGCCGGCACCGATGGTGAGGTCAACGCCGGACAAGCTCAGCGTATCGGCCTTGATGGTGCCGGCTTCAGGACTCTTGAGAGTGATGGCGGAAGGCCCGCCGGTGGCATCGAGGCGGGCCAGGCTCAAGGCATCGGTGAGCTCGATGTCGCCCGAGGCATTGGCCCACACAAGCGTCTGGGGCAGGCTCTCGGCGGTGTAGGCGAACTGGCCGGCCACCCTGGCATCGGATGCCTGGTTGCGCAGGCTGCCCTCGAAGTAGCCATTCACCACGAAGCTGGCACGCTGGCCCACGTCGGAATAGCTGGCCAGGTAAGGGGCCTTCAGGGTCGGCAGGCCCAGCAGGAGATAGCTGCCATCCGACAGGTTAGGCTCACCAGCGAGGGTCCGGCTGCCGGTGGCCAGGTTGTCGACGGCACCGTAGGCATTGCCGCCGAGGAGCACATTGCCGGTATTGACCAGCACACCGCTCCAGATCGTGTTGAGGGCCGGGCTGACCCAGGTTTCCCCCACCCCGACGGCAATGCCGGCCACATTGAGACGCAGGGTACCAAGGGCCACCAGTGGGTTGCTGGCGGGCAGCAGGACGAGGGACGGCGTATCAAGCCGGGCATCGCCTCGGGACGCCACCATGCCGCTGTTGAAATAGCTTGCCGCCTTGATCTCCAGCGTGGATTCGGCCAACACGGTGCCGCTTGCGGCATTGCTGAAAGCACCGCTGCTGGCATCCAGGATGATTCGCCCAGCGGCGGCACCATTGCCATAGACGAGGCCGGCATTGTGGATGCCGTGGCCGGACTGGAGCGTCACTGCGCGCGTGGCCAGCAGGGCGCCCCTGGCACTGTTCTCCAGCATCGTGGCGGCCTTGACACTGAGGCTGTCGTCGGCGACGAGGGTGGCCCGGTTGGTCGCGCTGCCCGCCCGGGCATGGACCGAGAGATTCCGGCTGGCCTGCACCAGGCCTTCGGTGACGACCTCGGCGCCACCGAGGGTCACGTCCCGGGCCTGCATCGCAGGGGCCAGGCCCGCACGCTCCCCTGTCACGGACGCAAGGCGGCCGGTGACATTCACGTCCAGGCCACCGCCAGCGACAAGGCGCCCGCCCATGTTGGCAAAGGAGCCCGCGGTGATCGCGATGTCATTCTCGGCCGCCATGACGCCGGTGTTGATGGTGGGCGTCTTCGAGCCGAAGTTGGCGTCGGTCAGGACGTCGTTCTCGCTACGGGTGTTGCTGAAGGCTGCGCTGCCGAGCTTGATGGCGATGCGCCGCGCCTGGATGAGGCCACGGTTGTCCACGTCGCCGCCGGTGAGGCTCAGGCTGCCACCCACTGCCAGCACGGCCGGGCTCTGCACGAAACGGAAGTCCTTGTCGGGGTCGGGGGCACGGGGTGGAGTGGTGCCTGGCAGCGGATTGCAGACCTCGGGCGTCACGCAGCGGGACGACTCGGTCAGCTGATTGACGAAGCCCCCCAGGGCGGTGATGCGGGCATCGCCTCCCACCACCACGCGGCCACCGTTGGAGAACACACCCGCGACATAGGCATCCAGGCTGTCGGCACTGAGCGTGCCCAGGTTGCCCAGTTGGACGGTCTCGATGCCGAGTCGCCCGGCGGAGACCAGACCATAGTTGTACACATCGGGACCCGACAGGATGACCCGGTCGCCCGAGATCTCCCCGACGTTGCTGATGAGGCCGCTCGCAGCCACTTCCCCGCCGGCAATCCAGCCGCTGTTGAGGAGCCCGCCATTGAAGGCGAACGTGCTCCCGGCCACCGTACCGCTGTTGACGGCATAGCCGCTCACCGCCAGCGTGTCGCTGTAGAGCGTCCCCTGGTTGTCGAGACCACCCGCAACATCCACCTGCCCGGCGGCGATGCGCCCCCGGTTGGCCAGGGTGCCGCCCGAGAAGCCGAGGCGGGCACCGCCGGGGATCACATCACCGGCATTCTCGAAACGGCTGGCAGACAGCAGCACCGAGCCACCACTGCTCAACACCGTTCCTCCAGCGCCGATACGGCCCTGCTCGCGGGCAGCCAGCTCGATGTCGCCATTGGCCACCATCCCGCCGTTGCCAGTCAGGTTGGCCTGGATGCTGCGGGCCCGGATGCGTATGCCCCCGACACTCTGCAGGAGTCCTTCGCTGACGAAATCCCCCGCGATATCCAGGCGCAGGTCCTCATCCACCAGCAGACTGCCGCGGCTCTCCAGGCGGCGGCCGACGGTGCTTGCGCTCAAGGGCCCGTGGAAGCGGGCATCTCCCAGGAAAAGGAGATCCTGCCCGACCTCAAAGCTCGCTGCACCGCGAACCTCCAGCGCCCGCGAGAAGACCACCGAGCCCGTGCTGGCACGGGCATCCAGCGCGCCGCCCACCTGCACGTCGGCGTCAAGCCTGGCACCGCCGACCGCCGCAAGCGAGAGGCCTCCCACCACGGTGCCAGGCCCCATCAGGCGGATATCGGCCTGGCGGCTGACGAGCTGGGCGTCACCCACCGCGAGGGTTTCTCCGCCCACGCTCAGCGAGCGGTCGGCGGCCACCTGCAGGGCACCACCGGAACGCAGGTCAGCGGCGATAGTGAGCGCCCCGGTACCTGCCTCGATGCTCACCCGCTCCGGAGACAGGAGGGTGCCGGCCACCTCCACCCCGGCCCCGGCCTGGAGG
>WBTZ01000094.1 GCA_009026175.1 Zoogloea sp. | reverse complement strand
ATGATAGTGCACACGCGTGCGTGAAAGTAGGTCATCGTCAGACTCACACATGCAAAACCCCCTGCGCCAAACGGCGTCAGGGGGTTTATTGCGTCTACGCCCAACATCGAAACTCCCCACTCAAACTCATAAAGCCCGTCGATTCCGGATATGGCCCGGGCAGACCAGAATGACACTCCCGCAGCATGCTGACCCTGGAGCACGGAAATCCTGGAGATTAATCCAGGCATTTGTCTGGAAGGCTGGGCTGGAGGGACACCCGAGGCGTGGGAGGTTCTGGGACTGCTGCTTGGTCAGTCTGTTGCGCTGAAACTTGTCAGATTTCCGCTTAGCAAATATAATCCTGAGTTCCTGATGCCGCTGTAGCTCAGTCGGTAGAGCAGCGCATTCGTAATGCGAAGGTCACCAGTTCGATTCCGGTCAGCGGCACCATTAGGTCAAAGCAAAAAAGCCAGTCTTCAAGGACTGGCTTTTTTGCTTTTGGGCGTCGATATGTCGGAAGGGTCACCGGAGGATCACTTGGCGACAATCCTGATGATCTTTCCGTTGAAACCCTGCCGTGGCGGTAAATAGCCACCCGCCAGCTGCTTGCGTCTTTCCTGCTCCCTCCACCAGGCCCTCAGGCCCAGCAGGGCGCATGTGAGCAGGGTATAGATCAGGGGTTCGGTGATGTCCTTCTTTACCAGCCACCAGAAGTGCAGGCAGCCGAGGAGGCTGATCGGATAGATGGCGCGGTGCAGGGCCTGCCAGCGGCGTCCGCCCATTCTGCGGATGACAAAGGAGTTGGAGCTCAGGGCCAGGGGGGTCATGAGTACCAGCGCGGCAAAGCCTACGGTGATGAAGGGGCGCTTGTAGATGTCCCGTGCGATTGCCGGCCAGTCGAAGAACTGGTCGAGCCAGACGTAGGTTGTCAGGTGCATCGCGCCATAGGCGAAGGCAAAGAGCCCCAGCATTCGCCGGAGTCTGAGAAGCCAGTGCCAACCGGAATACTTGCGCAGAGGGGTGATTGAAAGGGTGATCAGGAGAAAGCGCAGCGTCCATTCACCGGTGGCACGTGTCAGTGCTTCGATGGGGTTGGCGCCGAGCTGATCCAGTTGCAGATCCCTCAGCAGCAGGGCCGCCGGGCTGAGGCAGAGCGCGAACAGCGCGAGTTTGAGGCCGCTGATCTGGTGTGAAGTGGGGGTCATGTCGGCAGCTCAGAAGAAGCGGCGCAGATCCATGCCCGAGTACATCGAGGCAACCTGCTCGCCGTAGCCGTTGAACATGAGCGTCTTGCGCTTGCCGAACTCACCGATACGCCTTTCGGTGGCCTGGCTCCAGCGGGGGTGGTCCACTTCTGGATTGACGTTTGAATAGAAGCCGTATTCCGACGGGCCGGCCTTCATCCAGGCGGTTAAGGGTTGCTTCTCGGTGAGGCGGATCGTGACGAGGGACTTGGCGCCCTTGAAGCCGTATTTCCAGGGGACGACCAGTCTGACCGGGGCGCCGTTCTGGATGGGGAGGGTGTCACCGTACAGCCCGACGGCAAGGATGGTGAGCGGATGGCGCGCTTCGTCGAGGCGGAGGCCTTCGGTGTAGGGCCAGTCGAGCACGCCGCGGGTCATGGTTGCCTTGTCGTAGTGGGACACGAACTCGACATACTTGGCGTTGCCCTGCGGGTCGGCCTGCTTGAGGAGGCTTGCGAGGGGAATGCCGACCCACGGAATGACCATCGACCAACCTTCGACGCAGCGCATCCTGTAGATGCGCTCCTCCAGCGGAGCGATCTTCAGAAGCTCGTCGATGCCGAAGCTGCGGGGCTTGTTGACCAGCCCTTCTATGCGTAAGGTCCACGGGGTGGGTTTGAGGCGATGTGTATTCTCGGCGGGGTCGGCCTTGTCGGTGCCCAGTTCATAGAAGTTGTTGTAGGTGGTGATCGCCTTCCTGGCAGTCGGTTCTTCCTGGGCGCTGAAGGGGTTGCGGGCCAGCGGTCCCAGGTTGCCCGCAAGGGCCGGGCCGGCCGGCAGTGCGGTGGCAAGGGCCAGGCTGCCGGCCTGTGCGATAAAACGTCTCCGGCCTTCGTAGTGTGCTTGCGGCGTGATCTCTGAAGGGAGGATGTCGGCAGGAGTTCGGATCAACATGGTGATACCTCGTTGGGACTGGCAATGTCACTTAGACGGATCTGGGCAGGAAAACTTACAGGGGAATGCTCTCCCGCAACGAAGAGACAGTGCAAGTCGCCCGGGGTTCGTTTTCCGGTGGCAGTGCCGGTGCCTGATCGCCTAGCAGCCGGGAAGCCGACTCTGCTAAACTCGACGCCCGTCCGGAGTGGCTCTCGCTCCTTCGGTTTGCCGGTTTCCTCCCGCCCGGCGGGGGGCCGCAGTATTGATTTCCAATCCTGAAAGCCTGATCTCTGCCTCCCATGCGCATTCTGCTTAGCAACGACGACGGTTATTTTGCTCCTGGCCTGCAGGCCCTGGCCGAAGCCCTCTCCAAGGTGGGAAAGGTGACCGTGGTTGCTCCCGAGCGGGACCGCAGCGGAGCGAGCAACTCGTTGACTCTCGATCGTCCGTTGTCTTTGCGCAAGGCCGCGAGCGGCTTCTACTTCGTGAATGGCACCCCCACCGATTGCGTGCATCTCGCCGTGACTGGCATGCTGGATGAATTGCCGGACATGGTGGTGTCCGGGATCAACCATGGTGCCAACATGGGCGACGATACGATCTATTCCGGCACCGTGGCTGCTGCCACCGAGGGTTTCCTGCTGGGCGTCCCGGCCATTGCCATCTCGCTGGTGGCCAAGGGCGCCTCGGACTTCTCCGGCGCGGCACGCATCGCCCGTGAATTGGTGGAGCGCTTCCAGCAGGAGCCGGTCAGGGAGCCGACCCTGCTGAATGTCAATGTGCCGGATCTTCCCTACGATCAGATCAAGGGCATTCAGGTGACCCGTCTGGGCAAGCGCCATAAGGCGGAGCCGACGATCAAGTCATTGACCCCGCGCAACGAGACGGTCTACTGGGTGGGCGCTGCCGGTGCGGCTCAGGATGCCGGCGAGGGGACAGACTTCCATGCGGTGGCCAACGGCTATGCCTCCATCACTCCCCTGCAGATGGATCTGACCCACCAGGGGCAGATCCCGACCGTACGCGCCTGGCTCGGAAAATGAGCAGCGAGGTCTTGCGGACGGCCCTGCAAACCGCCTTGCGGGCACGGACCCGCATGGTGGAGCGTGTACGCGAGCAGGGGGTGCGTGACGAAAAGGTGCTGGCCGCGATGATGGCGGTGCCGCGTCACCTGTTTGTCGAGGAAGCGCTGGCTTCCCGTGCGTATGAGGATACGGCCCTGCCCCTGGGGCTGCAGCAGACGATCTCCCAGCCTTTCGTCGTGGCTCGCATGATCGAGCTGCTGCGGGCCGGCAGGGAACTGGGCAAGACCCTGGAGGTCGGTACTGGATGCGGCTATCAGGCTGCCGTGTTGTCCCACGTGGCAACCGAGGTCTATTCGGTCGAGCGCCTCCGGCCCTTGCTTGACCGGGCCCGTAACAATCTGCGCCACCTGCGTTTGCCGAATGTGCGCCTGAAACATGCTGACGGTAGCGTGGGGCTGCGCGAGGCTGCGCCCTACGACACGATCATCGTGGCTGCAGCTGCCCCGAAGATACCGCCCGCTCTGGTCGAGCAGCTCGGTGAGGGGGGGAGGATGGTGCTTCCGGTGGGGGCCGCTGAACAGGTCCTTGTGCTGATCGAGCGGACCTCCCGCGGAATCCGAGAAACACGCCTCAGCCCGGTGCGTTTTGTGCCGTTGCTGCCGGGCACCGAATGATGTATCCCAAACGAATGATGTCGTCCCGTTTTGCGCTCTGCTGCACCCTCCTTGCCTTGGGGGTGACAGGCTGTGCCACTACCAAGTCCCCCGCTCCGGTTTCGGAGCGCACCCGCCCTGTCCAGCCTGCTGGCACAGACAAGGTGGAGCAGGCTGCACCTCCGGCGGCGCCCAAGGTGGCCCGTCCGGGGTATTACATTGTCAAGCCGGGTGATACCCTGATCCGGATCGCGCTGGATAACGGGCAGAACTACCGTGACATTGCCGCCTGGAGCGGCCTCGAGAATCCCAACCTGATCGAGGTGGGGCAGGAATTGCGGGTGCGTCCGCCCGAGACTGCCGCTGTGACCCGGCCTGTGAATTCCCCTTCCGTCGAGGTCAAGCCGGCTGTCGGCGCTGTTGCTGCCACGGTTCCGGTGGACGGTGTGCGGCGTGAGCCGCTGGGGGGCAAGCAGCCCTATTCGGAGAAGGCCTGGGCCCAGGCCCAGAAGCCCGAGGCCCCGCTGGTGGTGGCCCGGGTCGAGCCCAAGCCCGAGGCCAAGCCCGAACAGGCCAGGAGTGAGCCGAAGGCCGAGGTGAAAACCGAAGTGAAGGCAGAAGCCAAGCCGGAGCCGAAGACCGAGGCACGCGTTGATGATGCCAAGGCCGCTGGCGGCAATGGCACGATCGAGTGGGGCTGGCCTGCCGCCGGGAAGATCATCGCCGGATTCAACGAGACGTCCAGCAAGGGCGTGGATCTCGCGGGCAAACCCGGGGATGCCGTGCTGGCCGCCGCCGGAGGGCGCGTTGTTTATGCAGGCACGGGTCTGCGCGGTTATGGCAAACTCGTCATCGTCAAACACGACAATAGTTACCTGAGCGCCTATGCCCATAATCAGACCCTGCTGGTCAAGGAAGGCCAGGCGGTGAACAAGGGCCAGAAGATCGCTGAACTGGGTGATACGGACAGTGATCGCCCCAAGCTGCACTTCGAGATCCGCCGGCAGGGCAAGCCGGTGGATCCGGGTAAGTACCTGCCCCCACGCTGACGCCTGCCCGACAGGGGGCAAACCCAGAGAGGATTCCATGTACGATCCGGCTGCGCCTGAAGAACTGGAAAGCCCTGAACCGGATTTACCCCCGGAGGTCGAGGTATTTCTGGAGGTGCCCGCCGCGTCGCCGGATACCGAGTTCCTGGGCGATGTGACCCAGCTGTACCTCAACGAGATCGGCGCCAACCCGTTGCTGACCGCCGAGGAGGAGCTGAGCCTGTCCCGGCAGGTGCGCCTCGGCAACTTCGAGGCCCGCCAGAAGATGATCGAGCGCAACCTGCGCCTCGTCGTCAATATCGCCAAGCACTACCTCAACCGTGGCATCCCGCTGCTCGATCTGGTGGAGGAGGGCAATCTGGGCCTGATCCATGCGCTCGAGAAGTTCGATCCGGAGCGTGGATTCCGTTTCTCGACCTACGCGACCTGGTGGATCCGGCAGAACATCGAGCGGGCGATCATGAACCAGTCGCGGACCATCCGCCTGCCGGTGCACGTGGTGAAGGAGCTCAACCAGGTGCTACGCGCCCAGCGGCAGCTCGAGGCGGCTGGCAACGGTGACACCTCGATAGAAGAAGTGGCACGGCGGGTCGCACGGCCGGTTGCCGAGGTTCGCGCCATCCTGGCCCTCAACGAGCATACGGCCTCCCTCGATGCGCCCCTGGACATCGATCCGACCCTCTCCATCGGCGAATCCCTGGCCGACGATGACGCCGAGTCGCCCGATGTGCAGATCCAGGATCTCGAGGTGGAGACCCTGGTGCGGGAGTGGATCAGCCAGTTGAGTGAGAAGCAGCGGATGGTCATCCGGCACCGCTATGGCCTGGATGAATGCGAAGTGCGCACGCTCGAGGAGCTTGCCGAAAGCCTGGCCCTGACCCGGGAGCGGGTACGCCAGATCCAGCTGGAAGCGCTCGGGCAGTTGCGGCGGATCATCAAGCGGCGGGGCGTCTCAAAGGATGTCCTGCTGTAGTGCCTTGCTGCAGCGTCAGATGGCCTGCGCTGCCCTTCACCGCCAATGTCCGAGAATCATGCCTGACACCATCCGCATCTACCACAACGCCCGTTGCTCAAAGAGCCGTTCCGCCTGCGCCCTGCTGCAGGACAAGGGGGCTGAGCTGCAGATCGTCGAATACCTCAAGGCGCCGCCCGGTCGTGATGAGCTCGCGGAGATTGTCCGCAAGTTGGGGGTGTCCGCAGAGTCCATCGTCCGCAAGGGCGAGGAGGTGTATAAGGCGGAATACCAGGGGCGTGATCTGACCGAGGATGAATGGCTGGACGCCCTGGTGCGTCATCCGATCCTGATCGAGCGGCCGATTGCCGTGCGCGGTGGGCGCGCCGTGATCGGCCGGCCGCCGGAAAACGTGCTGTCCCTGCTCGACGAGGCCTGATCAGCGTCGGGCCGCCTTGACGGCCTCACCCAGCTGGAAGACCGACATGGCGTAGAAACTGCTGCGGTTGTAGCGGGTGATCACGTAGAAGTTCTGGTAGCCCAGCCAGAATTCGCTGTCCCGACCCGGTGTTTCCAGCTCCACCAGCGCGGCCTTGCCGATGTGGCCGTCGCCCTCGGCAGCCTGTACGCCATGGCTGCCCAGGGTCGCTGCGTCGAAGGTGGGCGTGATGTCGTTGGCGAGCAGCTCGGACAGGGTTGCATCAGGCGCGATCCGGGCCCGCCGGGCGACCGGGGCGCCGCTTTCCCAGCCGTGCATCTGCATGTATCGCGCAACGCTGCCGATGGCATCGGCTGGGCTTCCCAGCAGGTCGATCTGGCCGTTCCCGTCGAAGTCCACCGCGTAATTGCGGACGCTGCTTGGCAGAAACTGCGGCAGACCCAGGGCGCCGGCGTAGGAGCCCTGGTAATCCAGCGGGTCCCGGTGCTGCTCACGGGCCATCAACAGCAGCTGCTCCAGTTCGCCCCGGAACAGCGGTGCGCGACGCGGGTAATCGAAGGCCAGGGTGGCGAGGGCGGAGACTGTCTGGTAGCTGCCGGTGTTGCGCCCGTAGATGGTTTCGACGCCGATGATCCCGACGATGATCTCCTCCGGCACCCCGTATTTTTCGCTGGCAGCCCGGATGGTGTCCTGATGTTTCTCCCAGAAGGCCACGCCGGCCTTGATCCTGACCGGTTCGACGAAACGGCTGCGGTAACGCTCCCATGAACGCACGGCAACCGGGTCCTTGGGGGGGGAAATGGCCTTGATCACGGAGGGGAGGTACTGCGCCCGGCGAAAGATGTAGGTCAGCGCATCCTTGTCGAAACCATGGCGCTGCTGCATTTCCTCGATGAACTGCTGGGTCTCCGGCCGATCGGCATAGCGTTCGGCGGCGTGGCTGGTGGCGGAGCTCGTCAGGACAAGCAGCAGCGCAGCAAGGGCGCGGAGATGGGGAGGGGCGGTCGTCATCGGGCGTGGAAGTTCTTGATGGATTCCTGAAAGCGCTTGAGCTGCGCGTCGTCACCGGGAGGAGGCGCGTAGCGGAGGCGGGTGTAGTCGTTGACGATGTCCTCGACCTGCGCCGCGAGATCCGGGCGCGCCAGGCAGACGCGCCGACCGAAATCGAGCGGGCCTTCCCATGACAGGCGCACCAGCCCCGCAGCGGCCATGCGCCTGCAGAAGCGTTGCCAGGCCAGGTCGATTGCGTCATCCGTCTTGCGTCGGCGCAAGGCCCAGGCCGTCAGGCCCGCCATCACGACTGCACTTGCGGCCGCCATGAGGGCAGTCAGCTCCGCCAGGCCGTTCTTTCCCAGCCCCAGGCTGGAAAGCAGCTCTTGCTGGCGGGCCGGATTGTAACCGAGAACCCATTGGTTCCAGCGGTTGTTCAGTGCGTCCACGCGGTCCCGCACCGCACGCAGCCAGGCCAGATCGGCGCGGGCCAGCAGGGGTACGCCCGCCCCGTCGGGCAGGGCTCCTGCGAGGCCGCTGTCGATGCGGCGCGGCGCGCTGGCTGCAGTGGGGTCGTAGCGGACCCAGCCACGCTCCGGCAGCCAGACCTCGGCCCAGGCGTGGGCGTCGGACTGGCGGATGACGAAGCTGCCGTCGATGGGGTTCAGTTCTCCGCCCTGATAGCCAGTGACCACCCGGGCGGGCACACCCGCGGCCCGCAGGGTGACCACGAAGGCCGCAGCAAAGTGCTCGCAGAAGCCCTGGCGGGTGTCGAACAGGAAGCTGTCCACGTCATCCTCCCCGAGGGCGGGGGGCTCCAGCGTGTAGGCGAGGCCGCTCTGTCGGAAATGGGCGATCGCCAGGTCGGGAATCGCGGCGGGACTGGCCGCCCGGGCCTTCAGGGCTTCGCCCAGGGCCCGGGTGCGCGGATTGCCCGACGGCGGCAGGGCCAGGGCCAGGCGGAGTTGCAGGGGAGACTCGTCGAGGCCGACAGGGGTTCCGGGGTAGGACACAAGGTCCATCCGCTGGCGGGCGGTGACCGGCTCCCGGGTGAGCAACTGAAAGTCATTGCTGTAGCGCAGCCCGGCGACGGCCCCCGGGAAGTCCAGGGCCAGGAGCCAGCGCTGGTTGTGCGGCTCGAGGGTCAGCGTGTACGCATAGGCCTTGCCCTGGGGCCGGTAGGCGGGATGCTCCCCGCTCGGCGTCCGGGCCTGGCGCCACACGTGGCCATCGAAGCGGGTCAGCACCGGGCCGCGCCAGTAGCGTTCCCCGGATGGTGGCGGAGCGCCTTCGAAGCGTGCGCGGAAGGCGATCTCGGCAGACTGGCTGACCCGCGCCATGTCACCGGGGGCCATGCTGTCCGACAGGCCTGAGCTGCGGTTGTAGGCATCGGCAGGCAGGCCCCACAGGGGGCCCTGGACGCGGGGGAACAGCACGAACAGCACCAGCATCAGGGGGACGCCCTGGAGCACCAGCAGGGCGGCCTGGCGGATCTGCTGGCGGACTTCGAGGGCGGCACCCTGCAGGGCCATCAGGGCGGCGATCGAGGCGATGCTGCCGCTCAGGGCAAGGATGGCGATCAACATGTCCTGGCGATACAGGAACTGGCCGAGTTGCATGAAGAAACTGAGCAGGACCACTGCCCGGCCGTCGCGGACGCGGTTGGTCTCCAGCAGCTTGAGGCTCATCAGGCCGGCAAGCAGGGCGATGCCGGGCTCCTTGCCAAACACCTGCCTGAACTCCAGTGAGACAAAGCCGATCAGCACGGCCGCCAGCACCAGCAGCATCCAGCGGCCAGGCATGGCCCCTTTGCCGTGGGCGATCGCCCCGCGCCAGATCAGCAGCAGCAGGCAGATGCCGGACAGGCCCGGGGGCAGATGGCTGGTGTGGGGCAGCAGAGTGAGCGCTGCAACGGCGATCAGCCAGTCGCACTGGTCGGTACGCAGCGGCGTGTCAGACATCGGCGTGTCCATGCAGGGCCAGGGCGCTCAGGCACAGGTGGCGATGGGCTGCCCCCCGGCCCCTGGGCAGGCGGCGGCCGGGGAGTGCCAGCGCATACGCGGTACCGGCCCGGTCGGCCTCCAGGACCCAGCGGGTCAGGCGGGCGATGCGCGCTTCGGTACCCAGGGTGGGCGGAAGTGACGACCAGTCCAGCATGACGTCAGTGGCGGTGCTGCCGTCGAAATCCTTGGTGCGCCAGGGGCCGCCGCGGGCGACCGCCTTCCACGCGACATGGCGCGGAGAGTCGGCTGGCTGGTGGTGGCGCAAGCCGGCAAAGTCCTCCCGCCCCTGTCCGGGGCCTCCGTCGCCGGAGGTAGCTTCGCCGCCGCCGGGCAAGCGCGGGCCGTCCGCTTCGGGGGCCGGGTAGACGAGACAGCGCAGATCCGGCTGGAACAGGCTCCAGGCCCGGATCAGGCCGAGGGGGTGGTGCGTCTCGAGGGTGAGCCGGGGAAGCTGGAGCCAGCCGCGCGCCGTGGTCGGCAGTTCGATGTTACGGACGACGGAGGTCTCGCCGGGGATGTCGAACAGCGCTGCTCCGGGCTGCGGATGCCGGGTCGGCACGAGGCGGAGTCCCAGGCGGGGGCGCAGCCCCGGGTTGCCGAGGACGACGCCGAAGTGGGCGGGGTGGCCGCAAAAGACCGGCTCTGCACGTCCCGGGGTGATGCTCAGACCCACCACATTGCGGAAGGCGTGATGGATGCTGATCCAGCCGACGCTTGCGATCAGGAAAGTGAGGGCGAAGCCCAGGCTGAGGGCGTAGTTGATGGACGCCAGCAGCATCACCATCAGGGTGAGGCCGAGGCTCAGGCCGAAGCGCGTGGGCAGGACGAAGATCCGCCGTTGCCCGAGTTCGATGGGTGACTCTTCGGGCCCGCTGACCCGGAAGAGCCAGCGCTGCACTGCGGCGGGCAACTGACGGAGCTTCATCCGCGCAGGGGGACGGCTTCGATGAGGCGGCGCACCAGGTCATCCGGGCTGGCGGGGGTGTCTCCGGCGGCCCGCAGGCGATGTCCGGCCACTGCGGGCAGGACCGCTTGTACGTCCTCGGGGAGGGCATGCTCCCGTCCTGCCAGGAGGGCCCAGGCACGGGCTGCGGCAATCAGCGCAAGTCCTGCGCGGGGGGACAGGCCGAGGGAGAAGTCCGCGCTTTCACGGCTTTGCGCGAGGAGATCCTGGATGTAGTCGAGAAGGCGTGGCGCCACATGGACCTGCCGGGCTGCGGCGAACAGGGTGTCCAGCTCGCCCGGGGCGAGGGCAGGGGGCAGACCGGCGAGGATCTCGCGGCGATCCTCGCCGGCCAGCAGGAGGCGCTCGGCGGCACGATCCGGGTAGCCCAGTGCGATGCGCATCAGGAAACGGTCCAGCTGGCTCTCCGGCAGAGGAAAGGTGCCGATCTGGTCGGCGGGGTTCTGGGTGGCAATGACGAAGAACGGAGTCGGCAGGGGCCAGGTCCGGCCTTCTGCGCTGATCTGGCGTTCTTCCATCGCTTCGAGCAGGGCACTCTGGGTCTTGGGCGTGGCCCGGTTGATCTCATCGGCCAGGATCAGCTGGCAGAACACCGGGCCGGGGTGAAAGCGGAAGGCCGCATCGTGCTGGTTGAAGATGGAGACGCCGAGGATGTCCGCGGGCAGCATGTCACTTGTGAACTGGATGCGCTGGAACTCCAGCCCGAGCAGCCTGGCGAGGACATGGGCCAGGGTGGTCTTGCCGACGCCGGGCAGGTCTTCCAGCAGCAGGTGGCCGCGGGCCAGCAGGCAGGCAAAGGCGAGTCGCAGGGCCCGGTCCTTGCCGAGGATGATTTCGCCGGCGGCGTCGAGCAGCCGGTTGCAAAGGTGGATCGGCATGATGCAGGCTTTTTTCAGGTTCAAGTTAAGTGGATAATGATTCCACAACAGCATTCCGCATGCTCGACACCCTGCGCCGGCGCCCGCTCTCATGCGGGGTGGTGCCGGGCCAGGGTGTGGCCGGGGCGACAATCGATACGCACAGAAGACGCATAGCGAGAGGCAGGGGAGAGTTTATGACGAGTACCGCATTCATCACGCACCGGGACTGCTGGCTGCACAACATGGGCGAGCACCATCCGGAGTCGCCGGAGCGCCTGGGGGCCATCAATGACCGGCTGATCGCAGCTGGGCTCGACATGTACCTCTCCTTCCACGACGCCCCGGTTGCCAGTGTTGACCAGATCTCCCGGGCCCATCCCCGCGAACACGTGGAAGAACTGCTTGCCAGCGTACCCGAACACGGCATCCGGCACCTGGATCCTGACACCGCCTTGTGCCCCCACTCGATGAAGGCTGCCCTGCGGTCGGCGGGTGCCGGCATCATGGCTACCGACCTGGTTCTGTCCGGGCAGGCCGAGAATGCCTTCTGCGCCATCCGCCCACCGGGCCACCACGCCGAGGCGGGCAAGGCCATGGGCTTCTGCTTCTTCAACAACGTGGCGGTGGCCGCCCGGCACGCCCTCGAGGAGCATGGCCTGAAGCGCGTTGCCATCGTCGATTTCGACGTGCACCACGGCAACGGCACGGAAGACATCTTCAAGGACGATCCCCGGGTGCTGATGGTCAGCATCTTCCAGCATCCCTTCTACCCCTACAGCGGGGCAGACAATCCGGCGCCCAACATGGTGAACGTGCCGATCAAGGCCGGCAGCCGTGGTGATGTGTTCCGTGAGATCGTCACCAACATCTGGATGCCGGCGTTGCGCAATCATGCCCCGG
The DNA here is from genome assembly GCA_009026175.1 of Zoogloea sp. Lineage (GTDB taxonomy): Bacteria > Pseudomonadota > Gammaproteobacteria > Burkholderiales > Rhodocyclaceae > Zoogloea. Next base: position 8,286 of record WBTZ01000094.1, on the reverse strand, counting down.
AGATGATCTTCATCTCGGCGGGCTTCGATGCCCACTACGAGGATGACATGGGCTCCCTCGGCCTGGTCGAGGCGGACTACATGTGGGTGACGGAGCAGCTCAAGGCGGTTGCGGCCGAGTCCGCCAACCGCCGCATCGTATCCCTGCTGGAAGGTGGCTACTCCCTGTCTTCCCTCGCCCGCAGTGTGGTCGCCCACATCAAGACGCTGGCCGATCTCTAGGATCCTGCCTGTTCCGTGCTCAGGGCGGGTCGTTCCCGCTCCGGCGGGGAGGCATGTCCAGGGGCAGATTTGGTAAGCGCAGTTTGCGTCCGTCTAGCCTTCCCGAAGTGATTGGGTACAATACTCAACTTTCCCTCTTTCCCCGATAGCCCATGATTACCGGTTCGATTGTCGCCATCGTCACCCCGATGCACGAGGATGGCAGCCTGGATCTTCCCCGATTCCGCAGCCTTATCGATTTCCACATCAAGGAAGGCACCGACGGGATCGTCGTCGTCGGCACCACCGGTGAATCGCCGACGGTCAATGTCGAAGAGCACTGCGAATTGATCCGGGTGGCCGTCGAGCATTCCGCGGGTCGCACGCCCATCATCGCTGGCACCGGTGCCAACAGCACCAGCGAGGCCATCGAGCTGACCGAGTTCTCGCGCAAGGCGGGTGCGGTGGCGGGGTTGTCCGTGGTTCCCTACTACAACCGCCCGACCCAGGAAGGTCTGTACCAGCACTTCCGCACCATCGCCGAGGCCAGCCCGTTGCCGATGATCCTGTACAACGTGCCGGGACGCACGGTGGCCGATCTGTCCAACGACACGGCGCTGCGTCTGGCCGAGGTGCCCAACATCATCGGCATCAAGGATGCGACCGGCAGCATCGATCGCGCCTGCGACCTGGTGGCCCGTGCCCCCGAGGGGTTCGCGCTCTATACGGGCGATGACATGACGGCCATGGCCTTCATCATGCTCGGTGGCCATGGCACCATCTCGGTGACTGCCAACGTGGCGCCCCGCCTGATGCACGAGATGTGCGTGGCCGCGGCTGCGGGCGACGGCATCCGCGCCCGTGAGCTCAATGCGAAGCTGGTGGGTCTCCACCGCCACCTCTTCTGCGAAGCCAACCCCATTCCGGTAAAGTGGGCGGTCGAGCAGATGGGCTTCATCGGCAAGGGTATCCGCCTGCCGCTGACCACGCTGTCCGAGGCTTGCCACGAACGTGTCCGCGACGCCATGCGTCAGGCCGGCATCGAAGTTTGAATCTGTTGTTCCCACCCCGAGGGTTACGCATGCAAAGCCGAAAGCTGGCTTCCGGTTCGGCGGTCGTTGTCGCGACGATCGTCCTCGCCGGTTGCTCTGGTTCCTTGCTGGAATCGAAGAAGATCGATTACAAGAGTGCCTCTTCCGCGCCAGCGCGGTCTACCCTTGAAATCCCGCCCGACCTGACCGCTCCGACGGCAGATGACCGCTATGCGGTCCCGGACATCAACCCCAAGGGCAGTGCCACCTTCTCCGCCTACAACGCCGAGCGCAATGCGCAGGGTGGTTCCCCTGTTGCGACCAGCGGGCCGGTGGCCGTGGCGCCGCAGTCCATCGACAAGATGCGGGTGGAGCGTTCCGGCTCCCAGCGCTGGCTCGTCGTGCCGGGTACGCCGGAGAAGATCTGGCCGCTGGTGCGTGAGTTCTGGCAGGAGAACGGTTTCATCCTGAACGTGGATCGTCCCGAGATCGGCGTCATGGAAACCGACTGGGCCGAGAACCGGGCCAAGATCGATAACGGCATCATTCGCAACACCATCGGCAAGGTGATCGACGGGCTCTATTCCACTCCCGAGCGGGACAAGTTCCGCACGCGCCTGGAAAAGGGCAGCGACGCAGGTTTTGTGGAGATCTACGTCAGCCACCGCGGCATGATGGAAATTTATCCCAACGAAGCCAAGGATCGCACCATCTGGCAACCCCGGGCCGCAGATCCCGAGCTCGAGGCCGAGTTCCTGCAGCGTCTGATGATTCGCCTCGGTGCGGACGAAAGCCGGGCCAAGGCCCAGATCGCAGTCAAGCCGCAGGCCGAAAAGGCCAAGCTGGAAAGCGCCCCGGCTGGTGGCGCGTCGGTGCTGCAGGTGGAAGAAGGTTTCGATCGTGCCTGGCGGCGTGTCGGCCTGGCGCTTGATCGCGTCGGCTTCACTGTCGAGGACCGGGACCGTTCGCAGGGTCTCTACTACGTCCGCTATGTCGATCCCGAAGTGGACGTGAAGAAGAAGGGCGACGACGAGGGCATCCTCTCCAAGCTTGCCTTCTGGCGTTCATCGACCAAGCCCGACGTGGTCTCCGGCAGCCAGTACCGGATCCATGTCAAGGCCGCAGGGACGGGCTCCTCCATCCAGGTCCTGACCCGTGAAGGGGGTACCGACACCTCCGAGTCCGCACGGAAGATCCTGGGCCTGCTGTTCCAGCAGCTCAAGTAAGCCGTCAGCGTCAGTCGGCTTGAAAAAAATCGCCGGACATGTCCGGCGATTTTTCTTTGGGCGTCCAGCAGGCGTAAAAAAAGCCAACCCGCAGGTTGGCTTTTTTGCCGGAAAGAAGATTACTTCTTCTCTTCGGGCTTGGCTTCAGCGGCCGGAGCGGCAGCAGCGCCTTCAGCGGGCTTGGCAGCGTCAGCGGCCGGAGCGGCAGCGCCTTCAGCGGGCTTGGCATCAGCGGCCGGAGCGGCGGGTGCAGCTTCAGCGGGCTTCACTTCAGCGGGGGCAGCAGCGGGGGCCGGAGCTTCAACGGGCTTCGGCTCTTCCTTCTTGCCGCAGGCGGACACAGCGAGTGCAACGAGAGCAGCAACCAGGAGAGATTGTTTCATTGTTGGTTTCCCTTATCGATAAATGAAGTGCGACAACTAAATTTAGGGGGCAATCAGGTGGGGGACCCGATCTACTGTGTATGTTAACACGGAGGAAGTGCTTGAATAAAGACATTGTTGCGACGCGGCAACCCTTTCGGCTTTCTGTCAACTTTTTGGCCGTTTCAAGCCCCCCTCCCGATCAGTCCATCAATGCGCCTGATGGAAAGGCAAAGCCGCAGCAATACCACTCGTGGAGTTCTTCCTGCATCCTCTCGGAAATGCCCGCCAGAGTGGCGATACGGCGGTCGTCAGCGAGTCGGCGGAGGGCCTCCCGGTCCTGCTCGTCGACCTCGACGGTTTCGCCGTTCAGGAAGAACTGCCCGTTGGAGAACAGGAACAGGCTGCGTGCATCCAGGCTGAAGCCGTCGGCTGCACAGGCTGTTACAAATTCATCGAAATCCAGGGGCTCGTCCGGTGCATCGAAGAAGACATGGGGCTTGGGTTCGGTCAGGTAGCTGCCCAGGAAGCTCCGGACGTTCTCGCGGCTCCAGGTGATGCGCTGCAGCTGCTCCGCGACCCGGTCGATCATGGCGTCGCCGATCTCTGCCGAGTGGGCCTGGAGTTTCAGGTCCGGGTCAGCATAGATGCCGTCGAGCTCGAGGCTGTCCTGCAGGTGTCCCAGGAACTGTTGGGCCAGCTCCTGGTAACTCGGGGAGCGGAAGCCGATGGAGTAGGTCGTGCACTCGCCGATGGCGATGCCGTTGTGCGCCCAGTGGGGCGGCAGGTAGAGCATGTCGCCGGGGTTCAGGACCCAGTCATGCACCGGCCGGAAATCCTTGAGGATCTTGAGTGGAGCGCCTTCGACCAGGCTGCGGTCGTCCTGGTTGGCGATCTGCCAGCGGCGCTGGCCGATGCCCTGAAGCAGGAACACATCATAGTTGTCGAAGTGCGGGCCCACCCCGCCGCCGTCGATGGCGTAGCTGACCATCAGGTCGTCCAGGCGGGCCTGGGGAATGAAGTTGAAGCGGTGGAGCAGGGCGTCGCCGTCCGGGCAGAAGAGGTTGAGGCCTTGTACCAGCACCGTCCAGGGATGCTTCTTGCGCTTCAGGTCGGAAGCCTTCTGGGGGCCGCGGATGACCTCCCAGTGGCGCCCGTCGTGGGTCACGTAGCGGGACTCCACATCCTCGTCGCGGGCCAGCTGGAACAGTTCGTCCTTGGTCACGACGCCGGTGAAGCCTGGAACTGCCTGGCGGATCAGCAGTGGTTTCTTTTGCCAGTATTCGGCGAGGAATTCCTCTGCCGTCAGGCCGCCTAGAAGTATCTGAGTCATGGGCCGGATTATAACGCCTTGTCTTGCCAACACTTTTGCGGGGGCTAAAATGGCGCCCCTTCTGCCCATCTCTGATTGCCCTGCCATGAATGCAAGCCCCCATCGCGAAGCCGTCATCGAATCCCTCGACCACGAAGGGCGGGGCGTGGCCCACGTGGATGGCAAGGTGGTCTTCATCGATGGCGCCTTGCCTGGAGAACGGGTCACCTACACGGCCTTCCGCAGCAAGCCCAAGTTTGAGGTGGGGGAAGTGGTCCGCATCCTCAAGGCCAGCTCCCGGCGGGTGACGCCGCCGTGCCCGCACTTCGGGGTCTGTGGCGGGTGCAGCATGCAGCACCTCGAGGCCGGGGCCCAGGTGGCAGCCAAGCAGCGGGTCCTGGAGGATGCCCTGTGGCATCTCGGCCGGATCCGTGCCGAGGTGCTTTATCCGCCCATCCTGGGGCCCGCCTGGGGCTACCGCTATCGCGCCCGCCTGACGGTGCGCCTGGTGCCCAGCAAGGGAGGGGTGCTGATCGGCTTCCATGAGCGCCGGAGCAGTTACGTGGCGCCGATGGATGAATGTCCGATCCTGCCTCCGCAGGTGTCGGGGATGGTGCCCCGGCTGAAGGCGCTGGTCGCCGGCCTGTCTGCGCCGGACCGGGTGCCGCAGATCGAGATCGCGGTCGGTGAGGGCATCATCGTGTTGGTCCTGCGGCATCTGCTGCCTTTCACGACGGCGGATCAGGCGCGTCTGGAAGCCTTTGCGAGGGAGGAGGGCGTGCAGGTGTGGGGGCAGGCCAACGGCCCCGATTCGGCCCGTCGCCTGTTCCCGGCCGAGGCGCCGGGGTTGGCCTATTCCTTGCCGGAGTTTGGCGTGTCCATGGCTTTCCGGCCGACCGACTTCACCCAGGTGAACATGGGCATCAACCGTTTGCTGATGCGTCGCGCCATGCAGTTGCTTGACCCCCGGCCGGGCGAACGGATTGCCGACCTGTTCTGCGGGCTGGGCAATTTCAGCCTCCCCATCGCCAAGCTGGGAGCCCGGGTCGTGGGGGTGGAGGGCAGCGAGGCACTGGTGCGGCGGGCCGGTGAGAACGCGGCTGCAAACGGCCTTGCAGCCTTCAGCGAGTTTCACGCGGCCAACCTGTTCGAGGCCACCGAGGACAGCATCGAGGCCCTGGGGCATCTGGACAAGATGCTGATCGACCCGCCGCGGGAGGGCGCGGTTGCAGTGGTCAAGGCGCTCGGCCCGAAGGCGCCCCGGCGGATCGTCTATGTGTCCTGCAATCCGGCGACGCTGGCACGGGACACCGCGGTGCTGATCCACGAAAAGGGCTATGTACTCAAAGGGGCGGGGATCGCCAACATGTTCCCCCAGACCTCCCACGTCGAGTCCATCGCGCTGTTCGAGCGCCCCTGAAGGCTGCCGGCCGCCTGGCCAGAAAAAACGGCGACCCGCGGGTCGCCGTTTTCGATGCAGGCTGGCAGGTCTCAGTCGCGATCGCCGCCAAAAGCCATGACCAGGTTCAGCAGGCTGACGAAGACGTTGTAGACGTCCAGGTACACCGCCAGGGTGGCCGTGACGTAGTTGGTCTCACCGCCCTGGATGATGTTGCTGATGTCGTACAGGATGTAGCCCGAGAACAGCAGCACCACCGCGGCAGAAACGACCAGGTGCAGCACCGGCATCTGCAGGAAGATGTTGGCCACCGAAGCCAGCAGCACAACCACCAGGCCGACCGTCAGGAACTTGCCCATGCTGGTGAAGTCGCGCTTGGACACGCTGGCAATGGCTGCCATCGTTGCGAAGATTGCGCCGGTACCGCCCGCCGCCAGGGCGATCATGGAGCCGCCGTTGGAGAAGCCCAGGGCCACCTGCAGGATGCGCGACAGCATCAACCCCATGAAGAAGGTGAAGCCCAGCAGGAGGGCCACGCCGAGGCCGCTGTTCTTGTTCTTCTCGATCCCGTAGAAGAAGGCGAACGAGATGCCCAGGAACAGCATGAAGGCCAGGAAGGGGCTGCCGGCCATGAACGAGAACTGCATCTGCACGCCGAGCAGCGCGCCGGCAACGGTCGGCACCATCGTGAGGGCAAGCAGCATGTAGGTATTGCGCAGCACGCGGTTCGCGCCTTGCGCCAAAACCTGCGTTTGCTGACCGTAAGTGTCGAGTTGCATTTAAATCCTCCGAAATCGTTGAGCAGCTGAGCCTGCACTGCCTGAGAGTAGCGGAGGCCCCAGGAAGTTTCAACACTGCCTATTCCATGGTCTTGGCGGCTGGAATGGCCGTGTTAGAATGCGCGCCCTGCGGGAGGTGTGGCAGAGTGGTCGATTGCACCGGTCTTGAAAACCGGCAAGGGGAAACCCTTCGTGAGTTCGAATCTCACCGCCTCCGCCAGCAGAACCCTTTCCGGACACGTCCGATTCTGATGGGAACGAATTCCCGGTGCAGGGTGTCCTGATAGCAGAGGCCACGTCCTCCCCCTGCCCAGGGGCGTAATGTCCGGGACGGCCCGGCTCTTTTCAGGGGAGCCATCGATGGCCTGGATCATGTTGTTGTGCGCAGGACTGCTTGAGATCGTGTGGGTGTTCACCATGAAGCAGTCCGAGGGCTTCACCCGGCTGGTGCCGAGCGTGATCACCCTTCTCACCGTCGCGGCCAGTTTCGGCCTGCTTTCCCTTGCCATGAAGACGCTCCCGCTGGGTACCGCCTATGCCATCTGGACCGGCATCGGTGCGCTGGGGGCTTTCGTCGTTGGGGTCACGGTGCTCGGTGAGCCGCTGGGTGCCGGGCGGGTCCTGGCTGCCGCCCTCATCGTTGCCGGCCTGGTGCTGATGAAGCTGTCCAGCCCCCAGTAGGGGGCTGGCGTGACGGGCGGCTTCAGTTGAAGTTGTAGCGCAGCATGGTGCCCAGACGGCTGGACGTGCCTTTCTCTCCGTTGAAGGTTTCACGCTTGCCGTAGCTGTAATCCACCCCGAGGTCGACGTTACGGACCGGGTTCCAGAAAGTGTTGACCCAGAACTGGCGCAGCTTCTCGTTGGGGTAGAAGTCGGCGCCGGCGGGGCTGTTGGCACGCTGGGCGGCATTGGCCACGTCATCCCGCTCGAAGTGGGTCTCGGCCATGGCGAGGGTCGAGCGCAGGCTGTCGGACCAGCGGTGCGTATAGCCGGCATGGGCACCCCAGCCACGCCACAGGCGGATGCCATCGGGGGTATTGACGGCGCCCTGAACCAGGCCGTTGTACATGTAACGCCCGATGCCTTCGCCCCCGGCGGCCATCAGCACGATGCTGTCGCTGCGGCCCAGGTTGAGGCGGCCGCTGGCGGCCAGGCCGTAGCCCTGCTTGCTGTGCTGGTCGTTCTTATAGCCGAGGGTCACGGCGCGCACGGAATAGTGGCCCCAGTCGGTGTCCTGGGTGAAGGCGGCGACATAGTCTAAACCGGTGTCGTAGTCGGCCACCGGCGACTTGGCCAGGGTCGAGCCGATCGAGTTCTCGACGGCGAGGTCCACCCGTCCCCGGGCGCCCACCGGCAGGCTGTAGCGGGCCATGGCCTGGCGGATCGTCGGGGTGATGCCGGTGCCGTTCCATTCGATGAGATCCGGTTGAGCACGCAGGTCCACGAAGGTGCTCCAGGTCTGGCCCACCAGCAGGCCGCCGATCTTGCCCCAGGCCTCGCGCAGGCGCACGGTGGTCTGGGTTTCGCCGCCGAGCGTGTTGAGTCCGTCGAAGTCACCCTCCAGCTTGGTGGTGACCGGCCCGTATTCGGCTGTCGGGGTGCTGCTCAGGAAGCCGAAGCGCGAGCCGCGGGCCGTGGCAAAGGTCTGCCCCGTGCGCTTGCCTGCGGCGCTGCTGTCGAAGGGCTGCAGGAACAGGCTGTTGGCCCAGCCGTAGCTGTTGACGGCCGCGATGCGGCCCTTGAAGTCATACGTGGCATCTGTCCGCACATTGCCGTAGAGCTTGATCGAGGTGTCGGAGCCGGGGACTCGGAAGGAGCCGGGCAGGTCGCCGGCTTCGATGTACTGCTTGCCGGAGGTGGCCGCGGGTACAACGGCGGGGGGCGGGGCGGCCTTGTCCTTTTGTTCCAGGGCTTCCAGGCGTGCCTGGAGTTGTCTGAGCATGTCGCGCAGTTCGGCGGCTTCGTCGGTGGCAGCGG
>WBTZ01000093.1 GCA_009026175.1 Zoogloea sp. | reverse complement strand
GGTGGGGTGAGGCGGGCGATCATGGGCGGTGCCGGGAGATCAGGTCGAAGAACTCGGCCTCGGGCAGCGGGCGGGAGAACAGGAAGCCCTGGCTGTAATCGCAGCCGGCGTCATTCAGGCGGCTCTGCTGTTCGAGGGTCTCGACGCCTTCGGCGACGACCCGGATGCCCAGTTTGTGGGCCATGGCGATGATGGCCTCGGCGATCGCCAGGTCGCCCGGGTCGGTGGTCAGGTCGCGGATGAAGGAGCGGTCGATCTTGAGGGTGTCGATGTCCAGCCGCTTGAGATAGGCCATGGCCGAATATCCCGTGCCGAAGTCGTCGATGGTGACCGGGACGCCCGCTGCGGCCAGGCGCCCGAGCTGGGCGGCGACGGCCGGGTGCTTGTCGAGCAGCATGCCTTCGGTGATCTCGATGGCCACGCAATGGCCGGGCAGGCCGAGGGCGGCCAGTCGCGCCAGCAGCCCGTCGATCGAGCGCCCGCCGGTGAATTGCCGGGGTGAGGCGTTGATGCTGATCTGCAGCGGGCAGTTGGCGTGGTCGTCGGCCGGCCACAGGGCGCGCCAGCGGGCCACGGTGGCGATCGCCGACTCGAAGACCCAGCTGCCGATGGCGTCGATCAGGCCGAGTTCCTCGGCGACCGGGATGAATTCGGTGGGGGGAATCTCGCCCAGGGTCGGATGCTGCCAGCGCAACAGGGCCTCGGCCTTGAAGACCTGGCCGCTGGCCAGGTCCAGGATGGGCTGGTAGTGCAGGCTGAGTTGCCCCTCGGTCAGCGCGGTGCGCAGGTCGGTGCCCATCTGCAGGCGGGCCTGGGCGTGTTCCTGCATCGATGGCGAGTAGTAGCTGAAGCGGTTCCGGCCGGCGTCCTTGGCGTGGTACATGGCCTGGTCGGCATTCTTCAGGATGGCCGCCAGGGTGTCGCCGTCGCGGGGGTAGAGGGTGATGCCAATGCTGGCGGAGACATAGGCCACGTCGTTGCCCAGGGTGAAGGGCTGGTCGAGGGCGGTGATGATGGCGTCGGCGATGCGCTCGATGGGCGCCTCGTCGGACTGGCAGGGCAGCAGCACGGTGAACTCGTCGCCGCCCTGCCGGGCCACGGTGTCGGTTTCGCGCAGGCAGCCGACGATGCGCCGCGCGGCCTCCACCAGCAGCCGGTCGCCGGCGTCGTGCCCCAGGACGTCATTGACCTCCTTGAAACGGTCCAGGTCGATGAACAGCACCGCGATGCTCTCGTGGTTGCGGTGAGCCTTCTTCATCAGCTCGGTCAGGCGGTCGTTGAGCAGGCGGCGGTTGGGCAGGCCGGTGAGGGCGTCGTAGTTGGCCTGGACCCAGATCAGGGCTTCGGTCTGCTTGCGCTCGGTGATGTCGGTGATGACGCCGACCAGCCCGCCCACTTGGCCGTCGGACTTGAGCCAGGTGGCCTTGTTGAAGATGACTTCGTGGGTCAGGCCATCGCCGGAGGCGACCGAGGCTTCGTAGGTCTGCACACCGGGTGCGTCGAACAGGGCCTGGTCGGCGGCGTGGTAGCGGGCGGCCAGCTCGGGTGGCGAGATGTCGAACACCGAACGCCCGACGATGTCCTCCCGCGGCAGGCCCATGAAGGCCTCGAAGGCCCGGTTGCAGCCCAGGTAGCGGGCCTGGTCGTCCTTGAAGAAGAGGGGGCTGGGGATGGCCTCCACCAACTGCCCGATGAAGTTGAGCTGCTCGACGGCCTGGCGTTCGGCGGCCTGGCGGGCGGTGATGTCCACCAGCATGCCGATGATGGCGGGCCGGCCTTCGAAGGCGGTGCGCTTGCCGAATACCTCCAGCTCCAGCTCGGAGCCGTCCTTGCGGCGGCCGTGGAAGCTGTAATGGGCGGTGTCGCTGCGCCCCTCCAGCCGGTCTGCCACGGCGGCCTGGACCTTCGCGTGGTCATGGGGGGAGATCAGGTCGAAAGGGCCGACGAGCCCGCAGATCTCCTCCTGGGTGTAGCCGAACATCCCGGCAAAGCGCGGGTTGGCGTAGCGGAAGAGGCCGTCCTGAATGATGTAGACGCCGATCAGGGCGTTGCGCAGCAGGTCGACAAAGAGGCTGTCCGAGTCGCGGATCAGGTCCTCGGTGAGGGCGGGCGGCGTGACGGGCATGGCGCGGTGCTTCAGGCGGTGATGCCGCCGGGCTCCGGGGGTATCCCGGAGAGTTGTTTCCGGTAGCGGTCCGGCGACATGCCGGTCCAGCTGGTGAAGGCCCGGTAGAAGGCCGAGGTGTCGGCATAGCCCAGGTCGGCTGCCACCTGGGCGATGGGCTGGCGGGTCTTGGTCAGGCGGGCCAGGGCCAGGTCCCGGCGTAGGGCTTCCTTGATGCCGCGGAAGCTCGATCCCTCCTCCTCCAGGCGGCGGTGCAGGGTGCGCGGCGACATGTGCAGGCGGTCGGCGGCCTCGTCCTGGGTCAGGCTGGCGGGCAGGGCGTCGCGGATCAGGTCCCGGACCCGGATCACGGTGTTGCGGTCGCGCCGGTAGAGCATGCTGATACGCCCCGGCGCGCCCTCCAGGAAGGCGTTCAGGGCAGCCTCGTCCCGGCGGATCGGCAGATCGAGCAGGGTGGCGTTGAAGCGGGCGATCAAGTGCGGGCCTTCCATGAAGCGGGAACGCGCAGTGTAGACGAGGGCGTAGTCATCCGCATGGGCTGGAGGCGGAAAGGGGAAGTCCACCGAGTCGAGGGCCAGGCCGCGCCCCACCAGCCAGCAGGACAGGCTGTGGAGCAGGCGCAGCAGCCACTCAAAGGCAAAGACCCGGGCCGGGTCGCCGGGGTTGGCGGTGAGGGGGCGCCGCTCGACGATCTGCAACTCGGCCCGGTCGTCCCCCCGTTGCACGCTGACGCCCAGGTCGGGCAATACGATGGCGAGAAAACGGCGGGCCCGGTCGAGGCCGTCGGCCAGGGTTGGCGCGCCGAGCATGCCGCGGCACAGGAATTCGAAGCTGCCGGGCCCCATCGGGGTCGAGAACAGGCCGAAGCCTTCGTCATCGAGTTCCCGGATGACCAGGTTGTAGAGGCGCGCGTAACGGTCGAGCGGAACCCGGCTGGCCGCGTCTGCAAGGTTGATGTCCAGTTCGGCCAGCAGCAGGGCAGGGTTGATGTTGCGTTGCAGCATGCCGGACAGCATGCCGGTCACGAAACCCATTGAAACTGTTGAGCCTTGGCGGGCGGGGTTGCTGGGCAAGGGGAGGTCTCCAGTCCGATCCGGGGCCGCACCCGGGGGCCGGCGGCAGCTTGGCGGATTTTGCACGAAAGCCGTCGACAACGGCAATGGCGGCGACTCCCCGGGCCTTCTACCATTCGCATATCGATAAACATGATGTGGGGGAGACCAAGATGACCGACCTGAGCGTTGCCAAGAAACTCGTCGCCTATAAGCCCAAGAACAAGGTGCGCTTCGTCACCGCCGCGGCGCTTTTCGACGGCCACGATGCGTCGATCAACATCATGCGGCGGATTCTTCAATCCACCGGCTCCGAGGTGATCCACCTCGGCCATAACCGCTCGGTCGGCGAGATCGTCAATGCGGCGCTGCAGGAAGACGTGCAGGGCATCGCGATCACGTCCTACCAGGGCGGCCACGTGGAATTCTTCAAGTACATGATCGACCTGCTGCGCGAGAACGGCGGCGAGAACATCAAGGTCTTCGGCGGCGGCGGCGGCGTCATCGTGCCGGCCGAAATCAAGGAACTCCACGACTACGGCGTGACCCGCATCTATTCCCCCGAAGACGGCGCCGTCCTCGGCCTGCAGGGCATGATCAACGACCTGGTCGAGCGCTGTGACGTGGATGTGTCCCACTCTGGTCCCCAGGGCGCCGAGGCGGTCATCGCCGCGCTGAAGTCCGGCAACCGCCGGGTGCTGGCCCAGATCGTCACCGGCCTCGAGAACGGCGCCTACGGCGACGATGTGAAGGCCGCCCTGATCGAGGCCGCCAAGGCGGTCAAGGTGCCGGCCCTCGGCATCACCGGTACCGGCGGCGCCGGCAAGTCCAGCCTCACCGACGAACTGGTGCGCCGCTTCCGGCTCGACCAGAACGACCAGCTCAAGCTCGCGATCATCTCCATCGACCCGTCGCGCAAGCGCACCGGCGGCGCGCTGCTGGGCGACCGCATCCGCATGAACGCCATCGAGCATCCGAACATCTTCATGCGCTCGCTGGCCACCCGCGACACCGGCAAGGAAGTGTCCGTGTCCCTGCCCGAAGTCATCGCCGCCACCCGCCTGGCCGGTTTCGACATGATCATCGTCGAAACCTCCGGCATCGGCCAGGGCGACGCGGCCATCGTGCCCTTCGTCGATGTGTCCCTGTACGTGATGACCCCCGAGTTCGGTGCCGCCAGCCAGCTCGAGAAGATCGACATGCTCGACTTCGCCGATTTCGTGGCCATCAACAAGTTCGACCGCAAGGGCGCCGAGGACGCGCTGCGTGACGTGCGCAAGCAGTACCAGCGCAACCGCGAACTGTTCACCACCCCCACCGAAGGCATGCCGGTGTTCGGCACCATGGCAGCCCGCTTCAACGACGACGGCGTCACCGCCCTGTACCAGGCCCTCGCCCCGGCCCTTGCTGCCAAGGGCCTCAAGCTGGCCAAGTCCAGGCTGCCGCTGGTCGGCGTCAAGGCCTCCAGCCGCGGCCGCGCCATCGTCCCGGCCGAGCGCACCCGCTACCTGGCCGAGATCGCCGAGACCGTGCGCGGCTACCACAAGCACACCAGCGAGCAGGCCCGGGTGGCCCGCGAGCGCCAGGCCCTGCGCATCTCCAGGCAGCTCTTCGAGGGCTGCAAGAAGGACGCGAGCAGCTTCAACGAGCTGATCGAATGGAAGGATGGCGAGCTCACCGCCACCTCCAAGAAGCTCCTCGACATGTGGCCCAAGACCGTCGAGCTGTACGCGGCCGACGAGTACGTGGTGAAGATCCGCGACAAGGAGATCCGCACCGTCCTGACCTCCGAGTCCCTGTCCGGCAGCAAGATCCGCAAGGTGGCCCTGCCGCGCTTCGAGGATGACGGCGAGACGCTCAAGTTCCTGATGAAGGAGAACGTCCCCGGCTCCTTCCCCTACACCGCCGGCGTCTTCGCCTTCAAGCGCGAGGGTGAGGACCCCACCCGGATGTTCGCCGGTGAAGGCGACGCCTTCCGCACCAACCGCCGCTTCAAGCGCGTCTCCGAAGGCATGCCGGCCCACCGCCTGTCCACCGCCTTCGACTCGGTGACCCTCTACGGCTGCGACCCGGATCCGCGTCCGGACATCTACGGCAAGATCGGCAACTCCGGCGTGTCCATCGCCACCCTGGAAGACATGAAGGTGCTCTACGACGGTTTCGACCTGGTGAACCCCACCACCTCCGTGTCGATGACCATCAACGGCCCGGCGCCCATCATCCTGGCGATGTTCTTCAATACCGCCCTGGAGCAGCAGCTTGGCAAGTTTGCCGCCCAGAACGGCCGCCAGCCGACCGACGACGAATACCAGAAGATCCGCGCCTGGACCCTGTCCAGCGTGCGCGGCACCGTCCAGGCCGACATCCTGAAGGAAGACCAGGGCCAGAACACCTGCATCTTCAGCACCGAGTTCGCCCTCAAGATGATGGGCGACATCCAGGAGTTCTTCGTCCATAACCAGGTGCAGAACTTCTACTCGGTGTCGATCTCCGGCTACCACATCGCCGAAGCCGGCGCCAACCCGATCAGCCAGCTCGCCTTCACGCTCTCGAATGGCTTCACCTACGTCGAGAGCTACCTGGCGCGCGGCATGCAGATCGACGATTTCGCGCCCAACCTGAGCTTCTTCTTCAGCAACGGCATGGACCCGGAGTACTCCGTGATCGGCCGCGTCGCCCGCCGCATCTGGGCGGTGGCGATGAAGAACAAGTACGGCGCCAACGAGCGCAGCCAGAAGCTGAAGTACCACATCCAGACCTCCGGCCGCTCGCTGCACGCCCAGGAGATGGACTTCAACGACATCCGCACCACGCTGCAGGCCCTGATCGCCATCTACGACAACTGCAACTCCCTGCACACCAACGCCTACGACGAAGCGATCACCACGCCGACCGAGGAGTCCGTGCGCCGGGCCATGGCCATCCAGCTGATCATCAACCGGGAATGGGGCCTCGCCAAGAACGAAAACCCCAACCAGGGCGCCTTCATCATCGACGAACTCACCGACCTGGTGGAAGAAGCGGTGCTCAAGGAGTTCGAAGCCATCAGCTCCCGCGGCGGCGTGCTCGGCGCCATGGAAACCGGCTTCCAGCGTGGCAAGATCCAGGAGGAGTCGCTCTACTACGAGCACAAGAAGCACGACGGCTCCTACCCGATCATCGGCGTCAATACCTTCCTCAACCCGAAGGGCATGGCCCAGCAGGAAATCGAGCTGGCCCGTTCCAGTGAAGATGAAAAGCAGAGCCAGCTGCAGCGCCTGGCCGATTTCCAGGCCCGCAACGCCGACCAGGCGCCCAAGTGGCTGGCCAAGCTCAAGCAGACCGTGATCGAGAACGGCAACGTCTTTGCGGTGCTGGTGGATGCGGTGAAGTACTGCTCCCTGGGGCAGATCACCACGGCGCTGTACGACGTGGGCGGCCAGTACCGGCGCAGCATGTAAGGACTGACAAGTACGCCCTCGCCAAGAAGGGGACAGCAAAAAGGACGGCGCCGCAAGGCGCCGTTTTTTTGTAATGAAGCCACGCCGCCACGGCGGCAGCCGCAACCCCACGCTTGGTCGGTTAGCGTCGAGGCCGTTGTAGAGGGCTGTTTCTCAGCCTGGCGCCTGCTTCACCATTCCAGCACGCCCACAGATCCGTCCGGCGTTGGAGACAATTGTCGCAGGACTTTCCCCGGAAATACCTTTTCTTTGAGCTCCTGAATCGCTTCGGTAGCGCCGCCAAATGGGGCGACGACATCGACAATCCAAATATCCTCACCCGACTTCCAGTCGGATGCCGCCAAGCGGTGGGGCGGCTCACGATAACGCTCGGCAGCGGCGGGCGAGAGCTTGGCCCAAGTAATAAAAGCGATGGGCGCCTCTTCGCGCATATGTAGTCGCACCTGGTCGAGAACCAGTGCGGGCAACAAGCGCCACTCCAAGTCACTCAATAGAATATTGCGGGTGCCGCCCCGCTGCAACATCAGCCATGTCATTGGTCCCAGCATGGGCAGCTTGCGTAACATGAGCTTGGCTTGCTCCTGCGCCATTTCCATTAAATGGGACAGTTCCTGCGCATGGCCTGTCTTGTTCTTGGGGGGAGTCGTCATGATTTATCCTGCGTGCTTTTTTCGTCGGTGCTGTCCAGTAAGGCATTGATGTTGAGCACGTCCTGCTCGGTCAGCGAGCCAGTCGCAGCCTTCAGGCGTAGTCCATGCATCAAAGTTTCCATCTTTGCTCTTGCCAGGTCTCGGCGCGTTGCGTAAAGCTGTTGCTCGGCATTCAGGACATCAATGTTAATGCGAGTGCCGATACGATAGCCAATTTGATTGGCCTTGACGGCCTCTTGGCTGGAGTGCACCGCCGAGGACAGGGCCTCGATCTGAGCGAGACCGGTCGTTATGCCCGAAAATGCCTGGCGCGCTTGCATAATGGCTTGCCGCCGGCCTGCCTCTCTATCTGCTAAAGCCTTGTCGAGATTTGCCTGCGCCTCCTCTATACGGGACGCAACCGCACCCCCGGACCAGATAGGCACGGCCAGCTGCAAACCGATCTGGCCGGATCGGCTGCGTACCGGCACATCTGTCGGCGAGGTCATGCTGCCTGAAGCATACGACGTTCCATAGGAGGCACTGACGTCAACCGTCGGAGCATGACCTGCGCGACTGCGGGCCAGTTGTTGCTCATAAATATCCTTGTTGCCATCCTGAACGGCAAGTAAAGGGCTGTTGGTCTGTGCCGAAGCAACCCATTCATTCATATTGTCAGGTTGCGGCCGAGGCAGGTGGATCCCGCTATTCAATATCGGCAATTCCGATGGGGCAGTGCCAACGATTCGCTCCAGTTCGGCTCGTTTGATGGTCAAGTCATTATTCGCGGCTATGTGTTGCGATCGAGCAAGGTCCAGGCGCGACGTGGCTTCATGGATGTCGGTAACGGTGGCTGTACCTACTTGAAAATTGCGTCGAGCCAAGTCCAGCTGTTGAGTTACGGCAAGTACTTGGGCGGCGGCGACTGAAACGGACTCCTGCGCAAGCATCACGTCAAAAAAAGCCTGTGCGACCCGCAAGATAAGATCCTGGCTTGCCAAGCGGAACTGTGCTTCGGCTTGGCGATACTGCGCCTCTGCTTGGCTGAGCATTGACCACGA
This sequence comes from Zoogloea sp., assembly GCA_009026175.1. Classification (GTDB taxonomy): domain Bacteria; phylum Pseudomonadota; class Gammaproteobacteria; order Burkholderiales; family Rhodocyclaceae; genus Zoogloea. The sequence goes on along the minus strand of WBTZ01000093.1, from coordinate 11,941 downwards.
TGCAGGGCGAAACAGCGGCTGAGTCAGACGTAAAGACCAGTTGTTGCTCCTGACGCGACGATCTTCATCGGCAGCATCATTGAACGCAGCGCTGCCGTTCTGATGTGATAGGTCGGCCCCGAGGCTGATAACGGGCAGCAAATCGGCCCTGGCCTGAGGAACCTTCTGCTCTGCCGCGTGGAGGGTGTGACGGGCTGCAAGATAGACGGGGTCTTGCGACAATGCTGCCCGATATAACGAAAGCAGATCCTCAGCCAAAGCTTGGGTGGGCAAAAGCGTGCTTACCCAAAGGAGCACGGCATTGAAAATAACGCTTGGGCGCTTTGTCATCACCGCTCCCGCAAGCCTTCTTCCTTGTAGCGCAGCAATGGCGCAAGGAAGTACTCCAGCAAGCGGCGTTGATCGACACGAATGTCTGCCGTCACGTTCATGCCGGGCGATACCAAACCACGGCGGCCATTGATCGAAAATGGTGTCTGGTCCGATTTTAATTGGACCCGAACTGGGTAGATGGGCCCGATCTTCGGGTCCGTCATCGCATCGGTTGCTACCCACTGCACCACGCCATCAATATGGCCATAGCGGGTGAAATCAAAAGTCTCCACTTTGACAATAACCGATTGGCCGGCCCTGATATGGCCAATGTCGCGGTTCAGCACCTGGGCTTCCACTTCCAAGGCGGCGTTGCCAGGTACGATCATCATTAACGGTTGAGCCTGCGTGACAACGCCCCCCACTGTCGATATTGCCAGTTGCTGTACAACCCCATCGATGGGTGCGCGCAGTACCTGAAGGGACTGACGCTGGTTGGCCTTGACCAATTCCTGGCGAGCGGATTCCCGCCTGCGGGTAGCGTCCACCGACTCCCCGGCAATCCGGACGCTATATTCTGCGTCGGCTTGTGCTTTCTGTTGGGCCGCCACACGCAAGCCTGCCTCTGCTTCCTTGAGGCGATTCTCCTGGATGGAAATTTCCCTTTCCAGGTTGATCTTCTCCAGCTGCGTTTCTATGACCCCAGTTTCGGCGATGTGGCCCGTTGTTGCCAGTTCCTGGCGCATGGCATGCTTTTTTGTGACCAGAGGCAAGCTGGCACGGAGTTGTGTCAGATTTGCAGAAATTGCATCCCGATCAGCCTGACGTTTAGCCAGGTCAGCTTCAAGGGAGGCCGAGCGGAAGCGATGCTCAGCCGTCCGGCTTTGCAGGATGGCAGTCTGGTTGGCGACAATGTCATGGGGGACATCGCTTGGTACTGTAAATTGGCGGGCCCCGCGGCTCATCGCGGCCAGGCGCTCTGCCTCGGCTTCCGCCTCCCACATCTCGCGTTGCAAACGATCACTATCCGCGCCGGTGACGGTGTGGTCCATCTCAATCAATACATCGCCGGCCTTGACGGTGGCACCGTCCCGAACATGGATGGCCCGCACGATGCCTGCTTCAATAGGCTGCACCACCTTGCTCTTGCCTGAGGGAATAACCCGACCTTGTGCAGAAATGACAACATCCATTGGCGCAAGCCAAGCGTATGTCAGTGCAAGTGCCGCCATCGTGCACAGAGATAGTGACATCATGCGGGCGATCAGCCAGGGAGGGCGCCGTTGCAGGGCGATCGCTGCAGACGTGAAAGGATTGTCGACGCCTGCGCTTGCTGAGATGGGAGCCGAATCAGGCATGGGCGCCTCCCTGTACGGCCAGCCTCGAAGGTGCCGGGGTAGTACCGGGCAAAGTCTCCAGAATGTGGTGGGCACGGTACAGGTCTCGATAGCGCCCGCCTTGCTGCAGCAAAGCACCATGCGACCCGGTCTCCACCAGGCGCCCACCCTCCAATACCAATATCCTGTCGGCCAGGCGCAAGGTCGATAAACGATGCGCCGCGATAAAGACTGTCCGGCCCGCACAGATCTCCTGCAGATTGTCGTGAATGACCCGCTCTGACTCATAGTCCAGTGACGCGGTTGCCTCATCCAGCAGCAATAAGTGCGGATTCGTCACCAATGCGCGGGCAATCGCAATTCGTGCGCGCTGCCCGCCAGACAGCTTGCCGCCACGCTCGCCGATCAAGGTGTCGTATCCTTCCGGCAGGCTCTGAATAAATTCATGCGCCCCGGCCAGTGTCGCAGCACGGATAATTTCATCCATCGGCAAGTCGGGATGTCCCAGGGCAATGTTGTCCCGGACGGAGCGATTAAACAGCATGGAGTCCTGGCTCACTACCCCGATCTGCCGCCGTAGCCAATGGGAATCGAGTAACCCTAAATCCATGCCATCAATGAGAATACGCCCTCGCTCTGGCGTATACAGGCGTTGGATAAGCCGCATGAGCGTTGTCTTTCCTGCCCCTGAAATGCCCACCAATCCAATCATCTCGCCTGCTTTAACGCTGAACGACAGGTCGGACAGCACTTCGGGGCCATCAGTCCGATAGCGGAAATTGACGTGATCGAAACTGATTTGTCCGGTTATGTCGGGCGGTGTCGCGCGTTCCGGAGAGAACGATGGCTCGGCGCGGGCATCCATGATGTCAGCCAGGCGCTTGATCGACACCTTCATCTGGGTTATGTCCTGCCATAGCGACGCCAGTTTGAGGATGGGCGCATTGATCCTGCCTGCCAACATATTGAAGGCGATCAGTCCGCCAACGGTGAGTTTGCCTTCGATGACCAGCCTCGCCCCAAACCATAGCAATCCTGCGGTGAGCAGCTTGCTGGCAAAGGCGATGAACTGATTGGTGGCTCCGGCCAACTGGCCGCTGTGAAACGCCGCATTGACATAGTTCGACATGCGTCGTTCCCATTCCCTTTGCCAAAAAGGCTCTACGGCCTGGCTCTTCAATGTCTCCATCGAGGTTACTGTTTCCACCAGGAACGCCTGGTTCTCCGCACCCAGCGCAAAACGGTCCTCCAGTTTGCGGCGCAGGAGCGGCGTGATGATCCATGAGGCTCCGAACAATACCGGCAGAGCCGCGATCACAATCAGGGTCAGGGTAGCGCTATAGCGGAACATGACGACCAGGAAGATCGCCGCAAACAGCAGGTCAAGCCAACTGGTCAAGGCGGAGCCGGTGAGAAAGTTGCGTGCGTTCTCCAGTTCGCGAATCCGCGCTACGGTATCTCCGCCCCTTCTTGATTCAAAGTAAGCCAGGGGCAGTCGTAACAGGTGGCGAAATAATTTTGACCCCAATTCCACGTCAATGCGATTGGTGGTGTGGGTGAATAAGTACTGGCGCATCCCCGACAGGACGGCCTCGAAGATCGCTATGCCCAACAGTGCTGCAACCAAGATGTCGAGGGTGGTCAACGTGCGTTGCGTCAATACCTTGTCGATCACTACCTGAAAGACCAGCGGTGTCACCAGGGCAAAGATCTGCACGAAGAATGACGCCAATAGCACTTCGCCCATCAGCCCGCGATATTTGCGCAGCGCATGCCAGAACCAGGCCAAGCCAAACGGCGTGCTGCTGCTTCCATCTGTGCCGGGTTCGCGCTGGGAGCGATGGGCGTCAATCCAGTAGCCGGACCATCGTGCTTCAAACTCGGCCAGGCTGAGGCGCATGGGGAGGGCGCCGTCGGCCGTTTGGATCAATATGGCGTCGGCGTCAACACGCCCTACCAACATGAAGCTCCCCGCGTTATCTTCGGCAATTGCAGGCAAGGCCGCCCGAGCCAGTTGCTCCAGCTTTCCCTTCACGCGATTGGCTTCGAAGCCGAGCCCGGATAATCCCATGAGCAACTCTGCGGCTCCAAACTCTCCGCCGGGTGGGACGAACTGGTCCACTAGCTGACAGCGATCCGTATTGATGCCATGGAGTTGGGCAAAAATCTGCAATAGGCCAATGCCGGCAGTCGCCGCTGAAGGTGATAAGGAGGTCATGGCAGGGTGCGAAACAGGATAGGGCCGAAGAACGATTAAAGTTAGAAAAGGGGTAGAACAAAATTGGCGCCGCAGCACTTGAAGTTCAGGTGGTGCATGAAGCGGTTGAAGCGCGCTTGGTCAATATCGACGTTCTGGTTGATACACAACTCAACTGCCTGGCGGTTTTCTGCCCAGCGCCGAAAGGCGATCATCAGTTTCATTGCTGCAGAGCTACCCCGATGTTCGGGAAGGACATAGAAACCATGGTCTTGCGCAATCCGTATGTCGGTAAAGCGCGGGCTGGTCACAAAGCCCGCCAGCATTCCCGCTATGCCGCCACCGCTAGTTTCGGCCAACAAGATGCAGCTTGCCTTGGCGGCTTGAATGGACTCCGTAACGGTCAGGCGCAGCTTGTCCGGATTAATCGGGTATCGGCTGAAACGGGATTCCTCATGAAAGCGGAGGCAAATGGCATAGACGGTCTCCAGATCATCCAGCGTGGCAAGACGAATCTTCACGGCTTTATCCTCTTCATATGTGAGCCGGTTCGGCACTTGCCGGCGCAACTAGCATATCGACCGCTGTCGTACAGGTATCCGAGGCGTCTGATTGAGGGGGCACATAGGCGAGTACGGCGGGGTCGGTATCGGGCGTGGCAGTAGCGCTTGCTTGATTGAACAGCAATGCTTGCTGGCGAATGCGCGCAATTTCGTTGGCCGCCTCGGGTGAAATGTCGTCCTCTGTCGACGCAGGTTCACCCGTGCTGCTGCCCGTAACGGCCGGCGATGGCGTGGTGGGGTCGAAGGCGTCAGCTGACAGATCAGTGGGTGGATGACAGTCATCAACCTGCGGCGTTGTCGACGCGCAAGGGGTATTTGCGATGTCCGTGGCAGGTGTTGAGGACGAATCCCCCACCGCCGCTACGTCGCCGGTCTTGACGCATCCCTCATTGGCGGCCAACTCCTTGTTTGTGGGCTCCAGCGCCGCCAGTGCCTCGTCGGGTAGGGGGATGCCTGCTCCGGCAAACATCACATCGCCGGCTTGGCTGGTGTGGCCATCGGCGAAGGTGAGGGTGCTGGTGCCGAATACCACGTTGCCGTGATCGAGGTACGGCGTGCCTTGGCGTTCCAGACTGATGGCAGCAATGCCATTGCTGTCCAGCGATGACCAGTCGCTCACCTTACCGGTGCTGTCCTGGCGCGCCGCGCCGGTGACGACACCGAGCTTGGACCACGCGTCATCCGCGCTGGAGATTATTCCATCGCCGGAGGAGTCCAAGCCCGCCAAGCCTTCGAGGTCTGTGCGGGCGCCATCTTTGTATTTGACGAATGAAACCTCGTCCAGCACGTCGATCAACCCGTCACGATTGGCGTCGTACGCCAAGACGCCGTCGTTGGGGGCTACCCAGCCGATCTGGTCCTTCCAGCCGTCTCCGTTCAAGTCGGTGAACGTGGAAGAGTCCTCGGGTGCCAGCAGTTCGATGCCGTTATTGTTGAGGTCGAGCACGACAGGGCAGCCACCACCACCACCGGTATTGATCGATGTCCCCAGGTGGCTGGTTGCAATGCTTACGTCGGTGTATGCCCCTTGGGCATCGGTGACGCGGAGGGTGAATGGGTCTGGGCCGGTGTAGGGATCGCCCCGCATGCTGTAGTACTGCCAGGTTCCGGTTTCATAGACCCAGGCCCATTGAATGGGAGTGGTGCCTCCGTCGCTAAGGAATAAATTGTCGATCGGATTTCCGTAATAATTACCCTGGTCATCCTGCCGAGGTGCGTAGTCAGCCGAGGTGTACTGGTTTGCCCATGCTTTGCCGTGAGTCGGGGCCGTTGTAATCGAGTAGTTTAGCGTTGCGCCATCCGCATCCGGATCGTGCGCAACAATCCGGCCGCTTGCACGATATGGGTCGTCGATGTGTTCTCCGATGTGCGTCTCGATGATGTTGTTGTCATTGTTGATGGCGGTCCAGTCACGTTCTCTTGCGTCAACCGCATTCCACTCCACCCGATCAATCACCGGCGCGTCATTTACCGTCTTGATGTCCAGGAAAGCCGTCGCCTGGGCGCTGCCGCCGTAGGGGTCGGCGACGGTGTAATTGAATTGCGCTGCGCCGTTGTAGTTGGCGTCCGGGGTAAAGATGACCGTGTTGCTGGTGCTGTCGAGCCTCACCGTGCCGTGGGTTGCGGCGCTCACCGCGGTGACGGCCAGTTTCCCAGGGTCATCTGCATCGCTATCGTTGGCCAGCAGTTGGGCCGTTGATATGTTGAATACAACATCCTCGTCGCCCGAAAAACTGTCGTCCGTCGCAATAGGGTTGTTGTTGGGCTTGGAAAAATCGATCTGGGCATAGCCGGATGACGAGGCACCTTCGCTGTCGGCGACCGTGTAGTAGAACGACGCGATGCCCGAGAAGCCGCTGTCGGGCTGAAAGACCACCCCGTTCTGGTCGGTGTAGGTCAGCGTTCCGCCATACGCGTTGTATGCGCTGCTGACTTGCAGGTTGAAGCGTCCGCCGTCATCGTCGTCGTTCTGCAGCAAAGCGGCCTCGGAGAGGGTCGTGGTGACGTTCTGGCGGCTATGGAAAATCTCGTTATTGACCACCGGTGCATCGTTAACAGGTGCGTAATTGATATTTACGCGTCCTTGGCTGAGGCCGCCGTCGGGGTCGGCGACGTTGTAGCTGAACGAGGCTGCACCGTTGAAGTTTTGATAGGGCGTAAAGGTGATGTCATCCCCTGCCTTGTCGACCCAGCCGCCGTAGGCCGCCCCTAGGCTGACGATATTGAGGCTGCCGGGCGTTTCGATATCGGTATCGTTAGCCAATAAGGCGGCGGCCGAAAAATGAATGATCGAGTCTTCATGGGTGCTGGCCGACTCGCTGGTGACCAGGGGTGCGTCATTGACCGGGGTAATCACAAAGTTGGCTCTGGCCGTTGCGTAGCCGCCCGCGCCATCGCTGACGGTATAGTCAAAAGCGGCAGGGCCGGAATAGTTGGCATCAGGCCGGAAAGTGACCGAGCCGTCGCGGTTCACCTCCACCGTGCAATGCTTGGGGTTGGCTATGGCGCTTACGCCGAGGGCTGCATGCGGCGTATCGACATCGGTGTCGTTGGCCAACAGCGCGTCTTTGAGGATCAGCACGTCATCTTCAGCCGAGGTGATCGTCTCGCCGGTGGCGACGGGCGCGTCGTTGACGTTAGCGATATGAATGCTTGCACTGCCGCTGCGGGTGGCGCCGGCATCATCGGCGACGGTGTAGTCGAAACTGGCGTCACCGGTAAAGTCGGTCTCGGGCACAAAATGGAGCATGCCGTCGGGCAATTGCGTCACCGTGCCATGGTGGGCTCCGCCGACCGCAACCAGGTGGAGACTGTCGAGCGGGCTATCGACGTCGTTGTCGTTGGCCAGCAAGGCCGCCGGATCGATGTCCAGCGGGGTTTCCTCGACGCCTTGTATCGTTTCTCCGACGACCGTCGGTGCGTCATTCACTGCGGCGATCTCCAGCGCAACATGCGCACTCGACATACCGCCGTGCCCGTCGCTGGTGGTGTAGTCAAATCCTCCCGGCCCGGAATAGTCGGCATCGGGCGTAAAGATCACCTGATTGTCGATCAGCGCCACCGTGCCGCCGCACGCATTGCCCACGGCTGCGATGCTCAGGCTGTCGCGGTCTGCATCGATATCGTTGCCTGTCAGCGCGGCGGCGCTCCATCTCAGGGGCGTGTCTTCCAAACCACTGGCGTTGTCGTCATTGGCGACGGGGGCGTCGTTGACGTTGGCGACATTCACCGTCACGTAGCCTTGAGCCTTCCCGCCTGCGCTGTCGGCAACGGTATAGGCAAATCCCGCCTCGCCAGAGTAATCGGCGTCGGGGGTGAATTCGATGCTGGGGCCAGCCGCGTTGTCGTGCCACCGAACTGTGCCGTGCTGCGCGGCGCCCAGCGCGCTGATGGACAGCTCGGCATGCGCGTTATCGACATCCCGGTCGTTGGCCAAAAGCAGGGCCGGATCGAACTGGAGTGCGGTGTCTTCGGTACCCGCTAGGGCTTCATCGTGCACCAGCGGGGCGTCGTTGACCGGCAGCACGGTGAGGGTCAGCGTCGCGGTGCTGGTCAGCCCGGTGCTGTCGCTGACTTGGTAGAGCAAGGCGGCGGGCCCGGCATAGTCTGGATTGGGCGTGAAACGCACCGAGCCATCCTCCGCGATGCGGGCATGCCCCACGGTCGGGTCGACAAGCTCGACCGCGATAAGCGTCAGATGGTCGCCGTAGGGTTTGTCGCCATCCGTATCGTTGGCCAAGAGCGCGGCGGCGGGGAAGACCAGTTCATGATCTTCGTCGCCGCTGGCGGTTTCGCCGTGTGCCACAGGGGCATCGTCGACCGCGGTGACGGTCAGCACGGCGATGGCCGTGGTTTCGCCGCCGTCGCCGTCGCTGACGGTGTAGCGGAAGCCCGCCGGGCCGTTGTAGTCGGCGTCTGGAATAAAGCGGATGGTGCCATCGGCAGCGCGTTCAACGGCGCCATGCAAGGCATTGCTCACCGCGGTGATGGTCAGGGTGGGGCTGTCGATGTCGTTCGCGTTGCGCAACAGATCTGCGCCGTTTATCAGGATGGCCGCATCCTCGGCATGGCTGCCAAGAATTGTGTTTTCCGCCACCGGGGCGTCATTGACCGAGGCCAGGTTGATCGCGACATGGGCTTGGGCTTCGCCTCCCTGGCCGTCGTTGACCCAGTAATCGAATCCGGCGGGGCCGTGGTAATTGGCGTGGGGCAGAAAGCTCACGTCACCCTGCTCATTCATGCTCACCGTGCCATTCTGGCTGTTGCCCACCCGGACAATGCTCAAGGGGTCGCCATCGGCATCGACCTCGTTGGCCAGGAGCTGGGCTGCCGTGAAGAGGATGCCCAGGTCTTCGCTGCCCGTGGCGGTTTCGCCCGTGGCAAGGGGAAGGTCATTGACTGATGTAATGTTGAGCGTGGCGGTGGCGGTGGTTTCACCGCCTGCCCCGTCGCTGACGGTGTAGGTGAAATCGGCATCGCCATGGAAATTGGCATCCGGCGTAAACGCCAGCCACGGTTGGCCGTCGGGCCCGACTGTCCACGTGACGGTGCCGTGATGGGCATCGGCCAGGGTGGCGATACGCAAGTCGCCATGGGCGTTGTCGATGTCGCTGTCGTTGGCCAGCAAGCCGGTGGGGGCGATCAGCAGTCGGGTGTCTTCTGTGCTTGCGGCGGATTCCCCCAGCGCGCGTGGAGCGTCATTGACCGGCTGCACGTCGAGGGCGAAGCGCGCCACGGACTCGCCGCCGGCCCTGTCGCTCACTGTGTAGTCGAAGCCCGCTGGCCCGAAGTAATCCGCCTCGGGTGTAAACAGGATCTGGCCGTCGATCAAGCTCACCGAGCCATGTGTGGCATGGCCGACCGCCGTGAGCGTGAGTGTTTGGCCAGCGCTGGTGCCGTCGGGGTCGCTATCGTTGGCCAGCAGATCCGCCGCGGAAATGATCAGCGCGGTATCTTCCGGGCTGCTGGCTTGCTCGCCCTGCACATCAGGGGCGTGGTTGATGAATAGGAGCGCACCCAAGGGACGGGTCTGCGGCGCGGGGGGCGTATCGCTAGAGCCGGTTCCGCCTTGCTGGATAGAACTGCCGGTGGCTGCAGCGCCGGCAGCCTGCTGCGCAGAGGGCACCGATACCCAGTCGGCCAGCCCCAGCGTCTGGCTGGCCGGCGTTGCACTGGGTGGGGCGGCTGCCGCCGCCGCTGAGCGCCAATCGGTGAGTAGCTGGGTGGGCAGGGCGCCTGCGTCGGTGGGCGGGCGGGCGGATGCCACGCCGCTGTCGCCCGCGGCGTGGCTTGTCACCACGGCCGCGGACCACGTGATGGGCAGGGTGCCCGGTGTAGGGCTGCCCTTGTCGTCGTAACGGCGCCCTGCCAACACGTTCAGCAAGAGGGCATCGGTGAGCGAGCCGGGCCGGGCCGGGGGGGCGGCCAGGCTGTCGGGGTCGGCCTGTGCCGCGCTGGCCACGGCGGGAAACGCCAGCGGCAGCGCGGCACAGGCGATGGCGGCCAGGGGGGCGCCGGTGCTGAATAGGCCGCCGGTGGCGCTGGCGATCATGTCAGCGGTGACCTGCTCGATGGCGCGGCCAGGATTGGTGGTGGCTTTGGGCACAAAGGCCAGGCCCGGCGGCAGCACGATAGGGTCGCGGGGCTTGACGGGCGTTGGGGGCGCGGATTGGACGCGCAGGTCGCCGGGGTTAATGCGAATGGGAGCGTTCGGGGCGGTCGCCGAGGCGTTGGTCGGGGTGTCTGAGACGACGGAGATGGGCGCTGCAGCGCCCGCCTGGCTACCGGCGGCCTGGCCGCGGAGGGCCGCGCCCGCGCCTGCGCTCTGCAACAAGGCATCGCCTTGGAGCGTCGTCTGCACCGCGCGGGACGCAGCCGTTGCACTGCCCAAGGAGTGAATCCGTGCGTCGCCCGCCTCCATCACAATCTCGCCGTGCGCATCCGGGTTGGCCTCGCCCCCGTGCTGATGCGCCGCCTCGCCGTCAAAGGTGTGCTGATTGAGCGCATACAGCGTGGTGTCGCCGCCCTCCTTGGCTGCATAGAGGCCGTCCTGGGTCAGCGCATGCCTCACCCCCTGGGTGTCGCCGGTCAGCTCGCTACGGGTCAGCGTGCTGGTCGTGCCGTCGCTGCGGGTGACCGTGATCGCGTCATGAGTAAAGGCAATCATGGCAATGCTGGCCGCAGCGGCGCTGACTTCGCCGGCTTCGGCCAGGCCATTGCCATTGGCGTCGATCCACAAGGACAGCGCCGCAAGACCGGGGTCGCGGCTATCCAGCACGCCGTCGCCATTGGCGTCGAGCGCGGCCAGGCTGTTGCGCGAGCCGGCAGCGGCGCGGCCATCGACCAGTTCGTCGGCGGACACCTGCCCATTGCCGTCCAGATCCACTGCCAGCAGCGCGGCCGTAGTCCAGCCGCTGTGCTCGAGGTAGCCGTCGCGATCCCAGTCCAGCGCCGTGGTGACGCTGCTGCCGCTGCCCAAGGTCAGCACCGTGCGGGTGACGTGGGCGCCGTCGGCGGAGAGCTCGCCGGTGAATGCCGCGGTGGGGTGCGGAGCCGTGCTGCCCTGTTGCTGGAAGAGGGTCTGTGCCTCCCAGGCCGGGACAATGGCGTCGGCGGCATGCTCAAGAAAGTCCCGTGCCAGATCATTGACGCCCGCCTGGGTCTGCACGTCGTGGCGGCTGCCGCGGGTGTCGTACTGTCGGTACTGTAGCGTGCCGTCGGCGGCGGTCCAGGACAGGCGCAAATAGCCCTCGCTGGTATCCGGGTCGTAGGCATAGCCGATGCGCGGCAAGCGGCTGGGGTCCAGGCCGTACAAGGGCTGGCCATTGGCATCGGTGCGGCTAGCCAGTTCATTCGTCAAACCGCCCAGCAGACTGTTCATCCAGCCCGCCGCCGTGGCGCCGCCTCCCGCCTCATCGCGGGTAGTGGAGATCGACAGCAGCCCCGCGGCGTCCCACTGCGCTTGGGCATCGCCGTAACTGGTGGGAATGTCTTCATCGCCACCGAAGAGGCCGCCAAAGACCATGTTGGCGACCATCAAGACCGCGCCGGCTACCGGGAAGGCCATCGCCACCGCACTGATCGCCGCACCCAACACGTCGCCATGCGCCAGGCTGTTCAAGATGCCCAGGACCGGCACGACCTCGCTGAAAGCCATGCCAATGGCGTTCGAGATGGCCTCGGAGGCCACGACATTGAGGAGGCTGGCGCCCGAAACGATGATCCCGCCGGCATCGCCGCTCTCCAGCGCGCTGTACAGATTGAGCGCTGAGGCCACGGTACCCAGGGCGCCTGCGGCGCCATCGAGCTCCGGGCTGCCTGCGTCGTTGAGCTGGCTCAGGTTGTTGGCCAGGTTCACCCCCGACACGGTGGCGGCAAACGCATCGCCATGCTCGATGGCCAGCACCAGGTTGGCCGCGCTGGTGATGGCCCCGGCGGTGAGCCGGTCCTCGTAGGACGGCTGAGGGAAGAAGGAACGGGGTGCCGGGCGGGGGTCGTCGGCGGGGCTGACCCGATTGGGCTCAGGATTGGGC
>WBTZ01000092.1 GCA_009026175.1 Zoogloea sp. | reverse complement strand
TCCCGCCCCCCCACGCCTAATGTCATTATCTCCCGGAACACACGCACTGCTTGTTCCGGCAAGCCTGCCCTGCGGTATAGGTTGGCGACGTGGGTGCGAGTCAGCTCGTTCGTCGGTTCCCGGTCGAGAACGGCTCGGGCGATGTTGAAAGCCAGTTCCTCCCGGCCTGTCTCGAGGAAATGCTTAGAAATATCGAAACGCCAGCTACTCAACGCTGGCACAAAGCTGCCGTTAATAAAGGCGCAAATCGCAGCCTCACCCAGCGCGACATAAAGCGCGCCGACGTCCTTCCCGAACTCTTCCGCCAACACCGACATCAGGGTCTCGGCGATGCGACGGTGGCGGGTATAGATGAAGGACGAGGTAGTGGTGGCTGCCGCTTCCTGACCGAGGGGTACCAGCACGTCGCGATGCAAGTTGTTCTGTGAACAGCCCAGCGTTTGGGCGAGAACTGGGCGGGAGAGGAATTCCAGCCCTTCGGCGTGCATGGCAGCGATATAGGCAAGGGCATCGCGTAGCGTGCCGCCGCCGGGAATCTTACGCTGCCCCAGGCGGTCCAGCATAAGGCGGGCGTGTTTGCGCAGATCGCTGCCGCTACGCACCGCCAGCAGGGCACCGAAGAAGGCCCCGCCTTGGATTTTGGCCTCATCCTTGGCCTGCTGCTCCAAGATCATTGCTCGCTCGGCTTCGGGCCGCTTGGCCAAGTCGCCAAGGCCAGTGTCACCGAAAGCCTGCCAAGACCGGACGATGGCTACGGCATCGGCCAAATCAAGGCCGCGCAAGGGCTCTTTACTAAAATCAGCGACCGTCCAGTCGAGATTGGCCGCAGGGGAACCAAGCCAATCCGTGTCCCGACAGGCTAGTAGGGCATGCACCCGACCATGCAAGTCCAGAGGCAAGTCTTTGAGCAGGGCTCGCAGGTCGGTAGCGGCGCGGTCGGCTTCGTCTAGTAGCAGCAACCAGCTGTACTCCTTGTCGAGCAAGGGAAGGATTTCGGCGGGCACCAAAGACTGGGACTCGTCCCTGCGTTGCAGGATGCGCCAGTCGTCTTTGCCTTCGACGATGCTGTAAGCGGCTTGCAGCAGGGCGGTAGTTTTGCCTTCGCAACCGGCAGCCAGCAGCAGGGTGACGATGGGAACGCTGGAACTGTCTGCCTGCCGGAATCGGCTCACCAGAGAGCCAACGATACGGCGACGAGGTATGGAAGTGGACAATGCTGTTGGCCAGTCAGGCACCGCGCCGTCGAAGTAGCCCAGGGCGGCTTCCGCATCAAGCGGCCGGAGATACGCGACAAGGTCTTCCGGTTTGAATACCGACCAGCCCTTTGGGGGCGGAACAACCGGCACAGCGGGGGTGTAATCCACCATCACCGGTTGATTACAGGGTAGCGGGTAATGCCACCAATCGCCTTTGCGGTGTCGCTCGTGAAAAGCATCCGTCGCCAGTATCCAGTCCTGTTGGCCGGGATCCCACCGCCAGGCTTGCAGCCGGACTACTCTTGCGTTCAGATCCGCCTCGCCCCAAACCAGGCCGTTGCGCCAACGCTCTCCTTCCCGTGCCTGAAAGCCTGCCCCGGACTGAATGGCAAGGTAGGTCTGGCCGCCGCCATAGCTGGGTTCGGCCCAGGCATCGTGCAGGTGGCCGTGCAGGTAGAGCACGTGGTGTTGGCCCAGCAGGCTAGTGATGGGTTTCTTTTGCGCGGGAATAAACCAGTCGATGGGGTGGTGGCCGAGGACGATGCGCAGCTTCGCTAATTTGATGGTGTCGAGGGCCTTCTCTAATAGTGATTTTCCGGGGGTGAGCTGACGCTCGTCCTTGTCGTCCTTTGTGAGCCAAGCAGTATTGATGCCGACGATCCCCACCTCTTGGCCCTGTAGCTCCAAACAGTGGGCATAGGCACCTTCCTGGTTGGCGAAAGCACCTTTCGCTGGGGAGCAGTCACTGTCCAGGTAGGCCTGAAAACGAGGAATAAGCATCTCACCACGCAACTTCCCGCCTTCTTCGGTGGGATCAAGGTAATGACTTTCTGGTTTGGCGACTTCTTCCCGACTGAAGGCAGGAAACTTCCCGCGATCCACATCGTGGTTGCCCGGTACGACGAAAGTCCGTTCTCCGAAATGACTACCGATCACATCCTGTAATGGCGTGACAAACTCCAACCAAAAGGTCTCATATTCTTTGTCCAACCCGTTGTTGGCCAAGTCCCCTGTTATGAACAGCAGGTCGGGGACGAAGCCTTCGGCCTTCCGGTTGCGTACATGGGCCAAGATGTAATCGAACATCTTGCGCGTAGCATAGTCGTCCTTACCAACGTGGAAATCAGATAGGTGCAACCAGCGGACGGGGTGGGGCATGTTTTTTCTTTCTGATTGCTTACCGAGGATGCCAAATCGCTAAGGAGGGCCATCACATTGAAGGAAAGCCTGGATCTCTGATATACGACAGGTTTCAGTTCTAACCAGCAGCTCGCATAACAGCTCTGCAAATACGGTGGGCGCCGGCGTTTGACCAATAGGGGACATTGTATCCTTTTGGCATTAACATTCGCAAAGCCCGAGTTACCCCCCCTCATAGAAGGAGCCTTTCCCCAAAGGGGAAAGGCTCCTTCTTACGTCACGTTGTTCAAACAGACCGGCCTACTGCCGACGCAGCTCGCCCGTTTGCAATACGCCGGCGCAGAACCTCAGGAGTAGGCGTCAGTGATGCAACACTCCGCGTTTCCGGGACGACCAGCCTGTCACCCCCAGACACCTGCATCCTTTGAGAAAGCCAGGCCTCGACTACCGCTTCGTCATACCGCACTGACTGCGGGCCGATGACGACATGCGGTGGCAGATTCCTCTCCCCGCGGGCGCGCAGGCGCTCAATGGTGGATACGGATACCCCCAGGCGCTGGGCAAGCCAGCGGGTGGGCTGAAGAGAGCGGACAGACATGGGCGACTCCTCTTGATCGGATTTAACGGTCACTACTGGATTGTTCGGTCCGCCACCGATCGCTGAGGCCCGTTGCGGGCAGTCAGGGGCACGCCCCCCCCTACCCGTCAGAGCCCACTGGCAAGGCTGCATATCACTCCCTCGAGAGCTTGCCGCTCCTGGCATCGCCTCCCACTTCCTCAAGGCTCCTTCAGGGGTACTCACCATGCTGACCACGCTCATCCAACATCTTCCCGACTTCACCCTGCCCCGCACCCTCATCGACCTCAACCTCGACCTGGAATTGCATATCCGCCTCCAGCGCTAGAAACAACTGGCGGCCATCCAGCGCCGCATCGTCCTGCCCCCCTCCCCCAACTAGGCCCTCGATCTTCACGGATCGGGGGCCCTTCTTCTTTCTGCGACGGAGACTTTCATGTCCGATCCGATCACCTACCTCTGCATCCGCACCAGCACGGCCCGCAAGGCCGGCCTCCATTCAACGGGCACCCTCGACTACGCGATCCTGAAGGATGCGGAATCCGTTGAGGTCTTCCTGGCCGTCACCGGCAACAGCAGCTCGGGCTATTACTCCCGGGTCGCGGTCCCCCTTACCGCCATCGAAAGCTGCCTGAGTTACCTCCAGGAAGGGGGGGCCATCCCGGCAAAAACCCTGAAGCCCGCATTCCCCCGCGGCAAGTCCGTCAACGATGCGGGTTTCCTGCTGGCCGTGCTCCGTGCCGAGGGCCTCCTCAGCCCAGCGCCGGAAGGCGCCCATCTGAGTATCCGGTCAGGCGACTGGAGCGCTTGGCGCAACGCCGTTCTCGCCGAGACGGGCGAGCCCTTCGAACTTCCCACCAAGCAGGCCAAGACCGCCATGACAGCGCCCGAAGGGAATCCAGCCGCATCGATCACCGCCTCCCCGCCGAGCCCCCCGCGCAAAGGCAAGAAGGCACGCAAGGACAGCGGCGAACGCCAGGCCCACCCCACCACCGAGGAGGACGAGAACCATGCTCCACGTGATTGATCCCGATCACCTGCGCCTCGTTGAGGACGGTGAGATCCGGGCGCTGATCGCCCAGCGCTTCGAGGACTTTGCTCAAGGCGAACCCTATGACCCGGAGCTCCATGCGCAGGCCTTTCTGGCGCAGGCGGGCGACACCATCGGGACCCTTGAGGCGATCACGGGCTGCCACCTCACTCCAGAGCGCTTCGATGTGCTGGAAGAGCATGACGCCTGCTTCGAGCTCGTTTTCGCGGAGGGCGACGCCGGTACTGTGATCTTCATCCCGAAGGTGGGCGACGTCGACGAGGCCTTGCTCGGCTTCTGCCGGACCCATGCAGCTCCTGCGCCCGATCTCAAGGCGGCCTGAGGATCGCATCCCACCCACCTGCTGCATCCGCCTGCGCCATCCCTTTCTGCTCACGTTCATCACGGCCGAAGCCCGCCATCGGGACGTCGGCCGTTTTGCTTTCAGGAGACCCCACCATGCAAGCCCGCCACCATGACGCGCCCGCCGCCTCTCCACTTCCTGCCCTCGCCCAGTTCGAGCTGGGGCAGGTTGTCGCGACCCCTGCCGCCCTCGACTGCCTGGACGCCCACAAAGTCTCACCGCTGACCCTGCTGTCGCGCCACGTAAGCAAGGACTTTGGAGACATTGACCGGGAGGACTGGCAAGCCAACCTCGCCGCCCTTCAATACGGCAACCGGATCGTCTCGGCCTACACCATCGCGCCCGATGCCGTTATCTGGGTCATCACCGAGGCGGACAGGTCCGTGACCACCCTCCTCCTGCCCGAGGAGTATTAAGCCGTGGATGACCCCACATCCACGCCACCTTTGAACCCGCAGATCGCCCAATGGCTGGCCGAACTCGATGAGGACGCCAATGAGTTCTTCCAGGAACGGGCAGCCGTCCGGGAACACCTGGGCGGCTTCAGCCGGGAGGAGGCCGAGAACCTGGCCTGGGCAGAGACCCAGCGCTACGTCGAGCGGCGCGACTCGACCCCGTCCTGAACGCCTCTCACGCCGGTGATGGAGCGTCAAGCCGTGCTCAAAAGACCAGACATGGACCAGCGCCTGTCCTCTCTCCATATCTTCCTTCCACCTGATCCCGTCCTGCCCTTGCCCCTGCTCGAACCATGACGGTGTCGGGCAGGTGGCGATGGGCTGCGCCGGGGATTCGTACTTCTTCGCACCGTTTTTGGGAGGCACATCGCCATGACTTCAACACCCCTCCGGCACTGGCCGGACCTTGAGCTACTACGCCTCGTGCTGGGCGATGAGGCGGCGGCCACGATCAGTAACCGACCGCTTCCCGATCTCTTTCGTCTTCATCCAGGGTCGGCCTCGCTTCAGGAAGGGATTCCGTCGTACGGCCCGCTTCGCATCCTCGACGCCGCCCAGGAGTTGATGGCGCGGGCCCTGAGTTGTCGCCTGACGGATCGCGATTGCATGACGAGTCCGGGCGCTGTTCGGGATCTGCTGCGCCTGCGACTGGCCGGACTCGATCATGAGGTCTTCGTAGTCCTGCTGCTGGATGCGCAGAACGGCTTGATCGACTGCGTGGAGCTGTTCCACGGCACCTTGAACCAGACGGCCGTCTATCCGCGCGAGGTCGTGAAGCTGGCGCTCGAACGGCGCGCCGCGGCGGTCATCTTCGCGCACAACCATCCATCCGGGAGCGTCGAGCCGAGTCAGGCCGATGAGGCGCTGACGCGGGTCTTGAAACAGGCCCTGGCGCTGGTGGACGTGCGAGTACTCGACCACTTCATCGTCGCCAACACAGCCTCACCCTTGTCCTTTGCAGAACGCGGCCTGCTTTGATCCTTACCCATGGGAGTCCAATATGAAACGACAGATTCGATTCACCAAGCGCAGCCTCGATGCGCTCCCTCCCTGTCCCGTGGACGCCGCGAGCAAGGAGATCGAGTACTCCGACCTGGAGATCGGCGGCCTGCGGGTCCAGGTCAATCGTCAGGGCCGCAAAGCCTTCCTGTTCCGCTACCAGATCGATGGACGCAAGCGCGCCATGAAGGTGGGGGGCTACCCCGAAACCAGTATCGACGAAGCCCGCCAGCAGGCGATCGAGTGGAAAGCCCAGATCGCCAAGGGCACCGATCCGCAGGCATCCAGGGACGTGATGCGCGAGAGTGGCATCACCTTCCGCGAATTCTTCGACCAACACCTGTGGCCGCACATCGTCAGCACGAAGCGCAGCGCCAAGGCGGACGGCAGCCGGTTCCAGAACCATATCCTGCCTGTCTTCGGACAGCGGGAGATGGCGAGGATCACGACCTTGGAGCTGCAGCGTTTCCACAACGACAAGAAGGGCGAGGTCGCGGTGGCCACCAGCAACCGGGTCTTTGAACTGATCCGCCATGCCTTCAATCTGGCCGCGAGCTGGGGATTGATCCCGCCGGGGGTAAGACCCTGCGACGGGATCAAGTTGCACAAGGAGAACAACAAACGAGAGCGCTACCTCGATCCGGCCGAGGAGCTCCCCCGGCTGATGAAGGCGCTGGAGGCCGAACCTTCACGGTCGGCAGCGGACCTGTTCCGCTTCTTGCTTGCGACCGGCGCCCGCCGGGAGGAAGCCGTCCAGGCGAAGTGGGAGCACATCAGCCTGGAGCGGCGTCAGTGGCGCATGCCGATGAGCAAGTCGGGGATGGCCCGCGTCGTGATTCTGAATGAGATGGCGCTGGACATCCTGGCGGGCAGGCCGCGTATCCGAGGCAACCCCTTCGTCTTCACAGGGAAGCTGCCGGGCCGGCCGATCGCCAACCCGACACGGGCCTGGAAGCGGGTGCTGAAGCGGGCGGGCATCGATCCAAAGACGACCCGCCTGCACGACCTTCGGCACACGCATGCGTCCTACCTCGTCGGGGTCGCCAGCCTGCATGAGATCGCAGGCATCCTCGGCCACAGCAACACCTCGACGACGCAGCGCTACGCGCACCTCAACGATGACCGCCTGCGCGCCGCCAGCAACCACGTCGCAGACCTGATGCGCTCGGCCGCAGCGAGCAGCTGAAAAAACAAAGCCCGGCTTCGGCCGGGCTTCGTTCTGCTTCATTTTTTTATCAGGCTGCCGCGGGGAAGGCGCGGGAACCATCGACCTCATACGCATGGCGGTCGAGCCACCGCTCCACGTCGCCGCGGCGGTAGCGGATGCTGCGCCCGACCTTGATGAAGGGCGGGAAGTCGCCGATTCGGGTCGAGCGGGCCTTCTCCAGCGTGCATTTCCGGATGCCGAGCCACTCCGCCACCTCCTCGGTCGTCAGCAGCTTGTCGAGGCCCTGGCCGGCCTGCTCGCCCGGCATGGCGGCTTCATCGTTCGCCGATGCGGCCGGCAGGTCCTTCATCTTCTTCCTGTTCTGCATGAGTTTCTCCTGATGTTCAGTCGACCGCGGCCGCAGCTGATTCCGGCATGAACAGGCCGGCGATGGTTTCTTGAGCCGCCATCAGCGATTCCTTATGCGCGTGAGAGTAGATCCGCGTCGTGACCGGGCTGGCGTGCCGGGCGCCCTGGCTCATGATTTCGAGCGGGATACCCGCGTAAATCCCGGCACTGATCCATCCATGCCGGCTGTCGTGAATGCGGAAGCCATCGGAAATTCCGGCCTGCCTGCACAGCTTGCGGAACAAGCGGATCGGCCGGGCCAGATGGTCGTTCTTGCGCATCCCCGGGAAGATCCACTCGTTGCGGCGGACCGGGATCAGTTCGCGGATCACGGCCTTGGCGGCGTCGGACAGATGGATGACCCCGGGCTTGCCGGACTTCTGCGTCGGCAAGCGCCAGAGTCCGCCATCGAGATCGACGTCCGCCCACTTCGCGGCGAGCCCTTCACCGAGCCGGGCGCCCGTCAGCGCCAGTAGCATCAGCAGGCGGGAGCCGACCAGCTGATCGCTGGTCCGGGCGGCGGCCATGAAAGCCTGCATCTGCGACACCGTGATGAACTCGGTGCGACGGTTGTTCACCTCCGGCAGACCCACGCCCTTGGCTGCATTGCGGGACACGATCTCGAGCTCGACGGCGATGTCGAGCGTGGCCTTCAACTGGCCGACGGTGGTCCGGATCGTGGCTGGCGCAAGGCCGGCCTCCTGCATCCGCAGCACGAAGCGGCTGACGTCGGTTTTGGTGATGTCGACGACCCGCTTGGCGTCGAATTCGGGACCGACCCAGTTCGCATGGCGGCTCAGGTCCGTGTGGAGCGTCTTCTTCCGACGGGCCCGGCGCTGCACAACATAGTGCTCATCGTGAAGCTGCCGGTAGGTCATGCTGGAGAGCGTCGGAGTCCTCGGATCTACGCCCTGAGAGGCTTTCAGGCGATGGACCCGATGAGCCGCGCGGGCCTGATCGAGCGTGATCAGACCGAGCTCACCCAGCTTGATGCGCTGTGGCCGGTTCCGGTACGAGAACCGGCTGTACAACACGATGCGCCCGGAGCCGTAGATCACGGCGCGCATACCGCGATGGACGGCGCATGAGAACTCGACTTGTTCGAGTCCCAGTGCCTTGACCTGCTCGGCCGCTTCCAAGACTGCAGCCTTCGTGAAGCCGAAGGCAGTAGC
Source organism: Zoogloea sp. (assembly GCA_009026175.1). Classification (GTDB taxonomy): domain Bacteria; phylum Pseudomonadota; class Gammaproteobacteria; order Burkholderiales; family Rhodocyclaceae; genus Zoogloea. The sequence continues at coordinate 11,936 of WBTZ01000092.1, read as the reverse complement.
CAAGGGGTACTTAGGCTCCCTGGCCTTCATGTCGTGATCTCTCGGGCGAGCCCTTTGCCAGCGGGGGCATGCGCGCACCGTGCGCTTACAGGATCTACGGGCTTGCGCAGAAGCGGAAGCCCTACCAAGGCCAAGCGCGCGCCGCTCTGGGAGCGGCGCCCGCTCGGCGGGCCGTCGCCGCCATCGACTTCACGATCATCTCGTCGACCGGCGGCAGCACCCCCTTGTCGCTGATGATCAAGTGTAACTTCACCGTATACCATTCCCCTTCTCCTCATTTACACCACCACCGGCAGTGCCGGCAATTCGACGGCTTCGCCGATGAACTTCGCCACATCGAGCTCGGGAAACTGACTGCGCAGCAGTGCAAGCAGCCGCAGGACCTCGTCCGTCACCCCCACAACGTTCTCCACGAGCTTCGCGCGACTGGCGTTCTTCAGCTCCGTCACGGTGGTCGGATAGCCGTTCTCGGTTAGCCACAGCGACACCTCCAGGTAAGTCAGGGTCCGCGTCAGCCCCCAGGCCTTCTTCGCGTAGGCCCGCAGGAACATCCGGCGCAGCACGCCGACTTCACCCTCACCGGTCCGGCGGATGCCCGCGCCGCCGCTTGCCCGGTGCTCCCAGCGCTTGATCGCTCCAGCAGCGAAGTCGTTCCAGTCGGTCCAGTCCTCCAGGGTCTTGAGACAATGCTGGCGGCGCCAGCCGGTGAAGACGGCACGGACTTTTTCGGCCTCTTCCATCGTGTCCCAGGGGACCGTATCGAAGGCGATGTGCGCTCCGTCGACGACCTCAACCATCCGTGCCTCGACCGGCCGGCGCTTCATGTCGAACTCCAGCCCGAGCCGGACCGGACGCTCGATGCGGAAGACATCCAGATCATCGAGCCACTGCTGCCGCAGGCTGATGAAGGGCTTCATGATCGTCTTCGTTTCCGGCGTCCGGTTCAAATAGAGATCGACCATGTAATCGTTCTGCATGGCCTTCACTTGCTCCTTGCTGGCCTCGCCCGCGGGCAGCCTGATTTCGGGCGTAACGTTGCCCTTCGCGAGCACGATCCGCGCATCTGGCTTGAGTTCGGTGTCGGGATCGATCCGCGTCGTGAACTGAGCGCGGATGCGCGCGGAGATGAGCTGACTGACCTGATGCTTGACCTCGAGGATCGGCTTGCCGGGGGCGACGCGCTCGGTAGCGGCCTTGAACCGGCGGGCGATTGGCCCGGACTGATCCACTTCTTCCAGGGGCGCATCGGTCAGGAAGCCATCGGTCGTTACGCTGATGATCCGGCGGTGGCGCGGCACGCTGTTCATCAACTCTGCGATGAGCGCCCGGACGAAGCCCATCACGAAGCTGAAGAAAAGCTCATTTGTGATCTCGGAGGGTTCGAGCTTGACGCTCCGCATCTCGCCGGCATCGAAGACCATCTTCTCCTTGAGACCCTGACCGGTCTTGCCGAAAAGCCCGTTGCCCACCAGCTTGATGTACTCGTTATCGAAGCTCCCTTTCGGGTGCTTGGCCCGCTCGTCGCGGATTGTCGTGACGAAGGGCTCGAAGGGCCTGACGTTCTCGTCGAGCCACGGGTAGATGACGCCGTGCAGGATCTTAAGCTCGTAACCGAGATCGAGGGCAACCTCAATCTCGGCCGCCGTGCAGTACGACATCCCCGTGCGGACGAACAGCAGGTTCTCCCCGTCGCCCTCCATCGGGAAGACCGGATAGCGAACCTCGTCCGGGCAGCACTGGATGTCGACCAACGCGAAGCCGAGAACATGGCCGCGGAACGCCTCGGGATCGAGCAGCACCCGGGGATGGGCGTAGTCGACCAAGCCCAGCATGCTCAAGACCGTCGTGTAGGCGCTGGCGATGTCGATGTCGTAGTAGGTGCCGATCGGCGTCGGACCGGCGTAGAAACACTCGCCACGACCGCCATGCGCAGTCTGGGTGACGATGTCGGCGAACGCTGCTCGCATCGGCACCGCCTGATCTTGCTTGACGGTCACGAGCTTGCCGGTCTTTTCATTCCAGAAGGTCTTCGAGCGGGACTCGGTCCCGAAGACATCCTGAAAATCGATCCCGCGCTCGTGCAGGGTCTTCTTAAACAGCCGAACGGCCACGCCACTACTGGTCAAAGGAATCATGCTGCTCCCCTCTCCAGCAGGCCGCCGATAACCTCCTTGACGCGATGCAGGAAGTAGACGGCTATGAGCGCATCCTGAGCGGCGTACTTGGCGTAGAGTTCAGGGTTATCCGCGAGCAGGAGGTCCATATGCTCGATGGCGCCCGGCGGCAGCTCGATCTTGGGCTGACCCAGCAGAGCACCGACGTCCGCCAGCGTGGTACCGGCCGGCACATGGCGGACGAGATCGATGAATTTCACCTGCAGTGCGCGCCTGTAATCGTCAGAGCAGGCGACCAAGCGCCGGGCCTGGGTGAGGCGCTCGATATCCCGAGGCTCAAACTCAACATCGAACGGGATGCCAGCACCCCGGGTACCGACGCTGCGCCCGACGGAATCCAGACGGGTCTTGAAGCGGGCAAGGTCGCCGAAGGCGGTCAGGTCGGCCCGGAGGAAGAAAGCCGCGACGATCACCGTCTGCGGCCACTCGAGGATGTACCCCCCCTCCACCCCCATCGTGAGGACCTCGGCGATGAGCTTGGCGAATTCCGGGCGCTTGTCCGCGGCCCCACCCTTCAGGTACTCGATGTGCGAAAACTCGCCGCACTCGCCGACCACATGAAACTGGATCGAGAGGATGCGGTTGGTGCGCGTGTCCGGGTCATGGACCCACTCGGCATCAACGCCCATTGATACACTCGGACCGGTGCCCGGCACAGGGCTACCGGGCGGGGTGGAGGCGACGGCCGCCAAGTCCCGACGTTGAGCCTCCACTTGGCGCTCAAACAGCTTCAGAGGGTCATCAATGATGTCGGAGACCGGCGGGGTGTAGGACTGCACAACGTTTGCAGCTAGGACAGACAGAGGCTTGATCGGAAAGTCAAAAGACGTCCCGGGTTTAAAACTGACCATTTAATTTCCCCACGCTTCGCGTATATTGGGCGCGGCATCCAGCCCCGCCCGTTCCAAAGGCGTTACTCCGCGAGCGCGGACCAGTTGGGATCTTCGGCGTTGTAAGGATCCAGCATGATCCGGGTCAGTTCATCCCGGATGTAGGCAAGCAGCTCATCGGTCCAGCCCTCGTAAAAGGCTACGATTCTCGCCCCCTGCTTTACGACGACAGCCCGACCCGGAAGCAGGCTCACGCTCAGGTTCTCGTTCAGGGAGATGCCCCCCCCGTCCGGGCCAAGGATGGGGCGGGAAAACGACCTAACGCGGCTGCTGTAATTACGAGACATCGTGAGTTACCTCAAGGTGATGGGGTCACATCGACGGCGGGATTGCCATTCGATGCCGCCAGTCTCCGGATATCACCCTGTGCAGAACACCCCGTTTACCCCCCTAATTCCCCCCCAAAAACGCGCCTAACCGATCTCATCTGATTCAGTCCACCACCCAATTTCCGAGCCACGGGGATTCTTTGATGATGCAGGGCCGGTAGGGGTCCTCCTGCCTGTCCAACGGCAAACGCACATGCAGTACGTACCGCTGCTTCTCGTACTCCTCCACCCGACGAAGGGCCCTGGCCGACTGCTCTCCGAACCACTTGTTGTTGAACTCCACCCCAAGATCTGAGAGAAGTTCAGCCAACACACCCGCGTTGCAATGCCCTAGGTTCCGCCAGGCGAGCTCAGCAATATCGGCCCCCACCGTCCGCAGCCGAGCGTCCTCGCGTATGTTCTTGTATGGATAGATTGTGTCCAGATTCATGTCCTCAAAGGTCTCGATCAAACTCGGCAGGGATTCATGCAAGTTACGCAGCATCGGAATCTCCTGTGGGGACACTCGTCGCAGAACTCGGGGATCAGCGAGCAATGCACTCAACGCATTTCGCACCTCGGCAGCCCCATGGACGAAAGCGCCGACAGCAAGTTTGGTCGTCTTAGGCACTTTCAAAGCCACGTCATCGGAGAGAATTTGGTGACAGGTCAGGGCGAACTGACTCCAGAACCGCCACCGTCGCTCCCCTTGCATGAGCTCCAAGATTTTTTTGGGGACCTCGCGCAGAGCCGCACGCCCCTCCTGCTTTGCATACAGGTCCCAGGCGGCATCATCCGCCTTTCCCCCACGAGTTTTTTCTACAACCCAAGCATATACGCGCTGCTTACTTACACCGCCAAGACGATCATCCGGGCAGACAAACTGGCCGTAACGATTGACTAACGGAACGCGCCATACCCGCTCCAAAATCTCCTTTACCGTATCGGGGTAGGGTTGCTTAGATTCTTCCCGGGCACGTGCGATCGCCAGCAGATTTATCTCGAACAGATCCTGAAACTGCTCAAACTCAGCGGCGGTGAAGCAGCAGGGAAAAGGTTTCTCAGACATACGAGGACTCGGTCAGGTAAATGAATCCGAAGGATAACGGCCATGACACTCAAGCCCTTGAACCTCTCCGCCGAACAGAGAGCGCAACCAGGGCCGCTGGGCAAGACCGGCATCAGCGGGCCACAGGGCTTGTCGCGGGACGACAGGTCAGAGCGATTATTTTTTACAAGCTCGTCCGCCTAGTGTCATGATGACCGATGGGTTTTGTGGAACAAGGTCTCACGAGTCAGAGCGAAGTCATGCAGACGAATTCAACTTGTCCTTTTTGTACTCTCCCACCAGAGCGAATCGTCGTATCGAATCTCCATGGCCTGGTTATTCGCGACGGCTTTCCGGTTTCACCCGGCCACACACTGGTGATCCCACGCCGCCACATCGCGTCGTTCTTCGAGTTGAACCAACTCGAACTTCAAGCGATCCTGGCGTTGCTGGACGAAGCTAAGCGTAGGCTCGATCGGGAGTGTGCGCCGGCGGGTTATAACATTGGAATCAACGACGGGCCGGCGGCGGGGCAAACGGTGCCGCATCTTCATATCCACTTGATCCCTCGCTACGTCGGTGACCAGTCCGATCCTCGGGGCGGGGTTCGCTGGGTAATCCCGGATAAAGCGAAGTATTGGCCGTGAAACCGACCGCTGAGGCCCAACTACAGTTTTTGCAGCATATTCAGCGCCTGTTTGAGGACGGCAGCTTTGTAGCGACTTACAAATATGCGCTCTTGATGGCACTGGCAGAGCTCGCTGTCGAAGATAGCGGTAGGTCCGATCCGTTGGTCATTCCCATGGCTGCCATCGGAGAGAAGTTCGCCGACCTGTATTGGGCACAGACTCTGCCCTATGCCTCGGGTGCGCCAGGATGCTCGCCAGCCATACTCGCCCAGAACCAAGGCAAACAAGCCGCTGTGATCAACGGTCTTCTCCGCCTTCGAACCGCGGGGATGCAAACCATCGGAGAGGCTAGAAGATCGTCGGACTGGCCTGATGTGGTGAGAGATATCGCACAAACCGTAGCAGGGATGCCGATCCAATACCTACAAAACGTTGGAGGCACACAAGTCCCCTTCCTGTACGACTACCCGCTAGCCGAGAGAGGAAAGGTGAACTTGAAGCCAGGAGTGGCTTTCATGCTGAGGACCTTCGCCGCGCTCATCCAGCAATTGGCGAGAGCAGGATGGTTGAACCACGTCCGTCAGAACCAGCGTAACCACCAAGCCATCGGTCGAGTAGACGACCTGGAGCAGTTCATGTTCGGGACGCCTCGAGCTGCACTTGCAGGTGTGGCACCGCTCCTCAACCAAATTCAGTCAAAAAAGTGCTTTTACTGCGGTGAGGGACTACCCGGGACTCCGGACGTTGATCACTTCATCCCGTGGATCAAGTATCCCCGAGACTTGGCCCATAACTTCGTGCTGGCACATGCAGGGTGCAATCGGCGCAAGTCAGACATGCTCGCCGCGGAGCGCCATCTTGAACGATGGGTGATGCGAAATGCGGACTACGGGGATGAGATCGCAGGTGAGTTAAAGGGCTTCGCGGCAGACCTCACTTGTTCGCATCGGGTGGCGCACTGGGCGTATGAGCAAGCGATAACGGCGGGCGGCTCCGGCTGGGTAGTCGGAAGGACTACTGAACGCTTATCGACGAGCTGTTTAGCGATGCTGGCGTAGCTGGGATCAGCCCTCTAGTGCTTCGGGCGGAAGACGAATGCTTCAGCGACTACAAGCTAGCACACTGCTCAAGCCCTACACAGGCCAAGCGCACCCCGCACAACGCACGGCACGCGCTCGGCGAACCGTCGCAGATCGGATATACAGTGGGCCCGTCGCCTCAGGAGCCGTCCGTCTCTGCATTGTTGCCGCCAGTGTAGCTACACCGTTTACCATCCCCTTCTGTCGAGTTACACCACCAGTTCGTCGTCGGACTGTTGGTTTGTCGTCGTGAAAGTTGGCGGCATCTGGCTGAGAGCGATCCTAGCACCGAAGTGCGGAGAACCTATCCGGGTCCGGATTCGGTTCGGTCCGGCGTTACCCATATATCGATAACAAGCATTTTAAGGGGGCTGCAATGGCTTTTTTCTGGGTGAATTTAGGCACAAGCTACCAAGAGGTCGCTGCCCACAACTTCCTTTGGGCTCCGGCGTATGTCGTGGGCAAAAACGGCAAGAAAAAGACCAACGCGGGCTGGGACTCAGTCAAAGAGGTAAAAGCCGGTGATGTCATATTTTGTCATCGCCGCCAAAATATCATTTATGTAGCTGTCGCACGCGAGACTGCTTACCCGGCCAAGCGGCCACAGACGCGCACTTTCAAACCATGGAATGACGAAGGGTTCCGCATAGACGTCGATTTGACGATCCTCGCACCGCCGGTCAGCGTGGCGGGGTTCAAGCCAACATTGATGGCGATTCATAACCAAGAATGCTCGCCCGCTTTGTTCACCCGGACGGGCGATACTGCTCAGCAATACATGATCCGCCTTCCCTTGGGCGCCGGCGCCTTGATTCTGAGTTACCTCGGTGACGCAGAGGTGAAGGTCTGTGAGCAGGTTTCCGATCGCCAATCCGGACGGCTCACTAAAGGCAGCACCCGTGAAACCGTAGCTCAAGCACGGGTCGGGCAGGGTCAGTTTCGCGACGACGTCTTGGCGCTTTGGCAATATGCATGCCCCGTCACGGGTTTGAGCAAGCCGGAGCTACTGACCGCATCGCACATTGTCCCGTGGTCGCTGTCTAATGAGACCGAGAAAATTGATCCCAACAACGGCTTCCCATTGTCTCCTGCCCTCGACAAACTCTTTGATCGTGGCTACGTATCGTTTGACGATCAGGGCCTGCTACTTGTAAAAAACTCCGCGCTGAACGCTCAGGACCAGCAATGTCTCGGCATTGCGCCGGGCTCGAAGATAAGCGGCCTGAACGCCCAGCAGAAGGCATACCTAGCACGGCATCGCCAGCTCAATCATTTCCTGGACTGAAAGAGGGGCGATTCACAGTCCGATCCGCCCAGATCGTGGAAATCAAGCCCGGACAAGTTCTAGCGGGTAACGATCTTGGAATGAAATGTGATTTCGTTCCACCTGACGGCAGACTAAACACCAGCGCTGACTTCGCGGGAAAACGTCAGACCTATCTCTTGCCAACATCAACACCCCTGCGAGCCTAGCTCGCAGGGGCCCCGGAGGTGGTCACGCCCGGCGCAGGTCCCTAGATCCTGCGCCGAGCTTGGGGAAGAGATGGACTTGGAGGTGTCTAGGATGACGGAATGGGATTGAGCATGGGCTCCAACTTTGCCGGCTATACACCCCTACGACCGAACTCGGAGGCTTCTCCAAACCATGTTCCTCGCATCAGGGCATTTTTTCCAAAACCTTGACGCACTAAGCGGCAGACCTGTCGAAGCCCGACCTCTACGATTCGCTCCGTTGCCGACGTGGCAACTTAACTGGAGACTCGAATCATGTCCAAGAAGTCCGCATCTACCGCTCGCACCCCGATGACCCCGAGCGCCGCAGCCCGCATCCATTCTGCCCAAGCCCGTGCAGGCAACGGTCAAGTCACCTCCAGGAGTTTCGCGGCGCGGGCCCAGCGCGCAGCCGCAAGCAATACTCCCTCCAAAAAGGCGTAATCGGAACGGCCTGGGCACGAATCACAGGTTCAGGCCATACACTAGAATCGATGACAAAGAGATACTGCAAGGACAAGGGCTTTGCAGAGTTCGTCCGATCACTAGTCATCCAGGGCTGGCAATTCTGTCGTGGCGGCAGACACGGAAAGCTGACTTCGCCCTCAGGACGGCGCATCCCGGTACCCTGCACACCAAGTGATCATCGAGCTCTGCGAAATTTTCAACGGGATATCCGCAAGCTGGAACAGGTAGTCAAATGAGCACCAAACCTGATGTAGCCACACCCCCATACCCCCGTTTGGGAGAGGTCTACAACGCGCTGGCACAAGCGCTCGACACCAAGTCAAAAGATCGGGATGTGGAGCGCCTTGCAAGAGAGGGCGACTTCGACTGGTCCAAGATATCGGGTCTGCGTGTGGGTCTCATCCTCGCGCCGTTGCGTCGGTACGTCGAAGACGAAGTGTTCATCGACGACCTGGATCGGTTCATCCAGTACGTTCACGCCAGCTACCTAAGAATCGTTTCAACCGTTTCCTTGGACGGCATGAGTCGGGACGAAACCTTGCCCGTATTAATCAAGCACTACTTCGCACCTCATGCAATTGGTTTCTTCGAAGGCATCTGGACGGAGGATGCGCCTAACCCGCACTCCTTCCTGCACCCGGAAGAATATCCGCTGGAAGTCGTCTTCAATTGGGCCGATCCCGGCGGCAGCCGTGCACTCGCCAAAGCCGCTTTCCCCGAAACGTCAGACCTTGCCCTAGACAACCGGGAGAAGGTGACCCGATGGGCGGATGGCACTCAGTTGCCGGATCTGGCGAGCCTCAAGCTCTTCGTCGACGCATTGGCGAAGAATGGAACCAACGAGCAGAAAAGGAAGGCACCCGCGCTTCTAAAGTGGCTGGTCCTCGCACGTGCGTTGACATGGTTCGAGCGCGAAGCGAATCCCTTACATCTCCTGGAAATAATTAACTGGCATATCAGCCAGGCACATCGGGAATGGGGCATCGGCGAAATTCTGTCAATGGCTGCGTTCAATGCGGGCAAGAAGCGTAAAGCACTGTTGGAGCCATATGGAAAGCTCATGTGCAGCCTCGATCCAGTCGAGCCGAAGTCTGAAGGTGCGCGCGCAGTGGCCCAGACCGCACTTGCCGAGTTCGCCCAACAACTCGAAGTGCACGATCCAGAAGGGCTAGGCCACTACGCGCTCGAATGGTATCGAGGACGCTGGCACGTCCTTTCTGGTGAATACAAAGAAGCGCTTGAGTGCTATCGACTCGCGGTGGCCAATGCAGACTATCGGGCGGGTGAAACGTGGAAGCAGATCGTTGCTGAGGCGATGGCGCTTGCCGGTTACCTGGGCAATGCGAAACCATTTCTGAAACAGTTGAAGCATCGAGCAATCGCCTTGGGTGTGATCGCTCAGCCTAGGGTAGACGAGGACGTTGTCGAAGACTGGGAACTCGAAGAACTACGCAAGCAGTTTCACCATTTCTTCCCCTCGCAAGGGCGGTTCGCCGAGGTCGAACAACCCAACGACGATGTCGGTGCCTTGCCATTCCTGATGTACGACCTCGAATCTCTGGCCAATCGGCAGCCGAACTACCGCAAGCCCGATCAAATCGTCACCGTTCGTACCATGGACAACCAAGTCCGGCGCAAGAGTCAGTTGTCGCTCTACACGACAATCGGCAGCCTTGACGTTGTAAAGACGCTTCTTGAGAAAGGCGCATCCGTCGATGCCCTGGATGACTCTGGTGGTTCAGCGCTGCTAGCCGCCATCCAAAAAGCCACTGATTGCAACGAACGGGAGATGCTTGATCTTCTCCTGAGTCATCCGCACAGCACCGCAACCCTGAATCAACATACGAAAAGGAAACGGCTAACCCCATTGATCAGCGCAATCGACTACGGCGAGCCCGATGTGGTCCCGAAGCTACTCGCCATGGGGGCCGACGCCAATCTGCGCGGTCATACCGACGATCAATCACCGCTATACCTGTGTATCCGGAACATGGGCGGATTGCGAGCGGCCAACTCGATCCGACGGGCACTCACGCAGAGCATTACAAACAACCGCGATCTAGTAGTGCGTGAAACCTTGCGCCGTTACGGAGTTGGAGGAGCGGGGGTTTTCGGCGACAAGAGGTCGATTTTCGATGCAATGCGAAATCCAGATGGGCACGAGATCTTCAGGGAGGTGGTCGATGGGATCGTCAACGATTTTCTTGGCAGGCATACCACCGAAAAGCAGCTTCAGATCGCAGCACACCTGCTGGCCCACGGCGCTAACCCGAATGCTCGCCACAGCTATCCCGTCGCCGGGCGGACACCGCTCATGCTGGCGGTCGAAAACGACTCACCTGCAGCAGTCGAACTGCTGATGCGGCATGAGGGTGACCCTTTTATTCGGGACAGCTTGGGACACGACTGTAGAACCATCGCGACGGGGTTCAGATCCGGGAATGTGGTCAAGCTCTTTCAGAGGATTGGTGTGATGTGCTAACCCCCCCCCGGTGATTGTCTGGTCACGTTCTGGTCACTGCTGCGTCAAGTTCGAGCAATCCAGATCCGTGACCAACGTCGGCAGCACCGAGGCCCATAGTTAGCGCTTACGCGGCAAACCCCTTGAGCGCCAAGGGAAAACTGGAAAGATCTCAGTCTTCGATTGGGGTAGCAGGACTACGTGCCATGCGCTGCTCCACGTTTTCGATTCCCATCGCCCGCTCCACATCGGATTCCGGCAGGTCGTTGATCTGCGCGTCAAAAGGCCAACCTTCCAGGGGTTGGCCTTTTTGTTTTTGGGTCGATGTCGGGCCGGAGGCGGGCAACGGAGCGGGATTGTGATGCTGGACGCCTTCGTCATCGGCAACGCTCAAGTCCGCCGACACATACACTTGCATGCTTCGCAAGTTCTTTCGCATACGATCTTGCAGCCTGGATCTCATCAGTCGTCAGCTTCGACTCGAGACGCTTTCCAATGGCACGCGCCTTACTCCCAATTGCGCTCTTTGCTGGATAAGTCGATTCAATCACGAACAAAGACCAGGCGAATGCCTTTATGGAGTCAGGCTCGACGCCTTCACCATCCTCAAGGCGTCGTGCGTAATCCAGCATGTATCCGGGGTCGCCGGCCTCCGCGAGCTTTCGTACCCATTTTGTGGATTGGATCGGATCAGGCTCCACGCCCCGTCCGTCCTTGTAGGCAACCGCCAGCTCCCGCCAAGCCTGATACACGCCCTGGGCCGCCGACTTTTCGAACCATTGAACTGCCTTGCCATGATCCATGGCCAGGCTTGATCCCTCGCCACCAGGTCCCTTGATCCAGGTAACGTCATTGGGCACGGGTGCCCCGAGCTTGGCGATCTCTGACTCATCGCGTTCCCAGACGAGAATTTCGCCCGACAGCATCATGCCCATTTCGTATTCCGAATAGGGGTGCTGTTGATCTGCCGCCCGTCGAATAAGCTGGAATGCCCGGATGCCGGGCCCTTGAAAACGTGAAATCTCGTGCGCCAATCGCGACTGTGCGTCTGGGTCACCGGCCTCGGCTGCCGCTTCCAGAGCCTTCAGTTCGCTTTCGGGTATCGGGAAAGAGAGTCCCACAATAGCGGCCTCGTCATGATGACGCGCGTCTGAAAATGCAAGCATTGTCACAACGGCTGCAATGACAGAGGCAAGTGCCACGAGCCAGGCACGTGCGCCCTTCAGGTGGCGAAGAAAGACTGGGTTCATTTTGTCGTGGCCAAGCGTGTTTACACGGACACCGAGATGCTCATGAGCTCGGTGGTGATCAGACTGTAACGCGCGGATCTGGATTGAACATGCCAGGCCGTCGCCTTGATGGGGCGACCTGTGCGGGATCTGCTGAGC
>WBTZ01000091.1 GCA_009026175.1 Zoogloea sp. | reverse complement strand
CCCCTACACGCCCCCTACCCCTGCCGGCCGTCCAGCCACACATCCAGGCCCTGGGCGTTGAGCTCCACGTCCAGCGCCAGGATGCGCCGCCACTCGGCCTCCGGCACGGTCCAGCCGTTGCGGGCGGCCTCCTCCCCCACCAGAGCCCAGATATCGGCCTCGATCAGGTCCTTGCGCCCCTCCGCCGCCACGTGGCGCTCAGCGATGGCCACATGGGCGTCGATCAGACGGTGCAGGTCGGCGGCCAGACGCGGCACGTCGGTAACCTGGGCGTAATGGGTCAGGTACATGGCCACCGGTTGCTCGGCCTCCATGCGGCGGATCGAGGCGTGCATGGCCTCCGGCTCGAACTGCACCGGCGTGGTGGTCGGGAAGATGCTGGGCCGGCCCTCTACGTCCAGGCTCCGGTAGGACAGGCCGAAAGTGTCACCGGTAAAGAAGCTGCGGCTCCGGGTGTCGAAGTAGCACACGTGATGGCGGGCATGGCCCGGCGTATCGAAGACGCGGATCGTGCGCCCCGCCAGGTCCAGCGCGTAGCCGTCACCCGCCTCGATGATGCGCTCCACCGGCACCGGGATCAGCTCGCCGTAGAGCTCCCTGGCCCGCTCGGGCCCATACACGGCGGAGACCCCGGCGAACAGCTTGGACGGCTCGGCCATGTGGCGCGCGCCGCGGGGATGGACCACCAGCTTCGCGTTGGGGAAAGCCTGCATGAACGCCCCCGCGCCGCCGGCGTGGTCCAGGTGGATGTGGGTCAGCAGCACGTAATCCACGGCCTCCGCCGACAGTCCGGTGGCCGCCAGGGCCTCCAGCACGTGGTGCAGGGAATCGTTGTTGCCGGTATCCACCAGCGCAGCCCGCCCCCCCTCCTCGATCAGGTGGATGGCCGCCACGTCGGGCCCCGTGTACCCTGAATCGACGGCGTAGATGCCGTTCCCGAACGCCTTCAAGCCCTGCATGGAAACCCCCTGGTGGAAAAAGGCGGATTCTAGCTGCATCGCAGCAAAAATGGCCTCTTGCCCTGGATCAACACGGCGCACAGACAAAAGGTTTCAAATGGAATAAAGAAGGATTTCGCTCATTCCAACCAGAAGGAGGGACTTCCCATGTTGACGCTGCAAGACTGCATCGAACTGTCGGATCTCACCGAGGACGAAATCCTCGCCATCGCCGAGCACGAACACATTCCCGAGATGCTGGCCATCGAGATGGGCAGCTATCTGTGCCACACCCCCGAGGGCGACCTGAGCATCCGCCGCATGATCGCCGACGACATCCAGCACGCCCGCGACAAGGGCGACCTCATCGGCGTAGCCAGGCTCAAGCTGGTACTGAAACATTACATTGCAGCCCACCACGGCGCGGCCTGACGCCCCGCGCCACCCGACAAGGGCCGGATTTTCCGGCCTTTTTTCATTCTGGCGGCCAAGCCGGGGTAGAATCCCGGCCCCATGAGCCGCGCCAGCGAAACCCTCTTCCACGTCTTCGGCTACACCCGGTTCCGCGGTCCGCAGGAGGACATCGTCGAACACGTGGCGGCCGGCGGCGATGCGCTGGTGCTGATGCCCACCGGCGGCGGCAAGTCCCTGTGCTACCAGATCCCGGCCCTGCTGCGGCCCGGCGTAGCCATCGTGGTATCGCCGCTGATCGCCCTGATGCAGGACCAGGTCAGCGCCCTCAAGGAGGTCGGCGCGGCAGCCGACTTCCTCAACTCCAGCCTGAGCTTCGAGCGGGCCATGGAGATCGAGCGGGCGATGCTGGCCGGCGCCCTCGACATGCTCTACGTGGCGCCCGAGCGCCTGGTCACGCCGCGCTTCCTGGATCTGCTCGACCACCTCCACGAGGCTGGCCAGCTGGCCCTCTTCGCCATCGACGAAGCCCACTGCGTGTCCCAGTGGGGCCACGACTTCCGCCCCGAATACCTGCAGCTGTCTATCCTGCCGGAGCGCTACCCCCAGGTGCCGCGGATCGCCCTGACCGCCACCGCCGACGCCCAGACCCGCCGCGAGATCGCCGAGCGCCTGCGCCTGCTCGAGGCCCGCGAGTTCGTCTCCAGCTTCGACCGGCCCAACATCCGCTACACCATCGTCCCCAAGGACAATCCCCGCGCCCAGCTGCTGGCCTTCCTGAAGGACGGCCACCTCGGCGAGGCCGGCATCGTCTATTGCAGCTCCCGCAAGAAGGTGGATGAAACCGCCGCCTGGCTGCAGGAAAAGGGCATCTCCGCGCTGGCCTACCACGCGGGGATGGGGGGAGAGGAGCGGGCCATCAACCAGGACCGATTCCTGCGCGAGGACGGCATCGTGATGGTGGCCACCATCGCCTTCGGCATGGGCATCGACAAGCCGGACGTGCGCTTCGTGGCCCACCTGGACCTGCCCCGCTCCATCGAGGGTTACTACCAGGAGACCGGCCGCGCCGGCCGTGACGGCCAGCCCGCCGAAGCCTGGATGGCCTACAGCGTGGCCGACCTGGTGCAGCAGCGCCGCTTCATCGACCAGGGCGAGGCCAATGACGAGGTCAAACGTGTGTCCACCGCCAAGCTGGACGCCCTGCTGGGCTTGTGCGAGACCACCGGCTGCCGCCGCCAGCGCCTGCTGGGCTACTTCGACGAGGCCTCCGACCCTTGTGGCAACTGCGACACCTGCCTGAACCCGCCCCAGGTCCGCGATGCCAGCGAATCGGCGCGCAAGGCCCTGTCCTGCGTGTTCCGCACCGGCAGCCGCTTCGGCGCCGGGCACATCGTGGATGTGCTGCTGGGCAAGGCCACCGACAAGGTCAAGGAGTGGCAGCACGACCAGGTCAGCACCTTCGGCATCGGCACCGAGCTGGATGACAAGGGCTGGCGCACCCTGATCCGCCAGCTGGTGGCCCATGGTGCCCTGGCGGTGGATCACGAGCGCTATGGCGCCCTGACCCTCACCGAAGCGGCCCGCCCCCTGCTGCGCGGCGAGAGCAGCTTCACCCTGCGCATCGACGCGACGCCGGCCAGGAAGGGCCGCAAGGCCGACACCACCCGCAAGCTGCGCGACTGGCCGGAAGCCACCGGAGCCGAGGCCGCCCTGCTGGAGCGCCTGCGCGCCTGGCGGGCCAGCACGGCGAAGGAGCGCAATGTGCCCGCCTACGTGATCTTCCACGACGCCACCCTGCGCGACATCGCCCGCCAGCGGCCGGACAGCATCGATGCGCTGGGCACCATCTCGGGGGTGGGCGACCGCAAGCTGGACGCCTACGGGGCCGACATCCTCGGCCTGCTGGCCGAGGCTGATTAGTAGCCCCCACGCTCCCCGCTTGCGCGGCTCGCTGCCCCCCGGGGGGGCGCCTTTCATCTTGGGGCGGCCCGGCGATGAAAGTGACCCCCACGCGCCCCGCTTGCGCGGCTCGCTGCCCCCCGGGGGGGCGCCTTTCATCTTGGGGCGGCCCGGCGATGAAAGTGACCCCCACGCGCCCCGCTTGCGCGGCGCCAATAAAACAAGCCCGGCGCGAGGCCGGGCTTGCAGGGTAGGACGGCGCCGGAAGTCAGCTCAGGACTTGAGGCGCATCTCCGCCGAGCGGGCATGGGCCTGCAGGCCTTCCCCGTGGGCCAGCACCGAGGCGACGCGGCCGAGGGTCTGGGCGCCCTGTTCCGAGATGTCGATCAGGCTGGTGCGCTTCTGGAAGTCATACACCCCCAGGGGGCTCGAGAAGCGGGCGCTGCGCATGGTCGGCAGGACGTGGTTGGGGCCGGCGCAGTAATCGCCCAGCGCCTCCACCGAGTAGTGACCGATGAAGATGGCCCCGGCATGGCGGATCTCGTCGATCCACTGGTAGGGGTCGTCCAGGGACAGCTCCAGATGCTCCGGCGCAATGCGGTTGGCGATGGCGCAGGCCTCGGCCAGGTCCTTCACGTGGATCAGCGCGCCCCGGTTCTTCAGGGACACGGCGATGGTCTCCCGGCGCGGCATCTCGGGCAGCAGGCGGGCGATGCTCGCCTCGACCCGGCCGATGAAGGCCTCGTCGGTGCACAGCAGGATGGACTGGGCCAGCTCGTCGTGCTCGGCCTGGGCGAAGAGGTCCATCGCCACCCAGTCGGGCTCGCCGGAGCCGTCGGAGATCACCAGCACCTCGGAGGGGCCGGCCACCATGTCGATGCCGACGGTGCCGAAGACCCGGCGCTTGGCGCTCGCCACGTAGGCATTGCCGGGGCCGACGATCTTGTCCACCTGGGGAATGGTCGCCGTGCCATAGGCCAGGGCGGCCACGGCCTGGGCACCGCCGATGGTGAACACCCGGTCGACCCCGGTGATGGCCGCAGCGGCCAGCACCAGCGGGTTCTTCTCGCCACGGGGGGTCGGCACCACCATGATCAGCTCGCCCACCCCGGCCACCTTGGCGGGGATGGCGTTCATCAGCACCGAGCTGGGGTAGGAGGCGCGGCCACCGGGCACATACAGGCCGACCCGGTCCAGCGGGGTGACCTTCTGCCCCAGGCGGGTACCGTCCATGCCCGGGGATTCGTCGGTGTAGCGCCAGGATTCGATCACCTGGCGCTGGTGGTAGCTGCGCACCCGCCCGGCGGCAGTCTCGAGGGCCTGGCGCTGCTCGGTGGAGAGGCCGGCAAGGGCGGCCTCCAGCTCGGCACGGGGCAGCTCCAGGGCGGTCATGTCGGCCACGTCGAGATGGTCGAAACGGCGGGTGTATTCGACGACGGCCTTGTCGCCATCCCGGCGCACGGCCTGCAGGATGTCGGCCACGGCCTGCTCGATGGCGGCGTCGGTGCTGCCCTCAAAGGCCAGCAGCGCGTCGAGGGTGGCCGTGAAGCCGGCCTGGCTGGACGAAAGACGGCGGATGAGGGCTTCGCTCATGGCCTGATCGCTCCGGCGAAGGCGTCCAGCACGGGCTGGATGAGCTCGCGCTTGAGCTTCAGGGACGCCTGATTGACGACGAGACGGGAGCTGATGGGCATGATGTCCTCCACCTCCACCAGGTTGTTGGCCTTGAGGGTGCTGCCGGTGGAAACCAGGTCGACGATGGCGTCGGCCAGGCCGACCAGCGGCGCCAGCTCCATGGAACCGTAGAGCTTGATCAGGTCCACGTGCATGCCCTTGGCGGCAAAGTGCTCCTTGGCCGCCTTGACGTACTTGGTGGCGACCCGGATGCGCGCGCCACGCTTCACGGCCGCGGCGTAGTCGAACTCCTTGGGCACCGCCACGCACAGGCGGCACTTGGCGATGTTGAGGTCGAGGGGCTGGTAGAGGCCCGCGCCGCCATGCTCGATCAGCACGTCCTTGCCGGCGATGCCCATGTCGGCGGCGCCGTACTGCACGTAGGTGGGCGTATCGGTGGCGCGCACGATGACCAGGCGCACATCCGGCCGGTTGGTGCCGATGATGAGTTTGCGCGAGCTTTCCGGGTTGTCGGTCGGCGTGATCCCTGCGGCGGCGAGCAGCGGCAGGGTCTCCTCGAAAATTCGGCCCTTCGAGAGGGCAAGCGTAATGCCGTTCAAGATGATGATCTGTCTGCGTAAAAAGAGATTCTAGCCGATCGGGCAACGATCCGCCCCTGGGCCGGTCTGAAGGTTTGTCCCCCGCACCGGCTTCTGTTAGCCTTCGGTCCATGGCTGGTCCGCCTCAGGCGGCTCGGCCATTTTCTTTTGTCATTTAACGAGGATCTCGTCATGAAACCCGAAATCACCGTATCCGCCGACGACCTGGAACGCCTGGAAGGCCTGCTTTCCAAGCCGCCCACCCGCAATCGCAGCGACCTGGACGACCTGCGCGCCGAGCTGGAACGCGCCCGCATCGTCGACACCGACGAACTGCCCAACGATGTCATTGCCGTCAACCGCCGCGCCCGCTTCCGCGAGGAGCATTCCGGCCGCGAATACGAACTGACCCTCGCCTGGCCCCATGAGGCCGACGCCGCCCTGGGTCGCGTCTCCATCTTCTCGCCTGCCGGCAGCGCCCTGCTGGGCTTGTCCGCCGGCCAGACGATCGACTGGAAGACCCCCGAGGGCCACCCCATCCAGCTGCGTGTGCTCACCGTGCTGGCGTAGTGCAGGGGCGGCTTCAGCCGCCCTCAGACCACGATCAACGCGCGATGGGCGGCTGAAGCCGCCCCTTCAGCGCGGCCTAGCGGATCCGGCTGACCCGGGCGCCCAGTGCGGTCAGCTTTTCCTCCAGCTTCTCGTAGCCGCGGTCCAGGTGGTAGATCCGGTCGACGATGGTCTCGCCTTCGGCCACCAGGCCGGCGATGATCAGACTCGCCGAGGCACGCAGGTCGGTCGCCATCACGGTGGCGCCCTGCAGCGTCGCCACGCCCTTCACGAAGGCCGTGTTGCCGTCGATCTTGATGTCGGCGCCAAGACGCTGAAGCTCCACCGCGTGCATGAAGCGGTTCTCGAAGATGGTCTCGCGGATCACCGCGGTGCCATCGGCCACCGCATTGAGGGCCATGAACTGGGCCTGCATGTCGGTCGGGAAGGCCGGGTACGGGGCCGTGCGCAGGCTCACCGCGCTGAGGCGGGCCGGAGCCTTGAGGCGCACCGCATCCCGTTCGGCGAAGACTTCGCACCCCGCGTCCATGAGCTTGTCCACCACCGCGTCCAGGTAGCTGGCCGAGGTGCCGGTCAGGCGCACTTCACCGCCCGTGACGGCGGCGGCACACAGGTAGGTGCCGGTCTCGATGCGGTCGGGCATCACCCGGTGGGTGGCACCGTGCAGGGCGGGCACGCCCTGGATGCGGATCACGTCGCCACCGGCGCCGGAGATGCGCGCGCCCATGGCCACCAGACAGTTGGCCAGATCGACCACCTCAGGCTCGCGGGCGGCGTTCTCGATCACCGTCTCGCCATCGGCCAGACAGGCGGCCATCATCAGGTTCTCGGTGCCGGTCACGGTGACCATGTCGGTGAACAGGCGGGCGCCCTTCAGGCGCGGTACCTTGGCATGGACGTAGCCATGCTCCACCTTGACCTCGGCACCCATGGCCTGCAGGCCCTTGATGTGCTGATCCACCGGACGCGCGCCGATGGCGCAGCCACCGGGCAGGCTGACCCGCGCCTCGCCGAAGCGGGCCACCAGCGGGCCGAGCACCAGGATGGAGGCGCGCATGGTCTTGACCATCTCGTAGGAGGCCAGCGGGTTGTTCACACCGGCGGCATCGAGGGTCACGCTGTCGCCATCGCGGCTGACCTTGACACCCATCTGCTCGAGCAGGCGCAGCAGGGTGGCGATGTCGTTGAGCCGCGGCACATTGGTGAAGGTGACCGGCTCGGCCGTCAGCAGCGCCGCACACAGGATGGGCAGGGCCGCGTTCTTGGCACCGGAAATGGCGATCTCGCCCGACAGGCGGGCGCCGCCTTCGATCAACAGTTTATCCATGCATCAAGGGCGTGTTTCAGCCCAGTTCCTTCTGAAATTCGGCCCATTGGGCGGGCGTGTAGGTGGTCAGCTGGAGGGCGTGGATCTCGTTGCCCATCAGCTTGCCGAGGGTGGCATAGACGGCCTGGTGCTGGCGCACGCGGGGCTTGCCTTCGAAGGCCGGGCTGACGACGACGCCGGCAAAGTGGGTGCCGTCATCCCCTTCGATCTTCAGGAATTCGCACTCGAGCCCGGCGGCGACGAGGCGTTCGATTTCACTGGCCAGAAACATGATTCACATCCTCAGGCCCGCAGCTTGTAGCCCCTGGCAAGCATCTGCAGGGTGATCGCGGCGAGCACGACAAAACAGACAGAAACGACTCCGAAGCTGGCCCACGGGGACACGTCGGAGACACCGAAAAAGCCGTAACGGAACCCGTCAATCATGAAGAAAAACGGGTTGAAATGCGACACCCCCTGCCACACTGCAGGCAGGGAATGGATCGAATAGAACACACCGGAGAGCATGGTCAGCGGCATGATCAGGAAGTTCTGGAAGGCCGCCAGCTGGTCGAACTTGTCGGCCCAGATTCCCGCGATCACGCCAAGGCTTGCAAGAAACGCGCCGCCCATCAGGGTAAAGGCGATGATCCAGCCCGGCGCGGCGAAGTGCAGGTCGGTCAGGGGCAGCGACACCAGCAGCACGCCGATGCCACACAGCGTGGCCCGCAGCACCGCGGCGAGCACGTAGGCGGCGTAGAACTCCCGGTAGGAGATCGGCGGCAGCAGCACGAACACGATGTTGCCGGTGATCTTGCTCTGGATCAGCGACGACGAGCTATTGGCAAAGGCGTTCTGCAGCACCGTCATCATCACCAGCCCGGGCACCAGGAAGGCCGTGTAGTTGACCCCCGGATAGGGCTGCACGTGGTCTTCCAGCACATGGCCGAAGATCAGCAGGTAGAGCACCGCGTTGAGCACCGGCGACAGCACGGTCTGGAAACCGACCTTCCAGAAGCGCAGGCATTCCTTGTAAAGCAGGGTCTTGAAGCCTTCCATGGGTCGCCTCAGTTCTGGTTCATGATGCCGACGAAGACCTGCTCCATGTCCGGCTTGCCGAGGACCATGTCCACGACCTTGCCGCCACATGTACGCAC
The DNA here is from genome assembly GCA_009026175.1 of Zoogloea sp. Lineage (GTDB taxonomy): Bacteria > Pseudomonadota > Gammaproteobacteria > Burkholderiales > Rhodocyclaceae > Zoogloea. The sequence goes on along the minus strand of WBTZ01000091.1, from coordinate 11,935 downwards.
GCCGGCCAGCAGGTCGGCCACCTCGTCGAAGGCGTCGAAGCCGAACTCGAGGGTGCTGCCTTCGGTCTTGAGCAGCTTGCCGGCGAGCGGCCCGGCCAGGGTGATCGGCTCGGCCAGGCTGACCCGCAGGGTGTGGCTGGCAAAACGCTGCAGCAGATTGGCCGTGGTATCCAGGGCCACCACCCGGCCGGCCTTGAGCATGGCAATGCGCCCGCACAGGGTTTCGGCCTCTTCGAGGTAGTGGGTGGTCAGGACGATGGTGTGGCCGTCCTGGTTGAGCTTGCGGATGAACTGCCACAAGCCCTGGCGCAGCTCCACGTCCACCCCGGCGGTCGGCTCGTCGAGGACGATCACCGGCGGGCGATGCACCAGCGCCTGGGCCACCAGGGCGCGCCGCTTCATGCCCCCGGAAAGCATGCGCATGTTGGCGCCGGCCTTGCCGGTGAGATCCAGGTGATGAAGGATCTCGTCGATCCAGTCGTCGTTGTTGCGGATGCCGAAGTAGCCGGACTGGATCTTCAGCATCTCGCGCACCGAGAAGAAGGGGTCGAAGACCAGCTCCTGGGGCACCACACCCAGCGCCAGGCGGGCCGCCCGATAGTCCTTGACCACGTCGTGCCCCATCACCTCGAGGGTGCCGGAGTCAGGCCGGGCCAGGCCGGCCAGGGAGGAGATGAGAGTGGTCTTGCCGGCCCCGTTGGGGCCAAGCAGGCCGAAGAATTCACCCTGGGCCACCTCCAGATCCACGCCGGCCAGGGCCTGGAGGGAACGGAAACGCTTGGTGACGCCGGCTATGCGGATCGCAGGAATCATGGGCGGGGAAAGAGCGGAGGGAAAGGCTGGCCTCAACGGGCCAGCGGCAGGATGGAGTCGACGTCGTAGAGGGACGCAAGACTGACCAGCGCCGCGGGCGGCTGGTCGATGGACAGGGTGCGCCCCGCGCCGCGCGCCACGCGCACCCAGCTCAGCAGCAGGGCCAGGGCCGAAGAATCCACCTGGGTCACCCCGGACAGGTCCACGACCAGATCGGCGGCGGCCACCGGCCCGCGCCCCTCCTCCGCCAGCGCAGCAGCGGTGGCGAGGGTGACGGGGCCGGAAAGACTCAGCCGGTTGCCTTCGGTACGGATCATTTCTTGGCGGAAACGGTGGCGTCGAGCTGCTTGTTCTTGTCCTTGAGGGACTTGATCAGGCCGTCGATGCCTCCGGTGCGGACTTCCTGGCCGAAGCTGTCACGATAGTTGGTGACCAGGCTGACGCCCGCCACCATCACGTCGTAGACCTTCCAGGCATCCCCCTGCTTGTCGAGGGCATAGTCGATCTGTACCGGCTTGGCACCGGGCTGGCGCACTTCGGTGCGCACCACCACATCGGTGTCCTCGGGCTTGGCCTTGAAGGGCTTGAAGTCGATCTGCTGGTTGCGGTACTGGGTCAGGGCATTGGAGTAGGTGCGCACCAGCAGGGCCTTGAACTCCTGGGTCAGCACGGTCTTCTGCTCGGGGCTGGCCTGCTTCCAGTCCTTGCCCACGGCGAGGCGGGTCATGTGGGCAAAGTCAAAGTAGGGGATGACCTTGGTTTCGACCAGCTCGACCGCCTTGCGCGTGTCACCGGACTGGATGGCCTTGTCCTGGCGCACGATGGTGATCACATCGTCGGTCACACCCTTGACCAGGGCATCGGGCGCCATGGTCTCGGCAAAGGCACTGAACTGGACGCCGACGCTGAGGGCCAGGGTGGCAAGCAGGGTGGAGATACGTTTCATTCCTGATTCTCTTTCTTGTCGGATTGCGGGGCGGCCTGCGGCGCAGTGGCGCCATCATCACCGCTGGCCTCGTCGTCGTCCGGGTCCTTGACCCGCGGCGGCTGGCCATCGTAAACCTGGTTGAGGCGATACTGGATGTAGAAGCTGCGCAGGTAACCGTATTTATCCAGGGCCGCCTGCTCGGCCGTGGTGTCGGCGCCCAGCAGCTGGGCCCGTTTGCTCACGAAGCGCAGGCCGGTCAGGGAATTGCGGGTCGCCACTTCCTCGACCTGCCAGACCGGGTCGGCGGTAAGGTCGCCGATCAGGCCGAAGGTGTCGCGCACATTGCTCGGCCCCAGCAGGGGCAGCACCAGGTAGGGCCCATCGCCGATGCCCCACTTGCCGAGCGTCTGGCCCAGGTCCTCGTCGTGCTTCTCGAGGCCCAGCTCGGTGGCGATGTCGAACAGGCCGAAGATCCCGACGGTGGAGTTGACGAGCACCCGGCCGCCGTCCGAAAGGCCATCCGTGACCTTACCCTGCAGGAGGTTATTGACCCCGATCCAGATGTCGCCGATGTTGCCGAAAAAGTTGCCGACACCGACCTTGATGGGCAGCGGCGCATAGTCATACACCTGCGCCGCAGGCCGCATGACGTATTCATCGGCAACCTCGTTGAAACGGAAGGTCGCGCGGTTGAGGGGCTCCAGCGGATCCTTGGGGTGGCCACCAGGGCCGGCACAGGCCGTCAGGCCAAGGGCCAGCACGAGGCAGGCAAGCCCTCGCCATACCGCACCCGATTCTGCTTTCCTGTTCTTCATTGCGATTCACGCACGGGCAAGCCCGCCGCGTGCTCTCCGTTGTGTTATGCCAAGACCTATTTGGCCGGCGCCGTCTCACCCTCGGCCGCCTTGCTGAACATGAACTGGCTGATCAGCTTCTCGAGGACAACGGCCGACTGGGTCTTCTTGATGACATCTCCCGGTGCCAGCACCTTCTCCTCGCCACCCGGATCGAGCCCGAGATACTGCTCGCCCAGCAGGCCGGAAGTGAGGATGTTGGCAAAGGTGTCGGTGGGGAACTTGTAGCGTCCATCCACGGTGAAGACCACTTCGGCCTGGAAGCGTTCATTGTCGTAGCGGATCTCGGAAACCCGCCCGACCAGCACGCCGGCAACCTTGACCGGCGCACGCACCTTGAGGCCACCGATGTTATCGAAGCGGGCAGTGAGCGTGTAGGGCGACTTGATGTCGGACCCCGAGACACTGCCGACCTTGATCGCCAGGAAGAACAGCGCGGCGATACCCATCGCCACGAACACCCCGACCCACAGATCAAGCGTGGTACGACTCATCATTAACCTCGGAACATGAAAGACGTCATTACAAAATCAAGCGCCAGGATGGCCAGGGCCGAACTCACCACGGTACGGGTGATGGCCCGGGAAACCCCCTCGGCGGTGGGCACGCAATCGTAGCCCTCGAAAACGGCAATCAGGGCCACCGCCACGCCAAAGACACAGCTCTTGATGACACCGTTGATCACGTCGTAGCGGAAGTCCACGGCCGCCTGCATCTGGGCCCAGAAGGCCCCGTCATCCACCCCGATGGCCACCACGCCGATCAACCAGCCGCCAAACACCCCCATCGCCGAAAACAGGGCGGCCAGCAGCGGCATGGAGATGACGCCCCCCCAGAAGCGCGGCGCCACCACCCGGGCGATCGGGCTGACCGCCATCATGTCCATGGCCTTGAGCTGCTCGGTGACCTTCATCAGGCCGATCTCGGCGGTCACCGCCGAACCCGCCCGGCTGGCGAACAGCAGGCCGGCCACCACCGGGCCGAGCTCACGCACCAGGGACAGGGCCACCAGGGTGCCCAGGGAGTCGCTGGCACCATAGCGCTGCAGGGTCTCATAGCCCTGCAGCCCCAGCACCAGGCCGACGAACAGCCCCGACACGAGGATGATCAGCAGCGACATCACGCCGCTGAAGTACAGTTCGCGGATGGTCAGGTGGAGACGCGTGAAGGACTGCCCCGAATAGAGCAGGATCATCCAGAAGAAACGGGTGATGAACCCCAGGCGCCAGACACCATTGATCGCCAGCGCCCCCAGCTTGCGCAGCACACCTCCCATCAGGCCGCCCCCCCGGTCAAGGCGGTGGCGTAATCGCCGGCCGGATAGTGGAAGGGCACCGGCCCATCTGCCTCGGCATGCACGAACTGGTGCACGAACGGGTCGGAGGTGTTTCGGATGTCATCCGGGGTACCTTCGGCCACCACCCGCCCTTCGGAGATGAAATAGATGTAATCGACGATCTGCAAGGACTCCTGGATGTCATGGGTGACGATGACCGAGCTGGCCCCCAGCGCATCGTTGAGGCGCCGGATCAGTTGCCCGATCACCCCCAGGGAGATCGGATCGAGGCCGGTGAAGGGCTCGTCATACATCAGCAGCATGGGGTCGAGGGCGATCGTGCGGGCCAGCGCCACGCGCCGCGCCATGCCGCCGGACAACTCGGCCGGCATCAGCCGTGCGGCACCGCGCAAGCCCACGGCATGCAGCTTCATCAGCACCAGATCGTTGATCAGCTCGGGGGACAGCTGGGTATGCTCGCGCAGGGGGAAGGCCACGTTATCGAAGACCGACATGTCGGTGAACAAGGCACCGAACTGGAACAGCATGCCCATCCGCCGGCGCATGGCATACAGGTCGTCGCGCCCCAGGCGGGCCACATCCTGGCCATCCACCAGCACGCGCCCCGAACGGGCCTTTTCCTGCCCGCCGATCAGGCGCAGCAGGGTCGTCTTGCCGCAACCGCTCCCGCCCATGATGGCCACCACTTTGCCACGGGGAATCGACAGGGAAATGTCGCGCAGGATCGCCCGTTCGCCATAGGCGAAACGCACGTTCTCGAGACGAACAAGGGGCTCGGACATGAGATTTTGTTGCAACGCGGGACGATGATTGTAGCAGAGGGATTCATCCATGGCATGCCGGAACGCATGCAGCCGGGGGGAAATATCTCGTCACATCAATGTCTTGAGCGCGCTACAGCAGGCTTTTCAATGGGCAGTTTATAATACGTGGTTTCGTTCCACCCACCAGATTCCCGCCCATGCAGGACAAATACCTCCCCGCCGACATCGAGCGCGCCGCCCAGCAGCACTGGGACAGTACCGAAGCCTTCCGCGTCACTGCCGACGCGTCGAAGCCCAAGTACTACTGCCTGTCCATGTTCCCCTACCCCTCGGGCAAGCTGCACATGGGGCACGTGCGCAACTACACCATCGGCGACGTGCTGTCCCGCTTCCACAAGATGAAGGGCTTCAACGTCCTTCAGCCCATGGGCTGGGACGCCTTCGGCCTGCCCGCCGAGAATGCCGCGATCAAGAACCAGGTGCCGCCGGCCAAGTGGACCTACGACAACATCGCCTACATGAAGCAGCAGCTCAAGTCGCTGGGTTTTGCCATCGACTGGAGCCGCGAACTGGCCACCTGCACCCCCGAGTACTACAAGTGGAACCAGTGGTTCTTCCTGCGCATGCTCGAAAAGGGCATCGCCGAGCGCAAGACCCAGGTGGTCAACTGGGACCCGGTGGACCAGACCGTGCTGGCCAACGAGCAGGTCATCGACGGCCGCGGCTGGCGCACCGGCGCCCTCGTCGAGAAGCGCGAGATCCCGGGCTACTACCTCAAGATCACCGACTACGCCGACGAACTCCTGGGCGACCTGGACACCCTCGGCGGCTGGCCCGAACGGGTCAGGCTGATGCAGGCCAACTGGATCGGCAAGAGCACCGGCGTGCGCTTCGCCTTCAAGCACGACATCGCCGCCCCTGACAACGCTGGCGGCCTGATCGGCGACGGCAAGCTGTGGGTGTTCACCACCCGCGCCGACACCATCATGGGCGTGACCTTCTGCGCCGTGGCCGCCGAGCACCCCCTGGCCCTGCACGCGGCGCGCAACAACCCCGAGCTGGCGGCCTTCATCGAGAAGTGCCGGCACGGCTCCGTCATGGAGGCCGACATGGCCACCATGGAGAAGGAAGGCCTGCCCACCGGCCTGTTCGTCACCCACCCCCTCACCGGCAAGCAGGTGGAAGTGTGGGTCGGCAACTACGTGCTGATGAGCTATGGCGACGGTGCGGTGATGGGCGTTCCGGCCCACGACGAGCGCGACTTCGCCTTTGCGAAGAAGTATTCGCTGCCCATCGAGCAGGTCGTGGCCCTGGGCGACAAGCCCTACAGCCTGGATGCCTGGGAGGAGTGGTACGGCAGCAAGGACGGCACTTGCGTCAACTCCGGCAAGTACGACGGCATGAACTACCAGCAGGCAGTGGACGCCATCGCTGCCGACCTGGCCGCCCAGGGCATCGGCGAGAAGAAGGTGCAATGGCGCCTGCGCGACTGGGGCATCTCCCGCCAGCGCTACTGGGGCTGCCCGATCCCCATCATCCACTGCGACAGCTGCGGCTCGGTGCCCGTACCCGACGACCAGCTGCCGGTGGTACTGCCCGAGGACTGCGTGCCGGACGGCTCCGGCAACCCGCTGCACAAGCGCGAGGACTTCCTCAACGTGGCCTGCCCGTGCTGCGGCAAGCCGGCCCGTCGCGAGACCGACACCATGGACACCTTCGTGGATTCGTCCTGGTACTACGCCCGCTACGCCACCACCTTCGGCAAGGACAAGATGGTGGACGACGAGACCGGCTACTGGATGACCGTCGACCAGTACATCGGCGGCATCGAGCACGCCATCCTGCACCTGCTCTACTCCCGCTTCTGGACCAAGGTGATGCGCGACCTCGACCTGGTCACCTACCGTGAGCCCTTCGCCCACCTGCTGACCCAGGGCATGGTCCTGAACAACGCCTTCTTCCAGAAGCCCGAAGGCGGCGGCAAGAACTACTTCTGGGAGAGCGAGATCGACATCCGCAAGGATGCCAAGGGTCAGATCACCGGCGCCACCCTCAAAAAGGACGGCACGGAGCTCGAGCACGAGCTCACCACCATGTCCAAGTCCAAGAACAACGGCGTGGACCCGCAGTCCCTGATCGAGCAGTACGGCGCCGACACGGCCCGCTTCTTCATGATGTTCGCGGCGCCGCCGGAGCAGACCCTCGAATGGTCCGACGCCGGCGTCGAGGGCGCCTACCGCTTCCTGCGCCGGGTGTGGAGCTTCGGCCACCTGTTCTCCACCGAGATCCGCGGCCAGATCGGTGCCCAGCGCAGCCTGGCCGGCGCCAAGCTGCCCGAGGAGCCGGCCACCTTCCGCCGCGAGATCCACCTGCTCCTCAAGCAGGCCAACTACGACCTGGGCAAGCAGCAGTTCAACACGGTGGCTTCGGCCACCATGAAGATGCTCAACGCCATCGAGAAGGCGCCCCGCCAGGGCGCCCTCGCCGCCGAGGTGATCGAGGAGTGCTTCGGCATCCTGCTGCGCGTGCTGTCGCCCCTCACCCCTCACATCAGCCACGCCCTGTGGTCCGGGCTGGGCTACGGCGAGGACATCCTCAAGGCCGCCTGGCCCGAGCCCCTCGACGCCGCCCTGGCCCAGGACGAGCTTGAGCTCATGCTGCAGGTCAACGGCAAGCTGCGCGGCGCCCTGCGGGTGCCGGCCGAAGCGGCCAAGGATGCCATCGAAGCCGCAGCCCTGGCTCACGAGGCGACCATCAAGTTCCTCGAAGGCCGGCCCGCCAAGAAAGTGGTGGTGGTCCCCGGCCGCCTGGTCAACATCGTCGGCTGAACGCCCGGAGGTTCCCCATGCGCCACATCTTCCTCGCCCCCTGCCTCGCCCTGCTGGCCGCCTGCGCCAACACCCCGGGTGAGCGGGGCCTCTATGAAGGACTCCGCCAGGAGAACCTCCGCCGCCAGTACGAACCGGGGCGCGACATCAACCGCGACCCGGCGCCCCCCAGCTATGAGGCCTACGAGAAGGAACGCCAGCGCCTCAAGGAGGACCCGTCCCAATGACTTACCCGCCCCGGGCCGGCCGACGCCGCGCCCTAGCCGCCCTCTGCGCCCTGCCCCTGCTTGCCACCGGCTGCGGCTTCCAGCTGCGCGGCCAGCGGCCGCTGCCCTTCGACACCCTCTACCTGGGCATGTCGGAGTATTCCGAACTGGCCGCCGCCATCCGGCGCCAGATCCGGGCCGGCACCAGCACCCAGGTGGTCAGCAACAAGGATGACGCCCAGGTCCGCCTGGAAGTCCTGGCCGATGCCAAGGAAAAGGTCATCCTGGCCCTCAACACCCAGGGCCGGGTACGCGAATACCAGCTGCGGCTGCGCTACGCCTTCCGGCTGGTGGACAAGAACGGCCAGGAAGTCCTGGCGCCCAACGAGATCCTGCTGCGCCGCGACCTGGCCTTCGACGACTCCCAGGTGCTCGCCAAGGAACAGGAAGAGATCCTGCTCTATCGCGACATGCAGGGCGACCTGGTGCAACAGCTCATGCGCCGGCTGGCCGCGGCCAAGATGCCGGACGCACAGCCCAAGCCGTGATCCTCCGCCCCGAGCAGCTCGCCTCCCAGCTCGACAAGGCCCTCGCCCCCCTCTACGTCCTGCACGGCAACGAACCGCTGCTGGTCCTCGAAGCGGGCGACGCCATCCGCGCCGCCGCCCGCCGCCAGGGCTATGCCGAACGCGAAGTGCTGGTCGCAGGCCAGGGCTTCCGCTGGGAAAGCCTGCAGTCGGCGGCCGGCAACATGTCGCTTTTCGGCGCCAGCAAGCTGGTCGACCTCCGCATCCCCAACGGCAAGCCTGGCCGGGACGGCGGCGAGGCCCTGCAGCGCTATGCGCGCAACCTGGATGACGGCGTCGTCACCCTGATCACCCTCCCGGAGCTCGACTGGGCTACCCGCAAGGCCGCCTGGTTCACCGCCCTGGCCGAAGCCGGCGTGGCGGTCGAGCTCAACGCCCCGGAACGGGACCGCCTGCCCGAGTGGATCGCCCGGCGCCTCGCCAACCAGCAGCAGAAGGCCAGCGCAGACGCCCTGGGCTTCATCGCCGACCACGTGGAAGGCAACCTGCTGGCAGCCCACCAGGAGATCCTCAAGCTCGGCCTGCTGCACCCGCCCGGCGAACTGAGCCTGGATGCCGTCCGCGAGGCCGTCCTCAATGTGGCCCGCTACGACGTGGACAAGCTGCGCACCGCCCTGCTGGAAGGCGATGCCGCCCGCTGCGCGCGCCTCCTCGAAGGCCTCAAGGGCGAAGGCGAAGCCCCGCCCCTGGTGCTGTGGGCCCTGGCCAACGAGATCCGCAGCCTGGCCAACCTGCGCCAGGGCCTCGACGAAGGCCAGCAACTTCAGGGCCTCCTCAAGGTCGAACGGATCTTCGACGACCGTCGCAAGCAGGCCCTGCAGCGCGCCCTGCCCCGCCTCGGCGGCCCCCAGCTGCGTACCGCGATCTTGCATGCAGCGCGGATTGACCGGATGATCAAGGGTCTGGCCGGCGGCGACGTCTGGGACGAATTCCTGCAACTCTGCCTGCGCATCTGCGCACCGGCCCGCGGCACCCCGGCACGGCGCTGAACGCGCCCCCGAATCGAGAAGAGACAAGATGGACATCAAGACCTACATGCAGACCGTCGGCCGCCAGGCCCGCATCGCCTCCCGCGCGGTGGCGGCAGCCTCCACCGACGCCAAGAACACCGCCCTCCTCGCCATGGCCACCGAGATCCGTGCCCGCCAGGCCGAGCTCACCGCCGCCAACCAGCGCGACCTCGAAGAGGCCCGCGCCAATGGCCTGGAGGCCGCCATGATCGACCGCCTGACCCTGTCCGCGAAGGGCATCGAGGCGATGGCCCAGGGCCTCGAGCAGGTCGCCGCCCTGCCCGACCCGGTCGGTGAGATGGGCGAGCTGAAGCGCCGCCCCTCAGGCATCACCGTCGGCAAGATGCGCGTACCGCTGGGTGTCATCGGCATCATCTACGAGGCCCGCCCCAACGTCACCGCCGACGCGGCGGCCCTGTGCCTCAAGTCCGGCAACGCCGCCATCCTGCGCGGTGGCAAGGAAGCCCTGCATTCCAATCAGGCCATCGCGGCCTGCGTGCGGGCCGGCCTGGCCGCGGCCGGCCTGCCGCAGACCGCCATCCAGGTCATTGAAACCACCGACCGCGCCGCCGTGGGCGAGCTGATCGCCATGCCGGAATTCGTCGACGTGATCGTTCCCCGCGGTGGCAAGGGCCTCATCGAGCGGATCTCCAACGACGCCCGGGTGCCCGTCATCAAGCACCTGGACGGCAACTGCCACGTGTACGTAGATCAGTTCGCCGACCCGGCCAAGGCCCTGGCCATCGTCGAGAACTCCAAGACCCAGCGCTACGGCACCTGCAACACCACGGAATCCCTGCTGGTGGATGCCAGCATCGCGGCGACGCAGCTGCCGGCCCTTGGCACCATGCTGGCCGGCAAGGGAGTCGAACTGCGCGCCTGCCCGGCTTCGCTGGCCATCCTGCGGGAAGCCGGTGTCCCGGCCGCCCAGCTGAAGGAGGCCGTCGAATCCGACTGGACCGAGGAATTCCTGGCTCCCATCATCGCCATCAAGGTGGTGGACGGCCTCGATGCCGCCATCGACCACATCAACACCTGCTCCTCCCAGCACACCGAATCCATCGTCACCGAAAACCACACCCGCGCCATGCGCTTCCTGCGCGAGGTGGACTCTGCGTCGGTGATGATCAACGCCTCGACCCGCTTTGCCGACGGCTTCGAATACGGCCTCGGTGCGGAGATCGGGATCTCCACCGACAAGATCCACGCCCGCGGCCCGGTGGGCCTGGAAGGCCTCACCAGCCAGAAATGGATTGTCTTCGGCGACGGCCACGTGCGCGCCTGATGCCCACATGAATCTCCTGCCCGGGTAGATTCCCGGCTAAGATTCAAACGCCCGTTTGACCGCCACGCAAGTGCGGCTGACGGGCGTTTGCACATCCATACCCACAAGACAGGAGACAGCCATGAAACCCCTTCTGCGCAAGGCGCTGCTCAGCATCGCCCTGCTCGCCGGCCAGGCGGCTTACGCAAGCGATATTGCCGGCGTCCATTTCGACGAACAGGCCAGCCTCGCCAATTCCGAACTCCAGCTCAACGGCGGCGGCCTGCGCACCCGCTTCATGCTCAAGGTCTACGCGATCGGCCTGTATTCGCCAAAGAAGGCGGACAGCCTCGAGGCCCTTCTCGCCCAACCCGGCCCCCGACGCATCCAGATCGTGACCCTGCGCGAGCTCACCGCCGAGCAGTTCGCAGACGGCCTGGTCGAAGGCCTGCGCAAGAATCACACTGACGCCGAATATGCCCGCCTGCAGCCCCGTATCGACGAATTCAGGACAGCCCTTCTCGGCCTGCGAACTGCGGCGCCCAATACGCTGATTCGCCTCGAATGGCTGCCCGGCAGCGGCACGCGCCTTCTGGTCGGCAATCAGCAGCGCGGCCGGGATATTCCCGGCGAAGACTTCCAGCGCGGCCTGCTGCGCATCTGGCTGGGCGATAAGCCCGTGGATTCCGACCTCCGGAGCAGCCTTCTCGGCAGGAATTAAGCGTATTGCGGCATCTCCGGCGGCGGCGCAGAATCCGGAGATGCCCCCTCAAGTCCGCCCCGTCAGCTCACAGCCTCCCGGCCGGTTTGCCAGCATCATGCCCGCCCCATTTGGCCGGATCGGCATTCGCTGCACCGCCGAACTGATCGAGGAAATCGTTTTCCTGCCACCGGAAACTCCGCTGATCTCTCCCCGCGGAATGCTCGAAGAAATGGCCGTCAGCCAGATCGGGCACTACCTCACCGACCCGGAATACCCCTTCGACTTGCCCCTGGCATGGCGCGGCAGCGAATTCCGGCGCCAGGTCTGGGCCGCCATTGCACGCATCCCCCGCGGGCACAGCAGCACCTATGGCGAACTGGCCCGACTCCTCGACAGCAGCCCGAGGGCCGTCGGACAGGCCTGCGGAGACAACCCCTTTCCCCTGGTCATTCCCTGCCACCGGGTCACCGGCCGAAACGGAATCGGCGGCTTCGCCCACGACTGCGGCGGCTTTCTGCTCGAGACAAAGCACTGGCTATTACGCCACGAAGGCGTCCTGCCCCCCAGACTGCCGGGATTCTGAAGCATCCAATAGCGGAACCACTCTGCAACGGCACGATCCAATTCCCGTCAAAGCCTTTCACCGGAAAGCCCCGAAACATGTCCCGCCCATCCCAGTCC
>WBTZ01000090.1 GCA_009026175.1 Zoogloea sp. | reverse complement strand
GTCCAGGCTGGCGGTGGCCCTGGCCCGGGCCTGGGTGACAGGGCCCCGCCTGCTCTTGCTGGACGAGCCGACCGCCAGCCTGGACCCCTCTTCGGTGGATGCCATCGAGCGCATCGTGCGCGAGATCCGTACCGAGGGGACCCGCATCCTCATGACCACCCACAATCTCGGCCAGGCTACCCGGCTGGCGGACGACGTGGTTTTCATCGACGCCGGCCGGGTATGCGAGCACGCACCGGTCCAGCGTTTCTTTGCCCGTCCGGCCTCCCAGGCCGCGCGGCTCTACATCCAGGGAGAACTACCATGGCGAATGGCCTTCTGAAATTCCTCGGGCGAGCAGCCTGCGGCGTGCTGGCGTGGGCGTCTTTCGTGCAGGCGGGCGAGACCATCGTACTGGCCTCGACCACGTCCACGGAGCAGTCCGGCCTGTTCAATTTCATCCTGCCGATCTTCGAGAAGGACACCGGGATCGGGGTGAAGGTGGTGGCCCTGGGCACCGGCCAGGCGCTTGATGTGGGGCGTCGTGGCGATGCGGACGTGCTGCTGGTGCATGACCGGGCCGCGGAGGACAAGTTCGTGCAGGATGGCTTCGGCGTGGAGCGCAGGGATGTGATGTACAACGACTTCGTGCTGGTCGGCCCGGCGGCTGACGCGGCCGGCGTGAAGGGGGCCAGGGACGCCACCGATGCCTTCGCCCGGATCGCCCGCAAGGGCAGTCCGTGGGTGTCGCGGGGGGACCGCAGCGGAACCCACGCAGCCGAGTTGCGTTTCTGGGGCACGGCGGGCGTCGAGCTCAAGGGGCAGCCCTGGTACAAGGAGGCAGGAGCAGGCATGGGGCCGACCCTCAACATGGCGGCCGGCATGGGCGCCTATACCCTGGCCGACCGGGGCACCTGGGCGAGCTTCAAGAACCGCCAGGATCTGGCGGTCCTGTATGCGGGCGATCCCAAGCTCTACAACCCTTATGGCGTGATGCTGGTGAACCCCGCGCGCCATCCCCACGTGAAGAAGGCGGCGGGAGAGCAGTTCATCCGCTGGATCACCTCGGCCGAAGGCCGTCGCGCGATCTCCGCCTACAAGATCGGCAACGAGCAGCTGTTCTATCCCCTGTCGCGCTGACGCGGCATGGCCTGCCCGGCCATTGGCGGCCGGGCATCAGCACGCTCAGGCCTCGACCGGCTGGGTGAGCACGGCATGTTTCTCGGCCAGGCGCTCGACCTGGGCCAGGGTCGCCACCGGCACATTGAGGGCCTGGATGTGTTCACGGCCGTGCTTGAAGCGTTTCTCCACGATGAAGCCGGCGCCCATCACCTCGGCGCCGGCCTCCCGGGCCATTTCAATCAGCGCGATGGCAGTGCGGCCGTTGGCCAGGAAGTCATCGACGATCACCACGCGCTGGCCCGCGGTGAGATAGCGTTGCGACAGGACCAGCCGGGTGTGCCCGCCCTTGGTCGGGGACGGGATGATGCGCGAGATGGAAGGCGACTCGACCTGGGGGGAGTACTTCTTGGCGTACACCAGCGGCACGCTGAGGGTCTGGGCCACCACCAGGGCAGGGGCGATGCCGCTGGCTTCCGCGGTGAGCACCACGTTGGGCTGGAAGTAGGACAGGCGGCGGGCCAGCTCGTGGGCCATCTCGAAGATGAAGGCCGGTTCGATGCGGTGATTCAGGAAGTGGTCGATGCGCAGGATCTCACCGTTCTCGACGGTGGCTTCTGTCTCGATGCGGCGGACCAGGGGCGGGTAGGGGGCGGTCAGATCTAGGTGCGGACTCATGATGGAGCTCTTGTGCGGGCCTCGGGGACCGGTGTCACGGGCGACCCGGTCATGTTGTTGAGTGTAGTGCTTGGACTTTCAGCTGCCTGTGGCAGTTTCCGCAAGTGACCTCAGACGCTGGCGCACCAGGGCAATGTGTTCGCGCAAGGTGTAGAGCTCGTTGGAGAAGGCCAGGGGCAGCTTGCGATGGCTGGCCCGCTGCTCGATGCGGTCCAGGCGGTCGATGAAGCCTTCGATGGTGGCCAGATCCTGCCGCGCCTCGGGGTTGCGGTCGATCTCTGCCTCGAGGAACTTGAGCTCGCCGTACCAGCGATAGACCCGGGAGCGCATGCGCCAATTGTAGAGGGCCGGCAGCACCTTGGTCAGGGGGATCACCACCGCGATAAGGGGCAGCAGCATCACGAACAGGCGGTCGATCAGCACGGCCAGCCAGAAGGGCAGGTAGCGCTGCAGCAGGGGTGGGCCGCTTTCGTAGAAGCGACGGGCCGAAGGATGCAGCGGCAGGGCGTGGTCCTGGGGGCTGGGAAAGGCGCCGGGGCCGTTGAGCAGCCCGGGGGCGCCGTGAATCTCGCGGGCATGCCGGAGCAGCAGGGTCACGATGGCCGGGTGGATGTCGGATTTCACCACCAGGTTGGCGGTGGCCGCCACCAGCTGGATATCCCGCGGCGGCCGGTCGGCCTGGATGTCGATGGCTCCGCGCGGGAGGGTGACCTTGACGAGGTGCGGAAAATGGCGCCCGTAGCCCTCCGCCTGGGCAAAGTTGAGCAACTGGATTCCCTCGCTGTGCAGCAGCGCATCGACCACCGGGGCCTGGGGGGCGCCGACCACGAAGAAGGCATCCACCTCGCCCTTGCGCAGGGCCTCGACCGCCTCCATGCCGCCCAGCGACACCAGCCCGGGATCGTTGGTGCTGAAGCCGTTGGCGGCCAGCATCTGCAGCGCAAAGAGCTGGCCGCCACTGCCATGGACGCCGATGGCAATGCGCTTGCCGCGCAGCTGCACGACCTTGTCGAGATCATCCTTGCCCCGGTGGAACACCCACACCGGCTCCAGGTACATGGAGCCCAGGGTGGCCAGGTCCTCCGACTCCGGCTCATTGGCAATGCCGCCCTGGATGAAGCCCACATTGACCTCGTCGTCGGTCTTCAGGCGACGCAGGTTTTCCACTGCGCCGGAGGAGGGGCGCAGCTCCACCTCGATGCCCTCCTGGGCGAGCTTTTCACGGTAGCGCTGGCCGAAGTAGTCATAGGCCCCGCCGGCCGCGCCGGTGGTAATGACGATGCGGCTGGGGGGCGCCGGGCGTACGAACTGCCAGGCCAGCACGAACGCGGCCACCACCAGCGCAAGGGCGGGCAGGGCGAGGATCAGCAGGTCGCGGCGACTCGGCGAGTCGCTCTTCGGGCGGATCAGGCGTTGCATGGCGCAGCGTTCCGGCAGTTGAGGGACGGGTCGCGCATATTACTCCTGCGCAGCATCGGGGTGCGCTGCAAAGCTCTTTGTTGCAGCGCGAAACTCCGGTACATTGCGGCCCCGGCCCGAGCACCCGACATGCGGTGCCCTGAGCCTTTTCCGGTACTCCTTTCCTCTGTCGCTGCGCCATGTCCCGGTTGCTTCTCGCCCCCCTCGAAGGTCTCGCCGACGACGTTCTGCGCGAGGTCCTCACGCGCGTGCCGGGTTATGACTACGCAGTGACCGAATTTGCGCGGGTCTCCGGCTCGGTGCTGCCGCGGCGTGCTTTCACGCGCATGTCGCCGGAGCTGAAGAACGGTGGTGCCACCTCTTCCGGCACGCTGGTGCGGGTCCAGCTGCTGGGTTCGGATCCGCCCTGCATGGCCGACAACGCGGCCCAGCTGGCAGGCCTGAATCCACCTGGCATCGACCTCAACTTCGGCTGTCCGGCGCCGACTGTCAATCGGCACCGGGGCGGCGCGGCCCTGCTCGACGAACCCGAATTGCTGCATGCCATCGCCCGGGCGGTGCGGGCCGCGGTGCCACCGCACATCCCCTTCACGGCCAAGATGCGCCTGGGGGTGGAGGACACCGGCAGGGCCCTCGACTGTGGTCGGGCCCTGGCCGAGGGAGGCGTCGATGGCCTGGTGGTGCACGCCCGCACCAAGGCCGACGGCTATCGCCCGCCCGCCCACTGGGAGTGGGTCGGACGCATCGCCGACGTGGTGGCCGTGCCGGTGGTGGCCAATGGCGAAGTGTGGAGTGAGGATGACTGGCGGCGCTGCCGCTCGGTGAGCGGTGCCGCCGACGTGATGCTGGGGCGCGGCGCGGTGGCCGATCCCTTCCTGGCGCGGCGGATCCGCCTGGAGGCGCAGGAGGCCCCCGACCGGGCGGCCGAATGGGCCGAACTGCTTCCCCTGCTGGGTGAGTTCTGGCTGCGCGTGCTGGCCAAGGTCGAGGCTCGCCATGCACCGGGGCGGCTGAAGCAGTGGCTCAACCTGCTGCGCCGCAACTTTCCCCAGGCAGAAACACTGTATGTCCTGATCCGTGGCGAGCGTGATCCGCTCGCGGTCGCACACCTTCTGCGTCTGCATGGGGTCCCGCTGCTGCAGGCTGCCGCGTAGAATCCTGCCATGTATGCCAATTCCCGAATTCCCGAAAGCGCCCAGCCAGGCGTGCACGAGCACCTGCTCGAACGCGTCGCCAAGCATGCCGCCTCAGACTTCCGCAAACCCTTCCTCGATTACAACAAGGCCGCCTTCACCGAGAGTCTGGCCGGTTGGGATGGCCGGGCCCCGCTGATCCTCGATGCCGGATGCGGGGTGGGGCACAGCACCATCCAGCTGGCCCGGGCCTTTCCCGACCACTGGGTGATCGGGGTCGACCAGTCGGAAGACCGCCTCAGCCGCAAGAAGCCTTATCCCGATGCGCTGCTGCCGAAGAACATGGTCTTCGTGCGGGCCGATCTCGTCGATTACTGGCGCCTGATGGCCGAGGCCGGCATCCGCCTGGCCCGCCATTACATCCTGTACCCCAACCCCTGGCCCAAGATCGGCCACCTGAGCCGGCGCTGGCACGCCCACCCGGTCTTCCCCTTCGTGCCACGACTGGGAGGGCGCCTGGAATGCCGCAGCAACTGGAACATCTATGTGGAAGAATTCACCGAGGCGCTGGGGCTGTTGATTGGCCGGCCCGTGCTCTGGGAATCCTTCGAAGCACCGTCGCCCCTGACCCCTTTTGAACGCAAGTACCGGGATTCCGGCCAGACCCTTTACCGGTGTGTGGTGGAGCTCGATCCCCAACCGAAACTGGAGGAACACCCGTCATGAACGCACCCCGATCCCTGCCCCTGAACGACGACGAACTCGAGCAACTCGAGGAGTTGCTGGTCTCCGACGACGTGCCGGCAGACTGCATGAACCTCGAGATGCTGGACGGCTACCTGGCGGCCATCGTCGCCTCGCCGCTGCCGATCCCGGTGGAGAAATGGCTGCCGCCGGTGTGGAGCGCGGATGAGGAGGAGCCTGGCTTTGGCGGTGGCGCCTCCCTGCAGAAGGCCATCGAACTGGTCCTGCGTTACTACAACGACCAGGTCGCAGCCATCGGCGACGCGGAAGGCGACGAGGAGGGCGAGGCCGAGGGCTGGCAGCCCTTCTGCTATGCGCAGGGTGGCGATGACGACCCCCTGATCGGCGAGGAGTGGACGGCCGGCTTCGAGCAGGGGTTCGAGATGTGGGCGTCCGACTGGCCGGACCGTGTGGGCGATACCAGCATCGCCGAAAGCCTGCTCGAGACCATCTTCGGGCCCGACGAGGAAGACGACGAGCCGGTGAGCACCGATACGGACACCCTGCTTGCCGAGCTCGAGCAGAAGGGCATTGCCGTGCAGCACCTTTACCAGGCCTGGCGTGCCCTGGGCCTGCCGGCGCCGGAAGCGGTCGAGGTGGGCGCCGCCGCCCAGGCGGCGGGTTCGGCAGTCGGTCGTAACGAGCCCTGTCCCTGCGGCAGCGGCAAGAAGTTCAAGAAGTGCTGCGGAGCGTCCTGATCCATGGCTGACCCGTGCCTTGCCTGCGGCGCCTGCTGCGCGAGCTTCCGGGTCGACTTCCATGTCTCCGACCTGGATTCCCAGCCCGGCGGCTGTGTCCCGGCCGCACTGGCCGTGCCGGTCACTGCGACCCTGATGCGCATGCGCGGCACCGATGACGGTCCGCCGCGCTGCATCGCCCTGGTGGGAGAGGTCGGACATCACGCGCACTGCAGCATCTACGAGAAGCGTCCGGGGCCGTGCCGGGATTTTGCGCCTTACGCGGCCCTGGGAATCGGCGATGAGGGCTGTGCGCGGGCCCGCCGCCGCCACGGCCTGGAGCCTCTGGGTGGGTGATTTCCTGCCGCAGCAAGGATCACTGTGACATACCGACACAAATCCATGATGTCATTGTCAGCCTGACGGGCTTAGGCTGACCGCTCCCTCATTTGCGCAAGGAGTGTTTCATGGGTCTGCTGAGTTTTGTACGGGATGCTGGCGAAAAGCTCTTCGGTCGCAAGGACGTGGAGCAGGCTCAGGCCTCGGCGTCCGGCGGCGATGCGGGGGCGGCCGACCGG
The DNA here is from genome assembly GCA_009026175.1 of Zoogloea sp. Lineage (GTDB taxonomy): Bacteria > Pseudomonadota > Gammaproteobacteria > Burkholderiales > Rhodocyclaceae > Zoogloea. Next base: position 14,502 of record WBTZ01000090.1, on the reverse strand, counting down.
CTGGCCGATTTGAATGCCAAGGCGGCGGCTTCCATCACGGCCTACGTGGCGGCCCAGGGTTTCGACACGAGCGGCCTGGCGATTGCCTTCGACGGGGCCAGCAGCACGGTTTCGGTGAGTGGCAGCGTGGCCGATCAGGCCACCCGCGAGAAGATCCTGCTGTGCTGCGGCAACGTGGATGGCGTGGAGCATGTGAATGATGGTCTCCAGGTGCTCAACCCGGAGCCGGAAGCCCGCTTCCATACCGTCGTGCGCGGCGACACCCTGTCGGCCATTGCCAAGACCTACTATGGCAATGCCAACGCCTACATGAAGATCTTCGAGGCCAACAAGCCGATGCTGGGCAATCCGGACAAGATCTATCCGGGGCAGACGCTGCGCATCCCCGCCTGATCAAGGCCTGGTCCGGTCCTGCCGGAACAGGATTGGCGGATTGTGCCGGCTCTGACACAATCCGCCGATTCTTTCAGTATTACCCTCATCTACCGGAGCCCCCCATGACCATCCGTTTCCCCGTTGAAGGCGAATTCATCCAGCTCGACCAGCTCCTCAAGGCCGTAGGTCTGTGTGGCTCGGGCGGGGAGGCCAAGCAGCGGGTTGCCGATGGCGATGTGCAGGTGGACGGGGAGATCGAGAACCGCAAGCGGGCCAAGTTGCGCCCCGGGCAACGGGTCGATTTCGCCGGTGAGACGATCGAGCTCGTCGCCCAGGGTTGAGCCTGCCGGAGGGCGTTCAGCCCTTCTTCAGACCTTCGGCTTCCAGCGCGGCCTGGACGCTCGGACGGGCGGCGATGCGGGCCGAGAATTCGGCAAGGCTTGGCCATCCCGACAGATCCACATTGACCAGCGGAGCCCAGCTCAGAACCACGAACAGATAGGCATCCGCCACCGTGAAGCCGTCACCCACCAGGTAGGGGCGGCTTGCCACGGCTGCGGCCGCCACCGGCAGCCGGCGGGCGAGCATGGCGCGGGCGGCCTCCTGCATCTCCGGGGTGGCGGCGGGGTTGAACAGCGGGCTGAAGCTCTTGTGCAACTCGGTGCCGATGAAGGTCAGCCATTCCTGCACGCGAGCCCGTTCCAGTGTACCGACGGGGGGGAGCAGGCCTTTCTCCGGCGCCTGGTCTGCCAGGTACTGGACGATTGCCGGCCCCTCGGTGAGCAGCTCACCGTTGTCCAGCACCAGCGCCGGCACGTAACCCTTCGGGTTGATGCCCGCGAAATCCTGTCCTGACTCCGTCTGCCGATTGCGCAGATTGACCCGTTCGAGTGAGAAGTCGAAACCGGCCTCCCGCAGCACGATGTGGGGGGAGAGGGAGCAGGCGCCGGGCGAATAGTAGAGCTTCATGCTGTGTCTTCCTGTCGTTCTTCTTCAAGTGGAGTGGATGTCGCCATCCGTGTATAGCCAGCGCCCGTCCTCGCGGACGAAACGGCTGGTTTCATGCAGGCGGTGAGCCCTGCCGCCAATCTTGTAGCGGGCCACGAACTCGACGGCGGCGTGGTCCGCATCGGCCGGCCGGAAGGCCTTCACCTGCAGGCCGAGCCATTTGACGGAAGGGTCGCTGCCGAGTTCCTGCGCAGCGGGGCGATGGGCTGCCTGCCAGGTGGCCAGCAGGTAGTCGACCCGGTCCAGCGTGTAGGCCGTGTAGCGGGAGCGCATCAAGGCCTCGGCGTCAGGGGGCAAAAGGCCCTCGTCCAGGTAGCGGCGGCAGCAGCGATCGTAGTCTGCGGCTGCGCCGCAGGGGCATGGAAATGACATGGCGCAGGGAGCGGGCCGTGAATGGAGCGCCATTCTGGATCGACGGGACCCAGCCGATCAAGACGTGCGTGCGGCCCAGCCCTTGAGATTTCCCGAGTCGGGCCGATACAGATGCGCAGATCGGCCCGAGTGGAGCGGGGCGCTCTGTTCGACGCGCACAATTTTCGGTACCCCAAGGGAGGGGGCCGACCGAGGACAGGACCATGGGACCAAAGAGCTGGTTGGGCGGAATCCGCGGCAAGCTGATCGCCATCTTCGTTGTTATCAAGGTTGTACCCTTGCTGTTGCTGGCGGTCCTGGCCTGGAGCATGGCGCAGAAGCTGGGCAGCACGGTCAGCAGCCAGGCCGGCGCGATGGCGGAGTCCATGCTGGCGACGATCAAGGAGGTAGGCGACGAGGCGACGGGCGATGCGATCAAGGCGCTGGACGACCGGGCGCGGGAAGACATCGAGCGCCTGACCACGGATACCGCCCGTGCCGTGGCTGCTTTCCTGTACGACCGGGACGCCGACATCCAGCAGGCGTCCCAGGTGGAGCCCGCGGAAGCCGCCTACCGGAGCTTCCTGCAGTTCCGCACCCGCAACATCTACAAGCACGGGCAATGGCAGCTGTCCGAAGACCAGAAGCGCTGGCAGCCCGCTGCGCCGGAGAGCTGGGACGAGGCCCTGGCCGCCGATCCCGCCCAGGCGCTGCCCGACAATGCGAAGGCCTTCAGTGCCCGTCCGCCGGAGTTCATCGGCCATGCGGAGAAGCGCCCGCTGTTCGTCGAGATGAGTTTCATCGACCTGCAGGGGCGGGAGAAGATCAAGGTCACCACTGGCGATCTCACCTCGCGCCAGCTGCATGACGTGAGCAAGCCTTCCGAAACCTTCCTCAAGGCGGAGCGCTACTGGCCTGAGCTGCAGAAGCTCAAGCCTGGTGAGATCTATGTGTCCGATGTGATCGGCGCCTACGTGGGCAGCAAGGTGATCGGCCCTTACCTGCCGGCGAGTGCCCAGAAGGCCGGGATCGAGTTCAAACCGGAGGAGTCGGCCTATGCCGGAACCGAGAATCCGGTCGGCAAGCCGTTCCGGGCCATCGTGCGCTGGGCGACACCGGTGCTGCGGGGCGGCAAGGTCGCCGGCTATGTGACCCTGGCGCTGGATCACGATCACATCCGCCAGTTCACCGACCGGATCAGCCCCACTGACAGCCGTTACACCCCGATCAACGACGCCATCGTCGGCAACTATGCGTTCATGTGGGACCACCGCAGCCGTGCCATCTCCCACCCCCGGGATTACTTCATCCCGGGCTACGATCCGGCCACGGGCGACCCCGTGGTGCCATGGCTCGACCAGGCGCTCTATGAGGGATGGCAGGCTTCCGGCAAGTCAGCCCGGGAGTTCCTTGCGGAGGTCAAGCCGTTTGACGATCAGTCCCTCAAGAAGAAGCCCGCCGTGGCACTGGTCAAGGCCGGCACGGTGGGGCTGGACTGCCGCTACCTGAATTTCTCTCCCCAGTGCGCGGGCTGGAACCAGCTGACCGAAAAGGGAGGCTCCGGCTCCTTTGCGATCTTCTTCTCGGGTCTCTGGAAACTCACCACGGCAGCGGCCATTCCCTATTACACCGGCCAGTACGGGCAGTCGCAGCGGGGGTTCGGAATCGTCACCATCGGTGCCAACGTGGATGACTTCCACCGGGCAGCCACCGAGTCGGCCAAACGCATCGGCCTGACCATCGCCGAACGTGACAAGTCCTTCCAGGCCCAGCGTCAGGGGCTGCTGGCCTCGATCGAGTCCAACCTGACCCAGACGGCCGGCGCCCTGGCGCTGTCAACGGTGCTGATGGTGGCGCTGGTTATCGTGGTGGCGATCTGGATGGCCCAGTTCATCACGCGTCGCATCACCGGCATGATCCACGGACTCGGGCGCTTCCAGGAGGGCGATCTGGCCCATCGACTGGATGTCCGTTCGGAGGACGAGATGGGGCAGCTGGCGCGTTCGTTCAACAGCATGGCCGACGAAGTCCAGCTTTCGTTCAAGCGTTCCGAGGAGGCCCGGGCCCGCGCCGAGGAGGCCAACAAGCTCAAGTCCGACTTCCTGGCCAACATGTCCCACGAGCTGCGTACGCCGCTCAATGGCATCCTGGGCTATTCCGAGCTGCTCCAGCTGGAGCTGACTGATCCCGTCCAGCAGGAGTTCGCAGCCACCATCCACAGTTCCGGCGAACACTTGCTGGACATCGTGAACGACCTGCTCGATCTGGCGAAGATCGAGGCTGGACGCATCGAACTCAAGATGCTGCCCCAGGAGGTGGCCACCCTCGCATCCGAGCTGGTGAACAACCATAAGGTCCATGCCCAGGCCAAGGGGCTGGCCATGGAACTCGACATCGCCGACAACGTGCCGGCCGAAATCATCACCGACGCCCAGCGGGTGCGCCAGATTCTCAATAATCTCTTGAACAATGCGATCAAGTTCACTGACAATGGGCAGATCGGGCTGAGTATCCGCCGTGAAGGCAATCGACTCGCCTTCGTGGTCTCGGATACCGGCCGGGGCATCCCGCCCGACGCACTGGAACAGATATTCGAGAAATTCCGGCAATTGGACCAATTTGTAACCCGAGACCAAGGCGGCACAGGCCTGGGCCTGGCCCTTGCCCGGGAACTTGCCCATCTCCTTTCCGGCGACCTGGTAGTCCAGTCCCGGCCTGGAGAGGGGTCGTCCTTCATCCTTTACCTGCCTGTTGTTGAACAGGTGTCCTGACAGGCCCGCAATCCATGAGCTCTTCCCCGTCCTCTGCCCGAAAACGTGTCCTCGTCGTAGACGACAACGCCATCAACCGCCGCCTTGCCGTGGCCTTCGTGACCCGCCTGGGCATGAGCTCCGAGGAGGCCGAGGACGGCCCGGCTGCGCTGGCCCGCCTCGAGGCGGAGCGATTCGACATCGTGTTGCTCGACATCAGCATGCCCGGGATGTCCGGGGAGGAGGTGCTGGCCAAGCTCAGGGCGGACGTCAAGTTCAATGGCCTGCGCGTCATCGCCTATACTGCCCATGCCCTGCCGGAAGAGAAGCAGAGCCTGGTCGAGGCAGGCTTCGACGACCTGCTGATCAAGCCCATCAATCTCAAGGCCGTCGAGAGCGTACTGGCCGACTATCTCCAGTCCTGAGCCGGCAGGCAAGCTCCCGCCCGCAGGAATTTTGTGCGCTCGCACAATCGGAGCAGAAATAAAATATAATATATATAAGACTTGGCACCACCCATTCCACAACAAGGTGCCAGTCCATTCGGGAGAGGCGCTCCGGGCCCGAAACGGCCGGTCGCTCCAGTCAGCAAACACTGTCACGTAACCACCGTCTAGGAAGGATCTACCCATGCTTGAAGCCTACCGCCAGCATGTTGCCGAGCGCGCCGCCCTCGGCATCCCGCCGCTGCCCCTGTCGAAGCAGCAAACCCAAGCCCTGGTCGAACTGCTGCAGAACCCGCCGGCCGGTGAAGAGGCTTTCCTGGTTGAACTGCTGACCTACCGCATTCCCGCCGGTGTGGACGACGCCGCCAAGGTCAAGGCCGAATTCCTGGCCAAAGTTGCCAAGGGCGAGCTGTCCGTCGGCCTGGTGTCCCGTGCAAAGGCCACCGAACTGCTGGGCACCATGCTCGGCGGCTACAACGTCAAGCCCATGATCGACCTGCTCGGCGATGCCGAAGTGGGGGCCGTGGCTGCCGAAGGCCTCAAGAAGACCCTGCTGGTCTTCGACTTCTTCCATGACGTCAAGGAACTCGCCGACAAGGGCAACGCCAACGCCAAGGCCGTGCTGCAGTCCTGGGCCGACGGCGAGTGGTTCACCTCCCGTCCCGAAGTCCCGGCTTCCCAGAAGCTGACCGTCTTCAAGGTCACCGGCGAAACCAACACCGATGACCTGTCCCCGGCGCCCGATGCCTGGTCCCGTCCGGACATCCCGCTGCACGCCCTGGCCATGCTCAAGAACCCGCGTCCGGGTATCGAAGCCGACGAGCCGGGCACCCGTGGCCCCCTCAAGCAGCTCGAGGCGCTGGCCGCCAAGGGCAACCTGATCGCCTACGTCGGCGACGTGGTGGGCACCGGTTCTTCCCGCAAGTCCGCCACCAACTCGGTGCTGTGGTTCACCGGCGAAGACATCCCCTTCGTGCCGAACAAGCGTTTCGGCGGCGTCTGCCTGGGCTCCAAGATCGCTCCGATCTTCTTCAACACGATGGAAGATGCCGGCGCGCTGCCGATCGAGATCGACGCCGGTCAGATGGACATGGGCGACGAGATCGAGCTGCAGGTCGACCAGGCCACCGCCAAGGTCACCGCCCTCAAGAACGGTGCCGTGATCGCCGAAGCCCAGCTCAAGACCCCCGTCATCCTCGACGAAGTCCGTGCTGGCGGCCGCATCCCGCTGATCATCGGCCGTGGCCTGACCACCAAGGCGCGTGAAGCCCTGGGCCTGCCCCCGTCCACCCTGTTCCGCCTGCCGCAGAACCCGGCCGACCCCGGCACCGGCTACTCCCTGGCCCAGAAGATGGTCGGCCGCGCCTGTGGCCTGCCGGAAGGCAAGGGCATCCTGCCGGGCACCTACTGCGAGCCCAAGATGACCACCGTCGGCTCCCAGGACACCACCGGCCCGATGACCCGCGACGAACTGAAGGACCTGGCCTGCCTCGGCTTCTCCGCCGACCTGGTGATGCAGTCCTTCTGCCACACCGCGGCCTACCCGAAGCTGGTGGACGTGAAGATGCACCGCGAGCTGCCGTCCTTCATCTCCACCCGCGGCGGCGTGTCCCTGCGCCCGGGCGACGGCGTGATCCACTCCTGGCTGAACCGCCTGCTGCTGCCCGACACCGTCGGCACCGGTGGCGACTCCCACACCCGTTTCCCGATCGGCATCTCCTTCCCGGCCGGTTCCGGCCTGGTGGCTTTTGCCGCTGCCACCGGCGTGATGCCGCTGGACATGCCGGAATCCGTGCTGGTGCGCTTCAAGGGCCAGATGCAACCCGGTATCACCCTGCGTGACCTGGTCAATGCCATCCCCCTGTACGCCATCAAGGCCGGCCTGCTGACCGTCGAGAAGAAGGGCAAGAAGAACGTCTTCTCCGGCCGCATCCTGGAAATCGAAGGCCTGCCCGATCTGAAGGTCGAGCAAGCGTTCGAACTTTCCGACGCTGCCGCCGAGCGCTCTGCCGCTGCCTGCGCGATCGCCCTGAACAAGGAACCGATCGTCGAGTACATGCGCTCCAACATCACCCTGATGAAGTGGATGATCGCCGAAGGCTACGAGGATGCCCGCACCCTCAAGCGTCGCATCAACGCCATGGAAGACTGGATCGCCAACGGCACCCTGCTGAAGGGTGACGCCAACGCCCAGTACGCCGCCGTGATCGAGATCGACCTGGCCGAAGTGACCGAGCCGATCCTGGCCTGCCCGAACGACCCGGACGATGTGAAGGTGCTTTCCGAAGTCGCCGGCGACAAGATCGACGAAGTGTTCATCGGCTCCTGCATGACCAACATCGGCCATTTCCGCGCCGCCGGCAAGGTTCTGGAAGGCAAGTCGGACATCCCGACCCGCCTGTGGATCGCGCCGCCGACCAAGATGGATGCGCTGATCCTGACCGAAGAGGGCTACTACGGCGTCCTCGGCAAGTCCGGTGCCCGCATGGAAATGCCCGGCTGCTCCCTGTGCATGGGCAACCAGGCCCAGATCCGCAAGGGTTCCACCGCGATCTCCACCTCCACCCGCAACTTCCCGAACCGCCTGGGCATCGACACCCGTGTCTACCTGGGCTCCGCCGAACTGGCCGCCATGTGCGCCCTGGCCGGCCGGATCGTGACCAAGGAAGAGTACATGGAGCAGATCAAGGTGGTGAACGCCAAGGCCGCCGAGATCTACCGCTACATGAACTTCGACCAGATCCCCGCCTTCACCGAAGTGGCGGATACCGTCGAGATGTAAGCAGCATCCACCTGTGGCGGGTTGTGACCCGCCCGGCGTGAGACGAGGCCCCTGTCCGGGAAACCGGCGGGGGCCTCGTTGCATTCAAATGCGCTGGCGGGCTCGATTCCATGGACATTCCCCCATTTGCGCCATATAAATAAATCAGCGCACTGAAGGGGGAAGTGGATGGTTTTCTTGAAGAACCGTGCTCGTCTGGTCCTTTCCCTTGCCGCGCTGGCATGCCTGGGGGGGCCGCTCGAAGCGGGCGCCTACTGCACCACCCGCGAGCGGATCCAGCTGCGCAACGAGGGCGTGCCTCCGGTGGAGATCGACCGCCTGTGTGCCGCGGCACCCCAGCAGGGAGTAGCCCCGGCGGCGCCCTTTCCCCAGCAGATGCCTCGGCCGCGCTTCGCCTCCGTGTGCGTGACCAATGCCGGTCCCTGCCCGATGGCGGTGGCCATGCCCGTTGGCGCATCCTGCGCCTGCTACACCCCCTGGGGCGCAGTGCCAGGGGTGGCCCAGTAGGCAAGCCCCAATGAGGGAGGGCGCATGGCCGACATCTTCCTGAGCTATGGACATACCGACAGGGCCCGGGCGGAGGCGCTGGCGGAGGTCTTGTCGGCCCATTTCTCCGTGTGGTGGGACAAGGATCTGGATGCCGCCTGCGCCTGGCGCCAGGAGCTGGAGGAGCAGATCGACGCGGCGCGCTGCGTGGTGGTGCTGTGGAGTGAAGCGGCCCGGGGCAGCGACTTCGTCCGCTCAGAGGCCAGCCGCGCCGCCCAGCGCCGGACCCTGCTGCAGGTGAGCCTGGACGGGGAGGACGTGCCACTCGGCTTCACCGAGTCCCAGTGGATCAACCTGAAGACCTGGAGCGGCGAGGCGGACGATCCGGGGCTCAAGGCCCTCGTGGTGGCGCCCATCGAGAAGCGCGTCCGCGGCAGCCGCTCGGCCCTGCTGGTCGGCGTCGATGCCTATGCCCACGGGGCGGGCTTCCAGGCGCCAGCCTCGGCGTCGGCCAACGTGGAGGCCATGCGGCGCCTCCTGGCCGAGCAGGAGGATGCCCACTTCGAGGTCGAGACCCTGGTCAATCCGGAGAAGACCAGCCTGATGAAGAGCCTGCAGAAGGCTTTCAAGGATGCTTCGCCGAATGACACCGTGGTGCTTTACTACTGCGGCCACGCCAAACTCTCGGCACGGGGGGACCTTTACCTGTGCCCCAACGATGCCGAGCTCGACTACCTGGATGCCACGGCGATCTCCATGGAGTGGATCGCCAAGCGGGCCCTCAACGAAAGCGGTGCGTCACAGCTGGTGATCCTGCTCGACTGCATCTTCAGCCTGGTCCCGGAAGCCAGTGGGCAGGTGGACATCCCGTCCATCCTGGTCTCCAACCTGGGCCAGGGCCAGGGCAAGTATGTGCTGTCGGGTTGTACGGTGCTCGACAAGGACGTGGCGGACCGGGGGGCCGACGTGTCGCGCCTGGTGCGCTGGTTCGTGCACGGGGTGGAGACCTTCGAAGCCGACGATGGCGACAACATCCTGACCGCCGACGAGATCTGCCGCTACGTGCAGGGCCGCATCGACCAGGACGCCCCCGAACTGCAGGCCCTGAGCAAAGGCTTCAACACCAACTCGAGCCGCGGCGAGATCGCCCGGCGCACCACGGCGGCGCCCACCGCGACGGCCCTGCGGGGCAACCGGGAGTTCTTCGTGGCCATCCGCGGCGCGCTCGATGAGGGACGCCTGGTGCCCCTGCTGGGCGATGGCGTGTTCGGCAGCGGGCCCCTCAGCGCCTTCCGGCTGGTCAGCGCGCTGATCGAGACGGCTGGCCTGGAGGCCGGCATGCGCCTTGACGAGCGCTACCCGCTGGTGACCGCCGCCGAATACCTGCTGCTGGTCTTCGGCGGGGAGCGGGGGGCCTTCCTGCGCCGCCTCACCACCGTGCTGAAGGAGCAGAGCACCGCCTTCGTGCCGACCCAGACCCACCGCTTCCTGGCGGCGATGACGAACCCGTGGATCATTGTCTCGGCCAGCTACGACTGGGTGTTCGAGAGCCTGCTGGAGCAGGCCGGGCTGCCGTTCACGGTGGTCACCCACATTCTCACCGCCGAGGAGGACGGGCTGGATGGCCGCCTGCTGGTGATCCGGCGGGGCGGGCAGGCGCCGTCCGTGGATATTCAGCTGGCAGACAACTGGTTGCTGTCGGACCTGGGCGAACACGGCGACCGCATCATCTACAAGATCGTCGGTTCGCCGTTCGCCAACGAGCTGGCCGACCGCCGCTCCGGCATCGATACGGTGGTGATCACCGAGAGCGACCACATGACCTTCCTCGGCCGCCTCGAGAACGAGCACACCAAGCCGCCCAGTGCCTTCTCCCGGCGCTTCCAGAAGAGCTCCCTGCTGTTCCTCGGCTACAACCTGGATGTCTGGCACTACCGGTTGATGGGGCACATCTTCAGCAGCGAAGGGCAGGTCCGGCCACGCCGCCGCTACGCCGTGCGCACCGCCGTGTCGCCCATCGAGGAGCGCTTCTGGGCGCAGTTGGTGGCCGCCGAAGACCGGCTCCAGTCGGATTGCGAGGCCTTCGTGCAGACCCTTGGCCAGTTCAAGTAGAGGGTGAGCCATGTCCGATGCGCCGCTCAGCCAGTTGCCCGTCGATGTGAACGAGCCCTATGTCGGCCTCAAGCCCTATACCGAAGCCGAGCGGGACCGCTTCTTCGGGCGGGAGCGGGACGCCCAGCTCCTCATCAACAAGCTGTTCTCGCATCCGCTGACGCTCCTGTACGCCCCGTCGGGGGTGGGCAAGACGTCCCTGCTGCGGGCGCTGGTGATCCCCAATCTGAAGGCCGAAGAGGCGCAGGTGGTGTATTTCGACAAGTGGAATACCCCCGACCCCTGCAGCGCCCTGGCTGCCCTCATCCGCCAGGGCGAGGCGGGCGCGCCCGGACCGGGCCAGCTGGTGGATGCGGCCCATGATGCCCTGGCCCGCGATGACAGCACGCTGGTCATCATGCTCGATCAGTTCGAGGAGTACCTGCAGCGCTATGCGGCCGACCTCGGGCTGCTGCCGGCGGCGCTCGGGGCCCTGCTGCGCACGACGCTGGACGTGCGGGTGGTGCTGTCCTTCCGCGAGGAGTTCCTGGCCAGCGTGGATGCCTGCCTGCGCGGCCATGTCCTGGCCTTGTTCGCGTCCACCTATCACCTCGAGCATCTCGACCGGGAGCGCGCCCGCGAGGCCATCGTCTGTCCGGCACGCAAGTACGGCGGGACCTGCGACGACGAGCTGGTGGACCGCCTCCTCGACGACCTGGCGCCGGGCGATCCGGAGAAGTCCATCGGGCGTCTCTTCCGCGGCGGCATCGAACTGCCCTTCCTGCAACTCATCTGCCGCAGCCTGTGGGAGCGGAGCAGGACCCGCGGGCACAGCGGCATGCGCATGGATGACTACCGTGCCCTGGGTGGGCGAAAGGGCATCATCTCGACCTATCTGCAGAGCGTCACCCGGAATTTCGGGCTCTTCCAGCGCCTCGATGCCGCCCAGGTGCTCAAGGCCCTTGCCCCCCGCAGCGGGGTCAAGATCGCCTATCCCCTGGAGGCCCTGGCGTCCCAGGCCGGGACGTCGGAGCAGCGCACCCAGAAGGTCCTCGACATCCTGAAGGAGCACCGCATCGTGCGCACCCGCGATGCGGCCGGCGGGGTCAGCTACGAACTGCAGCACGACGCCTTCATCGAGATCGTGAGGCCCTGGGCCGAGGCCTGCTTCAAGCGGCGCAACCGGCTCATCGGCGGCGGGGTGGCCCTCGCCGTGGTGCTGGCGACGGCCTTCAACATCGCCATGCTGAACCGGGACCGCAACGAGGCCGAGGCCCGGCGCCAGGCGGCCGAGGTGAGCGAGCGCATCGATGTGGACGCCCGCCGCGCCCTCGAGGAGGCGCTGGCGCTTGCCGACGGATCGGGCGACCACGCCGTGCGCACAACCCTGCGCCAGGCCATTGCCGCCTTCCTGCAGAACCCCGCCCTGCCGCCGCACCCGGGGGGGGCGGTGGCGGCGGGCTTCAGCCGCGACGGCAGCTGGATCTTCAGCGCCGGGGAGGACGGCGAGGCGCGCCTCATCGATGCCCGCTCGCTGGCCTTGCAGGCCCGCGTCCCCCACGCCGGCCCCTTGTCGGCGATGGCCGTCAGCGCAGACGGTGGCCGCCTGGTCTCCGCCGGGAGGGACGGCGTGCTGCAGGTATGGGATCGATCCGGCCGCATACTGACGCGCTGCGGCCATCCCGGTGGGCCGGCCTGGACGGATGTGGATATCAGCCGCGACGGCAAGCGGGTGGTGGCGATCCGGGAGTCCGAGGATGGCATGACCCCCGACCTGTTGCTCACGCCGGCAGGGGCGGCCTGCCAGCTCACCCGCCTGTCGGGCCATTTCGGCAACGTCGCCTCTGCCAGTTTTGACGAGAGCGGTGACCGGGTGCTGTCCTTTGGCAACAACGACAATACGGCGAGGGTGTGGGACGCGGGGCTGGGCTCCCTGCTGGCGACCCTGACCCATCCGGACGAGGTGCTTTCCGCCAGCTTTTCACCGGATGGCAAGGAGATCGCCGTGGCGGTGGCGGACGGCAGTGTCTATCGCTGGACACCTTGGGGGCGTCTGCTGGGCAGGCCGCTCGAACTGCCGCCACCGGCGCGCGCCGATCTGCCGCCCGCCCTCGCCACCGCAGCCCGGCACGCGCCGGACGGCCGCCTGCTGGCCGTGGCCAGTTCAGACGGCGGCGTCTATCTGTGGACCCTCCAGCCCGGTGAGGAGAAGCCGCTGGAGGGGCCCGTGATGCTGCCGGGAAACCGCTCGGGGGCTGCCTTGGCGGTGTCCTTCAGTCCGGACGGCAAGCGCATCCTGTCCTTCGGGACGGACGATACCCTGCGGGTCTGGGAGGCGCCTTTCCACTTCCAGCCCCGGGAGTTCCGTGGTCACAGCGCCGCCGTGCGCAATGCGGTGTTCTCGCCCGACGGAGCGCGGGTGCTCAGTGCCGGAGCGGATGGCGTGGTCAGGTTGTGGCGCATGCCGGTCACCGATCTGCTCACGCCCCAGGGCAACGGGCTGGTCTTGAGCGCCGATCGCCGCCACAGCTTCCGGACCGCCACCGGGCAGTTGCTGACGGGGGAGGGGGATGCACCGCCGCTCAAGCTGCTCAAGGCGGGCGAGAGCGTGCGTGTCGCCGTCTTCAGCCCCGATGGGCACTGGCTGGCGCTGGGCATGCACTCGGGGCGGCTGCGGGTCGTGTCCCTGGTGGAGGGGGAGAAGTCCTTCGACTTCGATGACACGGTGAGCCCCATTGCGGCCCTGGCCTTCGATCGCCAGGGGCGGCGCCTGGTCAGCGGTGGGACGGACGGGCATCTGCGCTTTTACGACGTGCACACTCCCAAGGCGGATCCGGGGGGCCTGGTGGCGCACACCGGGCCGGTGGTGAGCGTGGACGTGGCCCCGGACGGGGCTTACATCATCTCCACCGGCGCGGATGGGGCGGCCCGGGTGTGGGACTGGCAGCACCAGGCCTTGAGCACCCTCGAGGGTGGGGCCGACCGTGTGCGCGATGCCCGCTTCAGCAGTGACGGCAAGCGCATCCTCCGCCGCAATGGTGACCGTATCACGACCTTCGACGCCGAAGTGTGGGCCCGATCCGACGCCGATCTCATCGACTTCGCCCATCGCCTGCTCGGCAAGACCCCGTCGCCCTGACGGGGGCTGCTTCCGGGGGGCGCGCCCCCGGATTTTCTATAAATCAACAAAAACGATAAAAACAACTTTCTGCGTTTTTGCGGGTCTTGCCTTGTTCCCGGGCTGAATCCCGGCTCGCTTCTCTCTGCCGTCCGCCGGCGATTCGATTCAAGTCAATGAAAACATTATATAAATAATTTGACCTGAACTGGTCAAGGGTCTCGCTTCGCGTTCCAGGCATCCGGTTGGGTTGTAGGAAGTTGTCCGATATGCGGATTTTGATCCTATAAAAACAATAAACAACAAAATAATTTACATTAATATCAAAAACGTTAAAATTAAAAAAACTGACAAATATATGAACAAGCCTCCCTTTCCTACCTCAACGTGTTCTCCCCGCGAGGCTGCCCGGCAACTCGGTGTCAGTGTCCGCACTGCCCAGCTGTGGGTGGAGGAGGGACGCCTGCAAGCCTGGAAGACGCCAGGCGGGCATCGCCGGATTCTGCTGGACTCGGTTGCCCGGCTACGCGATGAACAGCTCCGGGTCGGGAGGGGGCTCGAGCAGCCTTGCCACGTGATGATCCTTCATGAGGATCCCCATCAAGGCAGTGCTCTCAAGGATGGAGTCCAGCCTCTGCTGCCTGATTGCAGTGTGTGGGTCGTCGAGGACGGATATGAGGGATTGATCCAGATCGGCGAGCGCCGTCCGGAGGTCCTGATCACCCATCTGATGGTGAGTGGCCTGGACATGTTCCACATGGTCCGGGCGCTGCTGGCCCATGCACGGGACCGGGCGATGCTCATCGTGGTGCTGGTGGATACGGATGCAGGACGCAGCGAGATCCGGGCGTGCCTGCCGGATGAGGCGGTAATAGTGCGTACCCCGGTGGACGGAGGTGAACTGGCAGCGTTGGTAAGGGCATTCCTGCGCAACTGGCGCAAGAGAAGCACGTTCAGTGGTGGGCTGGAGGAAGGACGATGAGCTATTCGAATGCAATGACCTGGGGGGCTGATGCCGGTGGCGCGGGCCGACGCCTCCCATGGGGCTGGCTGGCGATGGGGGGGCTTGGGGCGGCGCTCCTGCTTGTACTGGGA
>WBTZ01000089.1 GCA_009026175.1 Zoogloea sp. | reverse complement strand
GCCGCCGCAGTCTGTCGCCGGCAGCGGCGGCCTGCAGTTGCGCGGCAGCTCCGGCGCCGGGAGCTGGGCGTCGAGGTCGGTGTTCTGGCGCAGGATCCAGCCGCTGCGGTTGCCGGGGGCCAGGATGCGCAGCCAGTCCTGGCGGACCTCCAGGACTTCCACCGTGCTGCGGCGCGGCACCTCCATGATCCGGCCGGAGAAGCCGGAGGGCTGCTCGCGCAGGGTGTCCGGGCGGGTCAGGGTGGCCTGCCCGGCCAGGCAGGCCGCGGCCGGCAGGCCCAGGATGAGGAGGCGGACGGCAAGTGCGGCGAGCTTGGGCATGGCGGGGTTCCGGTCTTCCAGGGGCAGGGAGCGATTATCAGCCGGCGCGTGCCGCCTGGCGAGCTCGCTGGGATACCCAGCCCCGGCCTTCTCCGGCACAATGCGCGCTCGCGCCGCCCGGCGGCGTTTCCGGTCCTGTCCCGAATGTCTTATGAGTTTCTGGTCGGCCTGCGCTATACCCGCTCGAAGCGGCGGGCGCAGGGACGCAATCGCTTCATCTCCTTCATCTCGCTGGTTTCCATGCTCGGCATCGCCCTCGGCGTGGCGGCCCTGATCGTCGTCCTGTCGGTGATGAACGGCTTCCAGCGGGAGCTGCGCACACGCATCCTCGGGGTGGCTTCCCATGTCCAGGTGAGCGGCTTCGATGGCGAGCTGAGCAACTGGCAGCGGGTCGCCGATGATGCGGCCAAGCACCCGCGGGTCCGCTTCGCTGCGCCCTTCGTGCAGGCGCAGGGCATGCTGTCCTTCGACCAGACGGTGCGGGGCACCCTGATCCGCGGTGTGCTGCCTGATGCCGAGGACAAGGTGGCGGACTTCGCGCAGCACATGCGCGCCGGGCGCCTCGACGACCTCCGGCCCGGTGAGTTCGGCATCGTGCTGGGCGCCGATCTGGCGCGGGCCATTCGGGTCTCGATGAATGACAAGGTGACCCTGATCGCCCCCCAGGGGCTGGTCACGCCGGCGGCCATCCTGCCGCGGCTCAAGCAGTTCAGGGTGGTCGGCATCTTCGAGGTGGGGATGTACGAGTACGACTCCAGCCTCGCCCTGGTGCATCTGCAGGACGCCCAGACCCTCTACCGCATGGAGGACAGGGTGTCCGGCGTGCGCCTCAAGCTGGATGATCTCTTCGAAGCGCCGAGGGTCGCCCGCGAGCTCATGAAGTATCTCGACGCGGACACCCTGGTCTCCGACTGGACCCGCAGCCATGCCAACTTCTTCCGGGCGGTGCAGATCGAGAAGAACGTGATGTTCATCATCCTGCTGTTGATCGTCGCGGTGGCGGCCTTCAACATCGTGTCCACGCTGGTGATGGCGGTGCAGGACAAGCAGGCCGACATCGCCATCCTGCGCACGCTGGGCGCCAGCCCCGGTTCGATCATGGGGATCTTCGTCATCCAGGGGGCCCTGATCGGCTTCATCGGCCTGGGGCTGGGCGTGCTGGGCGGGGTCAGCCTGGCCCTCAACATCGACGTGGTGGTACCGGCCATCGAACGGGCCTTCGGCATCCAGTTCCTGGCCAAGGATGTCTATTACATCTCCGACCTGCCGTCGGAGCTGCTGTGGTCGGATGTGTTCGCCATCACCGGGGTGTCCTTCGTGCTGACCCTGGTGGCGACTCTCTACCCGAGCTGGCGGGCATCGCGCCTGAACCCGGCGGAGGCCCTGCGCTATGAGTGAGGCGAGCATGAACGAGGCGGTGATCGAATGCCGCGAGCTGAGCAAGTCCTTCCGCGAAGGCGAGGATGCCCTGCAGGTCCTGCGCGGGGTCAGCCTGTCGGTGGCGCGTGGCGAGCGGGTCGCCGTGGTGGGCTCGTCGGGGTCCGGCAAGAGCACCTTGCTGCACCTGCTGGGCGGGCTGGATGTGCCGTCCGGTGGAGAGGTGCGCCTGCTCGGGAGGGATTTCTCCAAGATCTCCGATCGGGAGCGGGGCCGCCTGCGCAACGAGTCCCTGGGCTTCGTGTACCAGTTCCACCACCTGCTGGCGGAGTTCTCGGCGCTGGAGAACGTGGCCATGCCCCTGTTCGTGCGCCGCATGAAGAAGGACGAAGCCCTGGCGCGGGCCGCCGAGACGCTCAAGGCAGTGGGGCTGGGGCATCGTCTCGAACACACGCCGGGCGAGCTGTCGGGGGGGGAGCGCCAGCGTGCGGCGATCGCCCGGGCCCTGGTGACGCAGCCGGCCTGCGTGCTGGCCGACGAGCCGACCGGCAACCTGGACCGGCAGACCGCGGAACGGGTGTTCGAGCTGATGCTGGAACTGGCGGAGGCCCACGGAACCAGCTTCATCATCGTGACCCACGATCCCGGGCTGGCGGCGCGGGCGTCGCGCGTCCTGCATCTGCGGGATGGTGCGTTTGGCAGCGAGGTGGGCTGAAACCCATTCCGGGCGTCAAGCGCGTCAAGTTTCCAGAAGGTCGGGCCGATAGTTCGGCGCGTGGCTGTAGTCGTACGGCACCCGACCTATTGGAACGATCATGAACGCAATCTTTGCCCCGGCCGTTGCCCTGCTCAACCGCTTGCGCTACCCGGCCAAATTTACGCTGCTGGGCCTTATTGCGCTGATTGCAATAGGGTTCCTGCTCGCGCAGCTGGCTTTTTCCTTGCGCTCGAGCATTGATTTCACCGAGAAGGAGCTCGAGGGGATGAAGCGGGTCCCCCTCGTGCTCAAGGTGGTCGAACTCACCCAGCAGCATCGCGGCCTGTCGTCGGGTGTGCTGAACGGGAACGAGGAGCTGCGTCCGCGTCTGCTCAAGAAGACGGAAGAGCTGGTGGCCGCCATGGCCGCCGCGGAGAATGGCCTGGATGCGCAGCAGACGCCGCTCGCCAACCGTCGCTGGAGTGAGGTCAAGAGCGGGTGGGAGGCGTTGCACAGCGGTGGCCTGCAGATGGCTCCGCGGGACAACCTGGTGGCGCACACCACCCTGATCCGCAAGATCATCCTGGCGCTGCACGATCTGGGCGACGACGGCAACCTGACCCTCGATCCGTCTGCTGACACCTACTACCTGATCGACAACGCCCTGCGCCGTGTTCCTGATGTGTCCGAGCGCCTGGGACGCCTGCGTGCGATGGGCACCGGGGCCCTGGCGGCCCGCGCGGTGGATGACCAGCGGCGCTTCGATCTCAGCTCCCAGCTCGGCGAGTTGAATATGGCGGTGACCGATCTGAACGAGAACTTCGAGCGGGCGGCGGTGGCCAACCAGTCGATCCGTCCCACCTTCGAGGCCCTGGGGAAGGACTTCAACGAGGCCACCGGCAAGGTGGTCGGGCACCTCAAGGAGCATGTCCTGAAGGGTGACTTCGAGATGCCGGCGCCCGTCTATTTCGACATGGTGACCAAGGTGATCGACCTCGTCTTCGAGAAGACCTACCAGTCCCTGATCCCCGAGGCCAGTGCCCTGCTGGACCAGCGCCTGTCTGGCCTCAAGCGCGATTTCACGATCGCAGCGGTGCTGTCGGGCGTGTCCCTGCTGGTCCTGCTCTATCTGTCGATGGCTTTTTGCGTGGCGGTCATGCAGTCGGTTCAGGAACTGCGTGTCGGAGCCCGTGCGCTGGCCGATGGTGACCTGCGTTCGCGCATTGCGTTTTCGGCCCAGGATGAGCTCAAGCTGGTGGCCGACCAGTTCAACGAAATGGCGCATTCCTTCTGTGACGTGATCGCCAAGGTGCAGTCGGGAGCCGACGATGTGGCCGGCTCGGCGGTGTCCCTGGCCAATTCGGCGTCGATGGTGTCCAGGGGCTCCGACCAGCAGAGTGAGGCGGCATCCACCATGGCTGCGGCGGTCGAGGAGATGACCGTCGGCATCGAGGAGATCGCCAGCAGCGCCTCGTCGGCCGAGGGCATCTCGTCTGAGTCGGGGCGGCTGTCCAGCGAGGGCGGCGCGGTGGTCGCCCGCACGGTCGGCGAGATGGAGCGCATCGCGGAAACCGTGCGCCAGTCGGCCTCGGTGATCCAGGATCTGGGGGATCAGTCGGTGAAGATCTCCACCATCGTGAACTCGATCAAGGAAATTGCCGACCAGACCAACCTGCTCGCCCTCAACGCCGCCATCGAGGCGGCCCGCGCCGGCGAGACGGGCCGCGGCTTTGCCGTGGTCGCGGACGAGGTGCGCAAGCTGGCGGAGCGCACGGCCAAGGCCACCGACGAGATCACCGGCATGGTCGCCGCCATCCAGAAGGGCACCAGCCGCGCTGTGGACACCATGCAGGGCGGCGTGGCGCGGGTCCAGGAGGGCGTGGTGCTGGCCGGTCAGGCGGGTGCCTCGATGGACCAGATCCGGGCCGGTGCAAACCAGGTCGTGAATGCGGTGACCGATATTTCGACGGCCTTGCGGGAGCAGGGCGCGGCCAGTACCGACATTGCCCGCAACGTGGAGCGCATTGCCGCCATGGCCGAGCAGAACTCCGGAGCGGTCCGGGAGACGGCGGACACGGCGCGGCGCCTCGAGGGATTGGCCCAGCAGCTGCGTGCCGAGGTGTCGCACTTCAGGATCTGAGCAGGCAGCGGGCCGGCTGGGTCAGAGAGGGGGCGAAAGCCCCCTTTTTTTGTTGCCGATTCACCCGGGGCGTGGGCGTGGCTCAGGCGCGCCGGGCCCGGCGCTGGTGCCATTGCCTGATCAGGTAGTAGCGCCAGGCCAGGCGGGTCAGCAGGTAGCCGCTGGGGGCCAGGATGCCGGCCAGGGCGATGAGTCCCAGGAACAGGGGGCGTCCCAGGTCGGTGGTCCACGCCAGCAAGGCTTCGAGCCAGGCCGCCAGGCCGGCGCTGCCCATCTCGGGAGGGGCCGTGAACTGTCCGGCCCCGGGGCCCAGGATCCACTCGCCGAGTGTGAACGCCAGCAGGTAGATGGGCACGATGGTGAAGGGGTTGGTGTAGAGCGTGGTGATCAGGGCCAGGGGCAGGTTGACCCGCAAGGCCAGGCAGCAGAGGGCCGCCGCGGGCATCTGGAAGGGGCCGGGAATCAGCCCGCAGAACAGGCCGGCGGCGATGGCGCCGGCCGCCGAGTGGCGGTTGAGGTGCCACAGCCGCGGGTGGAACAGGGTCGAGCCGAAAGGGGCGAGCCAGCGATTGGCAGCCAGGGATTCGTGGTCGGGCAGGTAGCGCTTCAGCAGTCTTCGCATGTCATCGGTGCCATGGCGGCGGGCTCGCGGGGCACCTCTCGATTCTAACCGAGGCCGCTGGACTTGGCGGTTCGGGCCGTGCCGGTTAGATTCCGCGGCATGCGGATTATGACAATCGTGTTTTGTGGGGGCGCGCTGGCCTTCCAGTTCGTGCCGGTCATGCCCTCGCGCAGGGCCTTCCTGGCGCTGGCCCTGAGCGTGGCGTTTGCAGGGCTGGCCGCGTGGTGGCTCCACGGGAGGTGGCCCCGCATCGGGCGGGGCGTGGTCTGGCTGGTGGCCCTCGCGGTTGGCTTCCTGTATGCCGGCTGGCGGGCAGACATGCGCTTGTCCGAGGCGCTGCCGATCGCCCTGGAAGGGCAGGACGTCGTGGTGAGCGGCGTGGTGGCGTCGCTGCCCCAGGCGTTCGAGCGGGGGCAGCGCTTCGTGTTCGACCTGGATGAGGGCCCGCAGCCCTTGCCCGGACGGATCTCGCTGGCATGGTATGACGGCCCGGCCGACAGGGTGGGGCCGGCGGCGCCGGTGCTGCATGCGGGGCAGCGCTGGCGGCTCACGGTCCGTCTCAAGCGTCCCCACGGCAACCTCAATCCCCATGGCTTCGATTACGAGGGCTGGCTGCTGCAGCAGGGCATCCGTGCCACCGGCTATGTGCGGCCGGACGGGGAGCGGGCCCTGCTGGATCCCGCCGTAGCGGCCTTCGGCCTCGCCGTCGAGCGCCTCCGGGAAGGTGTGCGCGACCGCTTTCGGCAGGCCTTGCCGGAGGGGCGCTACGCCGGGGTGCTGATCGCCCTGGCGATCGGTGACCAGCGCGCCATTCCCGCGGAGCAGTGGAGGGTCTTCGCCAGGACGGGGATCTCGCACCTGGTGGCGATCAGCGGCATGCATGTCACGATGATCGCCACGCTGGCGGCCCTGCTGGTGGGGGCCGGGTGGCGGCGCAGCCCGGCCCTGGCACTGCGCTGGCCGGCACAGCAGGCCGGGGTGATGGCCGGCTTCGTGGTGGCCTGGGGCTACTGCCTGCTGGCAGGCTGGGGCGTGCCGGCGCAGCGTACCCTCTACATGCTCGGCTGCGTCAGCCTGGCGCTGGTCCTGCGGCGGGATGTGGCACCGAGCCGGGTGCTGGCGGCTGCGCTGGGCGTGGTGGTGGTGATCGACCCCTGGTCGGTGCTGGCTGCCGGATTCTGGTTGTCCTTCGGCGCGGTGGCGGTGCTCCTGCTGGTGAGTGCGGGGCGCCTGGGGCCCGGCGGGCGGGTGCTCAGCGCGTTGCGGACCCAGTGGGCCGTCACGCTGGGGCTGGTGCCGGCGCTGCTGGTGCTGTTCCAGCAGTTCTCCCTGGTGTCGCCGCTGGCCAACGGTATTGCGATTCCGTTGATCAGCTTCGTGGTGACGCCCCTGGCGCTGCTGTTCGCCCTGCTGCCGTTGCAGATGTTTGCCGATCTGGCCCATGGCGCGATGGTCCTGACCATGCTGCCGGTCGGCTGGCTGGGCGAGTTGCCGGGGGCGGCCTGGCAGCAGGCGGCGCCGCCTGTCTTGCTGGCCTGGCTGGCCACCGCCTGCTGCCTGTGGGCCTTGCTGCCGCGTGGCACGCCGGCGCGTCTGGTGGGGCTGCTGCCCCTGCTGGCCCTGCTCCTGTGGTCGCCCGAGCGCCCGCCCGACGGGCGTGCCCGTGTCACGGTGCTGGACGTGGGGCAGGGCCTGGCGGTGCATGTGCAGACGGCGAGGCACGACCTGCTCTACGACACCGGGCCGGCCTTCTCGTCGGATGCCAACAGCGGCGAACGCATTCTCCTGCCCTACCTGCGGGCCGTGGGCGTGCATCGGCTTGATGCACTGGTGGTGAGCCACCAGGACCAGGATCACGCCGGCGGGGCCGAGTCCGTGCTGACAGGGCTGCCGGTGGCGCGGGTGCTGGTGTCCTTGCCCGCCAATCATCCGCTGCGCCTGATCGCCGGTCCGCGGGGCGAGGCCTGCGCCACCGGCCAGGCCTGGGAGTGGGACGGCGTGCGCTTTCACGTGCTGCACCCCGGCGAAGCCGTCGATGAGGGGCGGGCCGGCAACACCGCCACCTGCGTGTTGCAGGTGGAGGCCGCCGGCCGACGGGTGCTGCTGAGCTCGGACATCGAGGCCGTCTCCGAGTCGCAGATCCTTGCCCGGGAGGGGGGGACACTGGCCAGCGAATTCGTCCTTGCACCCCATCACGGCAGCCGGACTTCCTCCAGCGCCGCCTTCATTGCGGCAACGGCACCGCGCTGGGTGATCTTCCCGGTGGGCTACCGGAACCGTTTCCGGCACCCGGCCGCGGATGTGTGGGCGCGCTGGGGGGCGAGCGGGGCCGGCCTGCTGCGCACCGACCTGGCGGGGGCCGTGTCCTTCGAAGTGGGGCCCGTGGTGGCCGAACCCGTGGCGGAGCGCGAAAGGGCGCCCCGCTACTGGCATGGTCGTTGAGGGGCGCGGCCTGTGGCGATGCTATCCTTGGCCCCATCGTCCCGTCTTTCCCGGTCTGCCCATGAGCCTACTTTCCTCCGTCCAAGATTCCGTCGCCCCCGTCGCGCCGCGCCAGCGGGATGTCCAGTGCTGCGGGCCCCACGGTTTACACCGCATGGCCTACACGGAATGGGGCGATCCGGCCAACCCCAGGGTGCTGGTGTGCGTGCATGGCCTGACCCGCAATGGCCGGGATTTCGATGATCTGGCGCGGGCCCTGGCCAGCGAGTACCGGGTGGTCTGCCCGGACGTGGTGGGGCGGGGGCGCAGCGACTGGCTGCTGGTGAAGGATGATTACCAGCTGCCGCAGTATGTGGCCGACATGGTCACCCTCATCGCACGCCTCGACGTGCCCGAGGTGCATTGGGTGGGTACCTCCATGGGCGGGCTGATCGGCATGCTCCTGGCGAGCATGCCCGGCAATCCGATCCGGCGCCTGGTGCTCAATGATGTCGGGCCGGTGATCATCGCCGAAGCGGTGCGGCGGATCGGCGAATACGTGGGCATGGCCCCGGTGTTTCCCGACGTCGAGGCGGCCGAGGCCTATATCCGGGCGGTCAGCGTGCCCTTCGGCAATCTTCCCGACGCCCAGTGGCGGCATCTGACCGAGACTTCCATCCATCAGGTGGATGGTGGCTGGGCGATGCGCTACGACCCGGGCCTGGGGGATTCCTTCCGCAAGGCGCCGCTGCAGACCGACGTGGATCTGTGGCCCCTCTACGAGTCGATCCGCTGTCCGACCCTGGTGCTGCGCGGCGCCCAGTCGGACCTGCTGGCCCGGGAGACGGCGGAGGCGATGACCCTGCGCGGCCCGAAGGCCCGCTTGGTTGAGGTGCCGGACGTGGGGCATGCGCCGACCCTGATGGATGCGGGGCAGATCGCGCCGATCCGGGACTTCCTGCTGGAGCTGGGCTGATGCAGGGGGTGTGGCTGACGGCCTTCAGCCCGGTGGACTGGCTGGCCCTGGTGTGGTTCCTGGCCTGCTGGTTCGGTTATGGCTGGGCGGTGGAGCACGGCCCGGGCGGGACCATGCGCGGGCTGCTGGGGGCCAGCCACTGGTTTCGCGAGGAATGGGGGCGCCAGATGCTGCGGCGCGAGGTGCGGGTGGCCGATTCGGGGCTGATCGGCAACCTGATGCAGAACGTGTCCTTCTATGCCAACACCACGATCTACGTGATCGCCGGCCTGCTGGCCCTGCTCGGCACCATGGACAAGCTCATCGACGTGGCATCCGACCTGCCCTTTGCCCGGCATGTGTCGCGGGAGCTGTGGGAGGTCAAGCTGATCCTGCTGCTGCTGGTCTTCGTGGTGGCCTACTTCAAGTTCACCTGGGCCCTGCGCCAGTTCAACATGCTGTCCATCCTGATCGGTGCGGCGCCACCGCCGGGGGAGGGCACGGAGGAGGATGCCCAGCGTTTCGCCAAGGTGAACTCGCTGGCCGGCGATGAGTTCAACCGGGGTATCCGGGCCTATTACTTCGGGCTGGCGGCGGTGTTCTGGTTCGTCCAGCCGTGGGCCTTCGTGGCGGTGACCACCCTGATCGTGCTGGTGCTCTACCGCCGCGATTTCATGTCGCAGACCTACGCTGCGATGCGCCGCTGATCACTCGTCCTGCTCGAGCTTCACCGAGACGGAGTTGATGCAGTAGCGCAGGCCGGTTGGGGCCGGGCCGTCTTCGAAGACGTGTCCGAGATGGGCCCCGCAGTCGCGGCACAGCACCTCGGTGCGCAGCATGAAGTGGCTGCGGTCCTCGGCCTCCTCGACGTTGTCGGGGGCGGCCGCCGAGTGGAAGCTCGGCCAGCCGCAGCCGGAGTCGAACTTGTGCTCGGACGAGAACAGGTCGGCGCCACAGCACACACACACGTACTTGCCCTGTTCGTGGCAGTCCCAGTAGCGCCCCGTGAAGGCGCGCTCGGTGCCTTTCTGGCGGGCCACCTGGTATTCCTCGGGGCTGAGCAGGGCACGCCATTCGGCGTCGGTCTTTTCGATCTTGCGGGTCATGATGCGCTCCGGTGGGGGATGCCGGATTGAGGGGGCGCGGGCGGCGGAGTTCCCGCCCGCGCGTGCTCGTCTTCAGTGGAGATGCTTGGGCATCTGCTCGGCCTGCTCTTCGGGCAACTCCGCGTGTACCGCTTCGCCTTCCGGCGAGGGGTACATCGGGGCGCCGCAGTCGTCGCAGTATTCCATCGGGAACTCGTTGTCGAGCACCAGGATGTCGGTGATGCCGCAGGCCCGCAGGGTGGCCTCGATCTGGCCGAGGGTCTCGCTGCTCTCGTCCTCGGCGCCCAGCAGCGGCCAGACCACGCCATGCACCACCTCGTTCTGGCCGCGCAGGGTGAAGCCGATGCGGAACTCTTCCACCTGGCGCTCGAAGAAGGGTGCGACCACCGCCCGCAGCCCCGCCGCCGGCGCGTCCAGGGTGGTGCTCAGGAAGGCCACCGAGGCCTGGATGGAGTAGGGCCGGGAGGTCTTGTCGGCTTCCCGGCTGGCGGCGAAGTAGGCGTTGGGCAGCACCACCTCGAAGGCGCAGCCGGTGAGCAGCGGGGCCACGCAGGCGCCGCCCTGGGCGCGCCATTGCTCCAGCGCCTGGTCGCGGCTGCAGTCTTCTTCCTGCCAGCGGAAGATGGGGGCGCCCTTGGGCACCACCACCGCGCCCAGCAGGTAGCGGTTGTCGGACAGGAACTGGGCCGTCTCGGGCAGGTTGTCGGTCTTGATGTGCAGGTCGCTGTCGTTCTCGGCGGCCTTGCCCAGGTGGGTCGCAAAGTCGGCCGTGGCGCAGTAGCCCTGGGGCAGCTGGTCGGGGCTGAACAGGAAGTCGGCGAGGGCCAGCTTGACGCCGGAGGCCAGCACATGGGCCTTCAGGTGCACCCGCAGGTTGGCCATGACGGCCGCGGCGATGGGGGCGGCGGGAATGCGGTAGCGCGACCAGGCCATGACCGGCGCGGCGATCAGCAGCACGTCGTGCTGCGCATCCGACTTGAGGGCGCCTTCGGCCCGGGATTCGATCATGTCGGCCAGCTCGTCGTAGGCATGCACGCTGGTGGTGGCCGAGCCCAGATGATCGAGGGCGGTGGTGAGGGAGTCTTCGTCTTCTGCGCTGAGCAGGCCGTCCACGGCATCGGCGAGGCGCTGATCCCAGAAGTGGTCTTCCGCACGGCTGCTGGAGTCGGCGAGACCGTTGGCGAGCCACAGGAGCTGTTCGGCGTCCCGCGGCAGTCCGCCGCGGCGCCCGAGGCGATTACGTTTCATCGGGGGCTCTCCTTGTTATTGAGGTTTGGACAGGGCCGGAGGGCGGGGATTCCCGCCTCCCGGTCAGTAGGACGAGGGATCCAGGCGGACTTCCTGCAGGATGATGGTGGAGATCTCTTCGATCGACTTGGCGGTGGAGTCCAGCCACTTGATGCCCTCGCGCTTCATCATGCGCTGGGCTGCCTCGATCTCGCCGAAACAGTTCTCGAGGGATGCGTAGCGGCTGTTGGGGCGGCGCTCCTGGCGGATCTGCGACAGGCGGTCGGGGCTGATGGTCAGGCCGAACAGCTTGTTGCGGTGGCGGGTCAATTCCACCGGCAGCTTGTTGCGCTCGAAGTCCTCGGGGATCAGGGGGTAGTTGGCCGCCTTGATGCCGAACTGCATGGCCAGGTAGAGGCTGGTCGGGGTCTTGCCCGAACGGCTGACACCCACCAGGATCACGTCGGCCTCTTCGAGGTCGGAGTGGGACACGCCGTCGTCGTGGGCCAGGGTGAAATTGATGGCCTCGATGCGCTTCTTGTAGTCCTGGCTGTCGGCGATGCCGTGGAAACGCCCGGCGGCGTGGGTGGAGCGTTGGCCGAGTTCGCTCTCGAGGGGCTCGATGAACTTCTCGAAAAGATCCAGGAAGAGGGCGTCCGCTTCCTTGAGGGCTGCCACCGCTTCCGGATTGACCAGGGTGTTGAAGACAATCGGGCGGCTGCCGCTTTCCACTGCGGCATCCCGGATCCTCAGGGCGCAGTCACGGGCCTTCTCCGGCGTGTCGACGAAGGGCAGGCGGTGGTTGCGGAAGCGGGTTTCCGGAAACTGGGCGAGCAGGCTGTGGCCAAGGGTTTCGGCGGTGATGCCAGTGCCGTCGGAAATGAAGAAAACGGGGCGGGTCTGGTTCATGGGCGTGCCAACAGGGAATGAACGGATCACAGGCGCGGAGGGAGAGGCGCCGGCTCCGCATCTTATCCCATTCCGGCCCTCCGGCCGGCACCGCGGGGGGCAGGAAGTTGCCGATCCGTGACCGGTTCGGCGGGCCGCCGGGGCCCTGCGAGGTTAGGATAAACCCTGCATGCGGCGCAGCAGCAAACCACTTACAATACGCCCCAACAAGAATATTCAACGCTTTGCACTTTTTCCCTTATCTCCCAGGAAGATTCCATGTCCCGTAATGTCATTCCTTTCCAAGAACTGCGCATGTCCGATGTTGAGCAGGTCGGCGGAAAGAACGCGTCCCTCGGCGAAATGATCAGCCAGCTGCCCTCCAGCGTGCGTGTGCCGGGCGGCTTTGCAACCACCGCCGATGCCTACCGCCAGTTCCTGTCCCACCAGGGCCTCGCCGAGCGCATCAGCGCCGCGCTGGAAAGCCTGGACGTGGATGACGTGGTGGCCCTGGCCCGTACCGGCACCCAGATCCGCCAGTGGATCGTCGACACCCCCTTCCCGGCCGAGCTCGAAGCCGAGATCAAGACCGCCTACGACAAGCTCACCGCCGAAGGCGAGGGCAGCTTCGCCGTGCGTTCCTCCGCCACCGCGGAAGATCTGCCCGATGCCTCCTTCGCCGGCCAGCAGGAGTCCTTCCTGAACATCCATGGCTACGAGAACATCCTCCACGCCATCAAGGAAGTGTTCGCGTCCCTGTACAACGACCGTGCCATCGCCTACCGCGTGCACAAGGGCTTCACCCACGCCGAGGTGGCCCTGTCCGCCGGCGTGCAGCGCATGGTGCGCTCCGACATCGGCGCCTCCGGCGTGATGTTCACCATGGACACCGAGTCCGGCTTCGACGGCGTGGTCTTCATCACGGCCTCCTACGGCCTGGGTGAAACCGTGGTGCAGGGCGCCGTGAACCCGGACGAGTTCTACGTGCACAAGGCCACCCTGGCCCTGGGCAAGCCGGCCGTGATCCGCCGCAACCTGGGCTCCAAGCTGATCAAGATGGTCTTTGCCGAGAAGAAGGAAGCCGGCAAGTCCACCCGCACCATCGATGTGGCGGAAGCCGAGCGCAACGTCTACTCCCTGACCGACGAGGACGTGCTGGAGCTGGGCCGCTACGCCATGATCATCGAGAAGCACTACGGTCGTCCGATGGACATCGAGTGGGGCAAGAGCGGCGACGACGGCAAGCTGTACATCCTGCAGGCCCGTCCGGAGACCGTGAAGAGCCAGCAGTCCGGCCACGTGATGGAGAAGTACCGCCTCAAGCAGTACGGCAAGTCCCTGACCCACGGCCGCGCCATCGGCCAGAAGATTGGTGCCGGCCAGGTCCGCATCGTCAAGGACGCCTCCGAGATGGACCGCGTCAAGGCCGGCGACATCCTCGTCACCGACATGACCGACCCGAACTGGGAGCCGGTGATGAAGCGCGCTGCCGCCATCGTCACCAACCGCG
Organism: Zoogloea sp.; assembly: GCA_009026175.1. Taxonomy (GTDB): domain Bacteria; phylum Pseudomonadota; class Gammaproteobacteria; order Burkholderiales; family Rhodocyclaceae; genus Zoogloea. The sequence continues at coordinate 7,795 of WBTZ01000089.1, read as the reverse complement.
GCGGCCGCACCTGTCACGCGGCGATCATCGCCCGTGAGCTGGGCATCCCCGCCATCGTCGGTTGCGGCAACGCCACCGAGGTGCTGGAAGAGAACGACGAAGCCACCGTGTCCTGCGCCGAAGGCGACACCGGCTATGTGTACCGCGGCAAGCTGGACTTTGAAGTGGTCACCACCGACATGGGCAACCTGCCCGACATCCCGGTGAAGATCATGATGAACGTGGGCAACCCGGAGCTGGCCTTCGAGTTCGCGCAGATCCCCAACGCCGGTGTGGGCCTGGCCCGCCTGGAGTTCGTGATCAACAACATGATCGGCATCCACCCGAAGGCGATCCTCGAGATCAACCAGGTGCCGGCCAGCCTGCGTGCCGAGATCACCCGCCGTTCCCGCGGTTACGCCACCCCCAAGCAGTTCTTCATCGAGAAGCTGGTGGAAGGCGTCGCCACCATTGCCGCGGCCTTCTACCCGAAGCCCGTGATCGTGCGCCTGTCCGACTTCAAGTCCAACGAGTACCGCAAGCTGCTGGGCGGCGAGATCTACGAGCCGGAAGAAGAAAATCCCATGCTGGGCTTCCGTGGTGCATCCCGCTACATCGCCCACAGCTTCCGCGACTGCTTCGAGATGGAATGCGCGGCCATGAAGAAGGTGCGCAACGAGCTGGGCCTGACCAACGTGCAGCTGATGGTGCCCTTCGTGCGTAACGTGGAAGAGGCCAAGGGCGTCGTCGATCTGCTGGCCGAGCATGGCCTGAAGCAGGGCGAGAACGACCTCAAGCTGATCATGATGTGCGAGATCCCCTCCAACGCGCTGCTGGCCGAGCAGTTCCTGCAGCACTTCGACGGTTTCTCCATCGGCTCCAACGACCTGACCCAGCTGACCCTGGGTCTGGACCGCGACTCCGGCCTGGTGGCCCACGCCTTCGACGAGCGCGATCCGGCCGTCAAGCAGCTGCTGTCGATGGCCATCAACGGCGCCAACAAGCTGGGCAAGTATGTCGGCATCTGCGGCCAGGGTCCTTCCGACCACGCCGACTTCGCCGAGTGGCTGATGGACGAAGGCATCCAGACCATCTCCCTCAACCCGGACACGGTGGTGGATACCTGGCTGAAGCTGGCTGCGCACAGCAAGGGCGAGTAAGCCTCGCCTGCAGTTTGGCTGTAAATGGGACCGGCCCGTCGAAAGACGGGCCGGTCTTGTTTTGGGCCACCCGGATGCAGGGCGCCGGATTCAGTTGCGCTGGCGCAGCCGACTCACGCAGGGGGAAGCTCGCAGCACACCCGGAAGCCCAGATTGATGAGGCGGTCCTCGGGGACGGAGCCGTCGCGGCTGGCCGCGCGGCCGTAGGCGGAGTCCAGGTCCCAGGAGCCGCCGCGCAGCACCCGCAAGCCCCGGCCGTCTTCCCGGGCGCTCCCGTCGTCGGGGGCGCCAGCATAGGTGTCGTGCCAGTTGTCCTGCACCCACTCCCAGATGTTGCCGATCATGTCGTGCAGCCCGAAGGCATTGGCGGCGAAGCTGCCGACCGGGCTGGTCTGCCTGCCGCTCCAGGGGCTGCCGGAATCGAGGAAGTTGGCCTGCCCCGCGCCCGGCTCCTCGCCCCACGGGTAGCGGGTCTGGCTGCCTGCCCGGGCGGCGTACTCCCATTCCGCCTCGGACAGCAGGCGATACGGCCGGCCGCTCTGTTCGCACAGCCAGGCCGTATAGCTCCGGGCATCGTCCCAGCTCAGGTTGACCGCCGGCTGGCGGCCACGCCCCCAATCCTGGTCGGCCGGCTTGTAGCAGGTGGCGCCCGTTGCCACAAAGGCATCCCACTCCGCGAAGGTGACCGGGTAGCGGCCCACGGCCAGGGGCCGGGCAATGCAGACTTCATGCAGGGGCCCCTCTGCGTTGCTGCGGCCCTTTTCGGTGTCCGGCGAGCCCATCAGGAAGCGCCCGGCCGGCACCACCACCAGCTCTGGGAAGTGCGGACCGTGGCGGAGGAGGGTGCCCGGCGCAGGCTGAGACCCCGTGCCCGGGACCTGTGAAGGCGGTTTGCCCGGCTGACGGGGCGGCTGGGTGGGGCTGGCCGCCGGCAGCCCCGGCTGCGGTGCGGGCGCCGACACGCCCGTCCCCTCGGCGAGGGGCGGGATGCGCCGCAAGGCCTTGACCAGCTCACCCACGTCGTAATCCCAGCGTCGGTCGGTGATCTCGTGGGCGGCGCGCCGCGCCAGGGACTTCAGGGGCTCGGGGAGCTTGTCGCCCGGGGGCATCGCCGCGCCGCCCACGAGGATCGGTACCACGCGCAGGCGGCCGCGCAGGCCGGTGATGATCTCCAGGCGGACCCAGTCGTCCGCATCGTCAAGGCGCCGTCCGCCATCAGGGTGGCGTGCGTCGAGCCAGCGCGGGCCGATCACCACCAGCAGCACGGCACAGTCGCCGAGCGCCTGTTCGATGGCGATACCGAAGTCTTCGCCGATCTCGATGGATGCGATGTCCTGGAAGACCGGTTTGTCCGGCAATTCCTGCTTGAGGTCGGCGGCGAGGCGGCCGGCCCAGCCGGCGTCGATCTCGCGGCGGTAGCTGATGAAGATGCCCGGCATGGTGATGGGGTCCGTGGATGGCTCGATGCCTGCGGGGATTATGCCATTTCCGTTGCCCGCGCCTGTGTCGGGGTGTCCGAAGTAAGATGCGGCTGGGCACTCGCCCCACGATAAAAATCCAGGAGACGATCGATGAAATGCCTTGCTGTTTGCGCTGCAGCCCTCGCGGTGACCTCATTCCCCACGCTGGGGCAGGCTGCCTGCCCCACCGATCTCGAAGCCGCGGCCGTCGCCGCGGCCATCGTCGCCCGGCAGCCGGTGCCCCGGCCAGCCGGGGAAATGAGCATGGCAGACGGCATGTGCGGGCGGGACAAGGTCGTCCGTTATCTGGGGCAGGTGTATGGAGAGCCGGTCGGCTACAAGGCCGGTCTCACCAACCCCGCGGTGCAGAAGCGCTTCAGCCATGACGCGCCCCTGCGCGGCACCCTGTTCAAATCGATGCTGGTGGCCGATGGCGCCGAACTTCCGGCCAGCTATGGCGCCCGTCCTGTCCTCGAGGCCGACCTGCTCGTCGAGGTGGCCGACCCGCTGGCCCTGGAGAAAGCGCAGACGCCCCTGGCCGCCCTCAAGGCGCTCAAGAGCTATTCGCCATTCATCGAGCTGCCCGATCTGATGGTCGATGATCCGTCCAAGCTCGGCGGGCCGATGCTGGCCATGATCAATGTCGGCGCCCGTGCGGGGGTGGCTGGCAAGGCGGTCCCGGTGAAGGCCACTGCCGGGCTCGCCGAGGCCTTTGCCGCCATGACGGTGACGGTCTCGGATGGGGCGGGCAATGTGCTGGATACGGGAAAGGGCAGTGCCACCCTGGGCAATCCGCTCAACGCCGCGGCCTGGCTGGCGCGGGATCTTGCCGCCGCCGGCACGCCGCTGAAGCGGGGCGACCTGCTGTCGCTGGGGTCCTTCAGCAAGCTCCTGCCGCCAAAGGCCGGCATGGCCGTCGCGGTGAAGTACCAGGGCTTGCCGGGAGATCCTTCCGTCGGTGTGAGATTCCGCTGAAGGCCATGAGGGGCTCCTGCTTCTGCAGGAGCCCCGATGCGGCTTACTTCGACAGATCGATGGCGTAGACGCCCAGGCCCTTGCCGGAGCCGTCGTCGTCAGCGATCACGCTGATGTTGCCGAGGCCGAGAGCCTGGGCCACCGCCAGCTTGCCGCTGGCGGACTTGAAGCTCACCGGGCCGGCCGTCGTCACCTTGGTGAAGCGCCAGCTGCGGGCCGATCCGTCGGTGCCGAGGCTCAGGTTCTTGCGTCCCTTGATGTACTCGATCAGCACGTCCCGGTTGGCGTCGGGAGAGGCATAGATCACGTTGCTGCCGTCCAGGCCGGGGAAGCCGCCGCCGCCGGAGCCCCGGTAGTTGTTGGTGGCGACGATGAACTCGGCCGTCGTGTCGATGGGGGCGCCTTTGTAGCCGAGGTTCTTGATGCGGCTGCCCTTGGCCTGGGTGACGTCGATCTCGTAGCTCAGGTCTGCCGTGGTGAACACGTCGAAGTTGTAGCCCGGGAAGGTGGAGATCAGGGCCTGTTCGGTGGTGAGCGCCGGGTTGATCTGGTTGAAGCGTTCGGCGGCCTTTTCCAGCCAGGCCTTGATGCCGGCGCCGGTGACCTTCACCGCATACACGGTGTTGGGGTACAGGTAGAGGTCGGCGGCGTTGTTGATGGCGATGCTGCCGGCCTTCACGTCGGTGAAGTCGGTCCCCCCGGCGAAGCCGCTCTTGAAGGGGGCGCTGACCGACAGCACCGGGAGGTTCCTGTAGGCCGGCAGGTTGGCGGCCACGTACTTGCTCACGTAGTCGGCCTGGGCCGCGTTGACGACCTGGATGGCCGACACGTCGCCCACGTCGGCGAAGTAGGAGGACAGGTTGAAGTCCGACTGGCCGATCGGCGTCTTCACGTAGGTGATCGCCGATTCATGCTCCGTCCTGACCGCAGCGGCGATGGCCGGATCAACGGCCGCGTAGGTCTTGGCGGCGGCATCGAGCAGGGTCTTGCGCAGGCTGACCTGGGTCTTGCTGGTGTCGATGGTCCACTTGCCGTTCTTCACCACCAGGCCGTAGTTGATGACGCCGATGGCCTTGCCCCAGTAGCTGGGCATCACCGCAGGCACGCCGTGCAGGGTGCCCTTCACCTTGTCCACGCCGCTGGCATTGCAGTCGCTGGTGGCGCAGGCGGCGTTGGGGAATTCGTTGTGGGAGTGACCCATCAGGATGCCGTCGATACCGGCCACCTTGGCCAGGTGGTAGTTGGCATTCTCCATGGTGGCCGAGTAGGTTCGCGCGTCGTAGCCGCCGTGGGAGGCGGCGATGACCAGGTCGGCGCCGTCTGCGCGGGCCATCGGCACGTACTTCTGAGCGGCTTCGACCACGCCCTGCACGTCCACCTTGCCGTCCAGCCAGCGCTTGTCCCAGGACAGGATGGGGGGCGGCGTGAAGCCGATCACCGCGACCTTGACCGTGCTCTCGATGTCCTTGCCGTCCTTGTCCTTGCCCTTGATCTTGCGGGTCAGGATCACATAGGGTTTGTAGAGGGTCTGGCCATCTTTCCTGCTGGTGACGTTGGACAGGACCAGCGGGAAGTCCGGGCCAGCGCAGCTGGCCTGGCTGGACACGGCGGCCATGCCGTCCACGTTGAACCTGGCGCCGGTCACCTGGGCCAGGTAGGGCAGGCCGTAGTTGAACTCGTGGTTGCCGAGGGTGCCTGCGTCGTAGCCGATGCTGTCCATGGCCTTGTAGGTGGCCAGCTTCTGGCTGCAGCTGACGGGCGAGACCAGGGCCTGGTAGTCGGCCAGGGCGGTGCCCTGGATGGTGTCGCCGTTGTCGATCAGCACGCTGTTGGGGTAGTCCACGCGGGCCTGGCGGATGAGCGTGGCGGTGCGCTCGAAGCCGACCGACTTGTCTTCGGCCAGCTTGAAGTAGTCGTAGCTGAGGACGTTGGCGTGGAGGTCGGTGGTCTCAAGGATGGTCAGCTGAGCGGTCGCGGCTTCGGGGGGCGCGCTGTTGCCGTCGCCGCTGCCGGAGCAGCCGTGGAGCAGCAGGGACGAGGCGAGGATGGCGCCGATGGCGCGCATGGGAAGGCCCCGCCGCAGAGGAGTGCGAGTCATGGGAGATGTCCGGTGGGTTGGGAACGGCGCACCTTAAACATCTGGCATGACAGGTTGGTGAAGGCTGGATGACCCCCTGTCGCCTGACTGCCGGTTTCGGGTTGCGCATGGCTCGCCTGGCGCATTCGTTTCGACTAGATTGACGCTAGACCCCAGGAGCCGTGCATGACCGAGACCGACCCCGAACCCCTTGATCCCGCCATGGCGGCGTTCATCACCAGCCACCTGTCGATGCAGCTGGCGGCGACCGATGACGCGGGGCTGGCTACCGCGGTGCGCTGCGTCGGCTGCCGGGTGTCCGCGGACCGGCGCCGGATCACCCTGCTGATGCCGCGCTCCCAGGCGCTGCCGGTGCTCGCCGGTATTGCTGCCAACGGGCGGGTGGCCGTTGTCTTCAATGAGCCCGAGAGTTACCGCACCCTGCAGTTGAAGGGGCGGGATGCCCGTATCGAGGCAGCCTTGCCGGAGGATGCCGAGGCGCTGTTGCCCTATGCCGCGGGCTTTGCCCGCAACCTCGCTGCCTTTCAGGTGCCGGAGCCCTATGTCCGGACCTTGGTCAGCTGCGCCCCCGATGACCTGGTGGCGGTGAGCTTCTCGCCGACCGAGGCCTACGGCCAGACGCCCGGGCCGCGGGCCGGGCGCCGGCTGGCGCCGGGAGAAATGGAGACATGAGCACGCCACTGAGCCTGGACCGCCTGCGCCCCTGCCTGGAAGGCATCGTGCCGTCGGGCATCGCTACCTGCGGGGTCGATGGCATGCCCAACATCACCTATGTGTCGCAGCTGATGTACGTGGACCCGGACCACGTGGCCCTGTCCTTCCAGTTCTTCAACAAGACCCGCCAGAACATCCTGGCCAATCCGGTGGCGACCGTCCTGATGATGGACCCGGAAACCGCCGCCCGTTACCGCCTGACGATACGCTACCTGCGGACCGAGACGGCCGGCCCCTTGTTCGAGCGCATGAAGGCCAAGCTGGCGGGGATCGCCTCCCATGAGGGCATGACGGGCATCTTCCACCTGCTGGGGGCCGACATCTACCGGGTGCAGGGCATCGAAGCCCTGCCGGGCCGGGAGCTGCCGCCCGTGGATAGCGGGCCGGCCCTGCTGCCGGCCCTGCGCCGCAGCGTGGACGCGCTGAGTGCCTGCCAGAGCCTGGAGGGCCTGATCGACAGCTTCTGTTCCAGCCTCGAGCGGAACTTCGGCATCCAGCACCAGATGCTGCTGATGGCCGACGAGCCGGGCGGCCGCCTCTACATCGTGGCGAGCCGTGGCTATGTCCACTCCGGGACTGGCGCCGAGATCCCCTATGGCGTCGGGGTGATCGGCGTGGCGGCCCGCGAGAAGGTGCCGATCCGCATCATGTATCCGTCCAGCGACTACGCCTACAGCCGCATGCTGCGGGATCAGGCGGCCTCCAGCGAACTGGCGGAGCGCCTCGAGACGGCGATCCCGCTGCCGGGCCTGCCTGAACCCGCGAGCCAGATGGCGGTGCCGATCATGGCGGGGCTCCGGCTGGTGGCGGTGGCCTATGTGGAGAGCCGGCAGGAGTGCCATTTCGGCTATGACCTGGAAGATGCGCTGGTGGCCCTGGGCGCCAGCACCGGGCTGGCCATGGCGGCCCTGCTGTGTGCCGAGGCCAGCGCCGAGGAGACCGCCGAACCGGCAAGGAGCCCTGCGGCCACGGCCCCGTGCGGCGAGCCGCAGCGGGTGCGACACTTCCTGCGGGACGGCAGTGTCTTCCTGGGGGATGACTACCTGATCAAGGGAGTAGCCGGGTCTATCCTGTGGCGGCTCCTGAGCGATCACCAGCGCTCGGGCCGGCGCGAGTTCTCCAACCGCGAGTTGCGTCTCGACCCGGCCCTCCGCTTGCCGGAGATCTGCGACAACCTGGAGGCCCGGCTGATCCTGTTGCAGCGTCGCCTGCAGGACCGTTGCGACTGGTTGCGCATCGAGAAGACCGGGCGCGGCCGCTTCCGCCTGGACCTGGCGCGCCCGGTCGTGCTGGTGCCGGAGGAGGTGGCCTGACATTGCCGGTTCAGCGGCGGCTGGTCTTTTCGGTGGTGGGCGGCTGGGGGACGAAGACGAAGTGCGGTGTCGGGATCGCCTGGCCCGGGGCGAGGG
>WBTZ01000088.1 GCA_009026175.1 Zoogloea sp. | reverse complement strand
TGCCTGGGTGGACCTGCGCGCAGCCCAGGCATTGGCAAGGTCGCTGCGGGCCAGCCGGATGGCGTTGTCCAGGTCGGAGCCGGTTGCCGCAAGGTTGTCGTCGGCGGCGCGCAGGCGCAGCTCGCGCTTGTTGCCGCGTTCGATCTGCTGGTCGATCCGGATGGTGTTGTCGGTGGCCCGGTCCCAGTGATTCGTGCTGCCCGGGCGGTTGGGGCTGGAGCCGCTGGCCGAGAGGGTCAGGGTGGGATTGGGCCGTGCGCCGGCGATCTGGATGCCGGCACGGGCAGCAGCGACCGAGCTGCGGGCCATGACGATGGACGGGTTCGCCTCGAGCAGGCGGGCGTCCGCTTCGGCGAGTGTCAGGGGGGCGGCGTGGGCGCCGCCCAGCCACAGGGAGCTGATTAACAGAAAGGGGATGCGCATGCCTGTCGGCCTGATGGGTCAGGCTGCCAGTCTACGTCCGCTCCCTGACGGATGGCTTAAGTTAGTCTTGCATCAAGCTTGCATTCTTGCATGCTGCCCGGAGGCGCCCCGGTGCTTCCGGGCATCAGGCCCTGGCTTGCGGCGGGAGGCCGTCGGGGCGGGGCCCCAGCAGGCGTCCGACGATACGCCGGATCATACCGCCGGACACCACCTGGCCGGATTGCACGGAGGGGGTGCCGGCTTCGCTGCGGGGGGCGCGCCGCGCCGGGGCATCCACGTGGCCGAGGGCCACGCAGGCACTGTAGAACGCGAACACGTAGCGCTGCGGGATGTCGAGCTGGCGGACTGTCTCACGCAGGCTCAGGGGTCCCCGCGACCATAGCCCGGCAATGCGCACGGCTTCGGGGGGCAGGGTCAGGCGATTCAGATTGGGCCAGCTGCGCAGGCGGACCGGGATGTCTACATCGGTGCCGGCAGGAAGCCGGCCACGGGAGGCCCAGAGGGCCAATTCCCATTCGAAGTCTTCCAGGGGGCGTGCCGACAATCCCGCCGGCACGGACGGAGTGCGGGGGTCGAGGGCGGCCATGCGTACGGTCCCGCGGGTGGGCAGCTGGGCCAGGGCGCGCAGGGCATTGGCGCTGCGCGCCGAGTAGGCCCGGTTGTTGCGCGGATCAAGGTAGAGCGCGGGGCCTTCCGTATCGTCGATGCGCACGGGTTGGGCGATCTCGCGGGCATGGCTGACGGCCCGGGCCACCAGGCCTTGCAGGAAGAGCTCGGGCTGGTACTGGATCTGAGAGCGTGCTTCCGGGTCGTTCAGGTCCACATCGGGCATGGAGCCCACGTACAAGGTGGCCAGGCGCTCCTCGAAGCGGCGCAGCAGGTCGGCGGGCTCCGTCGCGGGTACGAAGGTGGGGTGGCTGCGCAGGGCATCGAAGGGCATCTCGTCGGGGATGCTGTCGAGGGCGTCGTCCAGGCCCTCGGCGGCATCGGCGAGTCCGCTCGCCGCCTGCCGCGGCAGCATGTCCCGGGCCTGGCCGAGGGCCATGGAAAGGGTGCTCGGGCGCAGGGGCTTGTTGAGCTCGATGGTGAGCGGATCCGGCCGGTAGCCTGCAGGGCGGCGGGTCACGATCAGGGGGCGCAGGGGATAGAGCAGGCGGTGCGCCGCCAGGAGATAGGGGCCGAGGTCGCTATCCATGTCGATGAAGGCCGCATCCGCGCTGGCTTCCTCGGTCAGCCCCCAGGCGTCTGCGCCCAGCCCGCTCAGGCAGGCCTGGAAGCCGCTGAGGGCATGCTCATCCATGCCGGCATGACAGAGTCGAAATGTGGTGTCGGTCATCGTGGATTCTCCCTTTGCGGCAGTGACGGCCGGGGCATCTGGTCGGACGTTGGGGCGTGGCCTGCTCTTCAGCGGCATTGAGCAGGATTTTAGGCCGTGAAATCCGCATGTGCGTATGCAAAAGGGGTTTTTTTGTTATTTTTGTGACTTTTGCCGTCTGGGCGGCGGCTTTGCTGATTCGGGGCGGAATCCCCATCCCGGCGAGATGGGGATTCGCGGCGCCGCCCCCCCGGATCCGCGCGCTGACCTGGCCGGGAGCGGGGTTTTTGTTATCAGGATGTTAGGGCGCAGAGCAGGGCCCCTTCTTCTTTGCTAGTGATTAAAGAGGGACGCTTGCCACCCTGTCATGCCGCTTCCGCAGGTTCGGGCCGAACAGGAGGAATCGTTCCTCGCCGCGAAAATCCAATTTTTGCTGTTTCAGTCAGGAGAAGATCATGAGAGCAACTGCCCGTCTGTCCCGCAGCCTGATCGCCATGCTTGCCCTCGCCATGTCTGCCCAGGTTCCCCTGGCGCGGGCCGATCTCGTCGATACCGACGCGATGGCCGCCAAAACCAGCCAGGTCGAGCAGGAGCGGGCCAAGGTGCGCGACTTCCTCGAGCGTGCCAACGTCAAGGAGCGCCTGCAGGCGCTGGGTGTGGATGGTGTGGTTTCCGCCGATCGCGTCGCCTCCCTGAGTGAGGAGGAGGTTCATGCGATGGCCGGGAAGATCGAGGGCATGCCCGCCGGTGGCAATCTCAGCAGCACCGACATCATCATCATCATGCTGATCGCCATTCTTATTGCGATTGCGATCTGAGATGGCGCTGCATGGGGCCGGGAAGGCATGGCGTAGGCGAACGCTGGCGGTGCTGTGCCTGGTGCTGAGCGGCTGTGCCAGCCTTGACGGCCCGTCCCCGGACTATCGTGCCGGCGCTTCCGGCCAGCCGCCCTCCAGGGTGGAACTGAGCGGCGTTCCGTTCCACCCGCAGGATGCCTACCAATGCGGCCCTGCCGCGCTGGCCATGGTGTTCGGCAGCGCTGGCGTCGAGCGCACGCCAGGGCAGCTCGGGCAGCAGGTTTACCTGCCCCTGCGGCGGGGCAGCCTCCAGGTCGAGTTGCTGGCGGCCACCCGTCGAGCCGGCCTTGTTCCTTATCGCCTGGCGCCTCGTGCCGGCGCTCTGCTGGAGGAGCTGGCGGCCGGCAATCCGGTGCTGGTGCTCCAGAATCTGAGGTTCGATGCCTTTCCCCAGTGGCATTACGCGGTCGTCGTCGGCTACGACCTCGCGGAGGGTCGCGTCATTCTCCGCTCCGGGAGCGAGAGGCGGCTGGTGATGCCGATCGCCGACTTTGACCGGAGCTGGGCGAAGGGCGGGCGCTGGGCCTTCGTGGCCCTGCCTCCCGAGCGCCTGCCGGCATCCGCCACGGAGGCCGACTATGTGTCGGCCGTTGCAGACCTGGAGCGGGTGTCGCCGGCGGCGGCCGGCCGAGCCTATGGCACCGCACTGCGCGCCTGGCCGACCAACCTGTTTGCGCACATGGCCCTGGGGAATGCCGCCTATCGCCGGCACGAACCGGAGGTGGCGCTCGAGCACTATCGCCAGGCGCTCAGGGAGCACCCTGACGCCGCCGATGCCTGGAACAACCTGGCGCAGGTCCTCCATGAAACCGGGAAGCATCGGGAAGCCCTTCAGGCGGCGGAGCGCGCCGTGGCGGCAGGCGGACCCCGGCAGGACACCTACGCCGCCACCTTGATGACGATCCGGGCTGCGGCCGCCCGCTGATTTCCTGCCTCTCTGTGCGGCCCGGGGGGCCGTTCCATGGCTTCGCCAAAAAGAATCCCAGCGGGTGCTCTTGAAAAGGTCACGACCCGACCCTATTATTAGCACTCGCAGGGGTTGAGTGCTAACAGTGTGCCACCCCGTCCCCCGCCAGTTCGCTGGCCTTGATTTTTTGGTTGGGCGCGTTGCCCGATGTAACGAGTAGGAGATCACTACATGAAAATCCGTCCCTTGCATGATCGCGTGATCGTCAAGCGCGTTGAAGCTGAGCGCACCACTTCCAGCGGCATCGTCATCCCCGACTCCGCCGGTGAAAAGCCCGATCAGGGCGAAGTGCTGGCCGTCGGCAACGGCAAGATCCTCGAGAACGGCGAAGTGCGCAAGATGGATGTCAAGGTGGGCGACCGTGTCCTGTTCGGCAAGTACGCCGGCCAGACCGTCAAGGTCGACGGCCAGGAAGTCCTGGTCATGCGCGAAGAAGACATCATGGGTGTGCTCGAGGCCTGAGTGCCGCGCGGATGCCTGATGGCATCCCCAGCAGAGCCCGGCAGGGCGTCGGTGGAGACTCCATCCGCGCCACCCGAGTAATCCCGTCAATAACGAATTCCGGAGAAACACTAAATGGCAGCTAAAGAAGTCAAGTTCGGCGATTCCGCCCGTTCCCGCATGGTTGAAGGTATCAATGTCCTGGCCGATGCGGTCAAGGTGACCCTCGGCCCGAAGGGCCGCAACGTGGTGCTCGAGCGCTCCTTCGGCGCTCCGACCGTGACCAAGGACGGTGTGTCCGTGGCCAAGGAAATCGAGCTGAAGGACAAGTTCGCCAACATGGGCGCCCAGATGGTCAAGGAAGTCGCCTCCAAGACCTCCGACATCGCCGGTGACGGCACCACCACCGCCACCGTGCTGGCCCAGTCCATCGTCCGCGAAGGCATGAAGTTCGTGGCCGCCGGCATGAACCCGATGGACCTGAAGCGCGGTATCGACAAGGCGGTGACCGCCACCCTGGAAGAGCTGAAGAAGCTGTCCAAGCCCTGTTCGACCAACAAGGAAATCGCCCAGGTCGGCTCCATCTCCGCCAACAGCGATTCCTCCATTGGCGACATCATCGCCAATGCCATGGAGAAGGTCGGCAAGGAAGGCGTCATCACCGTTGAAGACGGCAAGTCCCTGCAGAACGAACTCGACGTGGTCGAGGGCATGCAGTTCGACCGTGGCTACCTGTCCCCCTACTTCATCAACAACCCGGACAAGCAGGTTGCCATCCTGGACAACCCCTTCGTCCTGCTGTTCGACAAGAAGATCTCCAACATCCGTGACCTGCTGCCGGTGCTCGAGCAAGTGGCCAAGGCTGGCCGCCCGCTGCTGATCATCGCTGAAGACGTGGACGGCGAAGCGCTGGCCACCCTGGTGGTGAACAACATCCGCGGCATCCTGAAGACCTGTGCCGTCAAGGCCCCGGGCTTCGGCGACCGTCGCAAGGCCATGCTGGAAGACATCGCCGTGCTGACCGGCGGCCAGGTGATCGCCGAAGAAGTCGGACTGACCCTCGAGAAGGCCACCCTGGAAGATCTGGGCCAGGCCAAGCGCATCGAAGTGGGCAAGGAAAACACCACCCTCATCGACGGCGCCGGCGTTGCCGAGCGTATCGAAGCCCGCGTCAAGCAGATCCGCGTGCAGATCGAGGAAGCCACTTCCGACTACGACCGCGAGAAGCTGCAAGAGCGCGTGGCCAAGCTGGCCGGCGGTGTTGCCGTGATCAAGGTCGGCGCTGCCACCGAAGTCGAAATGAAGGAAAAGAAGGCCCGCGTGGAAGACGCCCTGCACGCCACCCGCGCTGCTGTGGAAGAAGGCATCGTCCCCGGCGGCGGCGTGGCCCTGCTGCGTGCCCGCGCCAACCTGTCCGGCCTGAAGGGCGACAACCACGACCAGGACGCCGGCATCAAGATCGTGCTGCGCGCCATGGAACAGCCCCTGCGTGAAATCGTCGCCAACGCTGGCGCCGAAGCTTCCGTGGTGGTCAACAAGGTGACCGAAGGCACCGGCAATTTCGGCTACAACGCTGCCACCGATGTGTACGGCGACATGGTTGAAATGGGCGTGCTGGACCCCACCAAGGTGACCCGCACCGCGCTGCAGAACGCCGCCTCCGTGGCTGGCCTGATGCTCACCACCGACTGCATGGTGGCCGAACTGGCTGAAGACAAGCCGGCCGGCGGCATGCCCGACATGGGTGGCATGGGCGGTATGGGCGGCATGGGCATGGGCATGTAATTGCCTCACCCGGACGCTCAGTCCTCTGAAAAACCCCGCCTTGTGCGGGGTTTTTTTTCGTCGCGGGGCCGCCCCAGGAGGAAAGCGCCCCTCGGGGGGCGCGAACCGCGCAGCGGGGAGTGTGGGGGTATTTCCCAATGTCCGGCTGCGACCCTCGCCAAGCCGGGCTTTTCGGTTTATAACTCCGCCATAAACCAAAATAAGCAGTGTGCGGGAGGGGAGAGATGATCAAGGCGACCTTGACCGGGCAGCGCCTGGTGGCGGTGTTCCTGCTGGGCTGTATCCTCGTGAACTATCCAGTGCTGTCGGTCTTCAACCCGGACGCGACGTGGGGGGGCATTCCGGTCCTGTACCTTTACGTTTTTGGGGTCTGGGCTGCGGTCATCGCCCTGATGGCCTGGATCATCGAGCGCTAGCGCGATGATCCACGTCCTCTCCGTCCGGGCAGGGTGAGGCCATGACCGGCTCCGTCATCGTCGCCGCGTCCTTCCTGTACCTGGCCTTCCTGTTCGCGGTGGCGTATTTCGGTGACAAGCGTGCCGATGCCGGCCGCTCCCTGATCGCCAGTCCGACCATCTATGCCTTGTCCCTGGCGGTGTATTGCACCACCTGGACCTACTACGGCAGCGTGGGGCGGGCCGCCTCGTCGGGGCTGGGCTTCGCCCCGATCTTCCTGGGGCCGACCCTGGTCGTGGGCCTGTGGTGGTTCGTGATGCTGAAGATGGTGCGCATCGGCAAGACCCACCGCATCACGTCCATCGCCGACTTCATCGCCTCCCGCTACGGCAAGAGCCAGTTGCTGGGTGGGCTGGTCACGGTGATCGCGGTGCTGGGGGTGATCCCCTACATCGCGTTGCAGCTCAAGGCGGTCTCCACCAGCTTCACCATCCTCACCCACTACCCGGCCATCGTGATGCCGGCCAAGTCGGAGACGGTGCCGTGGCTGGCCGACACGACGCTCTACATCGCCCTGATGATGGCCGCCTTCACCATCCTGTTCGGCACCCGTCACCTGGATGCGACCGAGAGGCACGAGGGCATGGTGGCCGCGGTGGCCTTCGAGTCCCTGGTCAAGCTGGTGATCTTCGTGGCGGTCGGGCTGTTCGTCACCTTCGGCCTGTTCGACGGCTTCGGCGACCTCTTCTCGAGGGTGGCGGAGGACCCGTCCCTGCGCCATCTGATGAGCATGGGGGCGGGTGGCAACAGTTTTGGCAGCTGGTTTGCCCTGACCCTGCTGTCCATGCTGGCCGTCATGTTCCTGCCGCGGCAGTTCCAGGTGGCGGTGGTGGAGAACGTCAATGAGAACCACCTGCGCCGTGCGATCTGGCTGTTTCCGCTGTACCTGCTGCTGATCAACATTTTTGTGTTGCCCATCGCCCTGGGTGGCCTGATCCATTTTGCCGGGCAGGGGGTGGATGCCGACACCTTCGTGCTGACCCTGCCGATGGCCTCGGGCCACGGCTGGCTAGCCCTGCTGGTGTTCATCGGGGGCTTGTCGGCGGCCACGGGGATGATCATCGTCGAGACCATCGCCTTGTCCACCATGGTCTGCAACGACCTGGTGATGCCGGTCTTGCTGCGCTACCGCTGGCTGGCCCTGCAGGGGCGCGAGGACCTGTCCGGCCTGCTGCTGGGCATCCGGCGCTTTGCCATCGTGCTGATCCTGCTCCTGGGCTACCTGTATTTCCGCCTGGCGGGGGAGGCCCACGCGCTGGTCAGCATCGGGTTGATCAGCTTCGCCGCGGTTGCCCAGTTTGCGCCGGCGATGATCGGTGGCATGTACTGGCGCGGGGCGACCCGCCCTGGCGCCCTGGCGGGGCTTTCCGGTGGCTTTGCGATCTGGTTGTACACCTTGCTGCTGCCTTCCTTCGCCAAGTCGGGCTGGCTGCCCATCGAGTTCCTGCAGGGCGGCGTCCTGGGCACGGAGCTGCTGCGGCCCCAGGAGCTCTTCGGCCTCCAGGGGCTCGACCCGATCGCCCACAGCCTGTTCTGGAGCCTGTTCGTCAACATCGGGGCCTACATCTGCGTGTCCCTGATGCGGCGGCCCAATGCGCGGGAGGCGGGCCAGGCCACCCTGTTCGTGGATGTCTTCAAGCAGAGCCGGCCGGCCGGAGACGCCTTCTGGCGGGGCAGTGCCCGGATCGGCGACCTGCTCCCGCTGATCGGCCGCTTCATCGGCCCCGAGCGGGCCAGGGGGGCGTTCGCCGACTATGCGCGAAGCCGTGGCGTGGCCGAGGTGGAGGCCTTGCCGGCCGATGCCGGTCTGGTACATTTTGCAGAAACCACCCTGGCAGGGGCCATCGGCAGCGCCTCTGCCCGG
Organism: Zoogloea sp.; assembly: GCA_009026175.1. Classification (GTDB taxonomy): domain Bacteria; phylum Pseudomonadota; class Gammaproteobacteria; order Burkholderiales; family Rhodocyclaceae; genus Zoogloea. Next base: position 13,098 of record WBTZ01000088.1, on the reverse strand, counting down.
GTCATGGTGGCGTCGGTGGTGCAGGAAGAGCCGCTGGGGCTGGACGAGGTGATGAACATCCTCGACGAGGCGTCCCAGGTGCGGGCCTACTCCAAGCGCCTGGAGCTCAAGTCCCGGGAGCTGGAGGCGGCCACCGGAGAGCTGCGTTCCGCCAATGAACGCCTCCAGGAGCTGGATCGCCTGAAGGATGATTTCATGTCTTCGGTGACGCACGAGTTGCGTACCCCGCTGACTTCGATCCGGGCCTTCTCCGAGATGCTGCTGGATGACCCGAGGATTGATCTGACCGAGAGGAAGCGCTTCCTGGGGATCATCGTCAGCGAGACCGAGAGGCTGACCCGGCTGGTGAACCAGGTGCTCGACATGGCCAAGATCGAGTCCGGACACGCCGACTGGCACAACGGCGAAGTGAGTCTGGTGGAGGTGATCGAGCAGGCGGTGGCTTCCACCAGCCAGCTCTTCAAGGACAAGGACGTGGTGCTGACGATGGATCTGCCGGAGTCCGTGCCCATCATGCTGGCGGACCGTGACCGCCTGGTCCAGGTGGTGCTCAACCTGCTGTCCAATGCGGTCAAGTTCGTGGCGCGTGGCGCAGGCCGCGTGGCGATCCGCCTGCGCGAGACGGAGGAGGGGTTGCGTGTCGATGTCAGTGACAACGGCCCGGGGCTCACCCAGCAGGAGCAGATTGTCGTTTTCGAGAAGTTCCGGCAGGGTGGCAACACCATGACCGACAAACCTCAGGGGACCGGCCTCGGGTTGCCGATCAGCCGCCAGATCGTGGAACACTATGGCGGACGCTTGTGGGTGGAGAGCGTTGCCGGGGAGGGGGCCTGCTTCTCCTTCCTGTTGCCTTGCGGCAAATCAACAGAAAGCACTGAAGAGGCAGGATAAACTAGTACAAATGATCTGCACCCCCGGGGATGAGGCCTGCATGCGGCGGCCGATCCCGGGGCGGTGACGGGGAGGGGACCGAATGACCAAAAAAATACTGATCGCCGACGACGAACAAAACATCGTCATTTCTCTTGAATTCCTGATGAAGCGCGAGGGCTTCAGCGTGTGCGTCGCCAACGATGGCCAGGAGGCGCTCGACAAGGCCCGCAGCGAGCAGCCGGATCTTGTGCTGCTCGACGTGATGATGCCGCGCAAGAACGGCTACGAGGTGTGCCAGGAGATCCGTGCCGATGCGGCCCTGCAGGGCATGCGCATCCTGATGCTGACGGCCAAGGGGCGTGAGACGGAAGTGACCAAGGGCATCGCGATGGGGGCCGATGCCTACATGACCAAACCTTTTTCCACCAAGGAGCTGGTTGCCAAGGTGAAGGCCCTGCTGGACGTCGCAGCGTGAGCGTCCAGTCCAGGCAGGCGCTGGCCGTACTGGCGGGCAGCGGTTTGGTGGTGGCGGTGCTGGCTGCGGCCGGTGTGGCGGTGTGGCGTGACCTCGGGGCCGACGAGCGGGACATCCTCGAGCCCATCCTGAACCCCCGCCTGGGGCTCCTCATCATGGTGGGGCTGCTGGGGGCCGGGGCGGCGGCGGTGCTGATGAAGTCCTTTGCCCAGGGCGCGCTGGCAATACCGGCGAAGATGGCCGACGAACTGGGCCTCATCGTCGGGACCGATCCCGTCCGCCGGCTGGTGCCCGATGGTTCGCCCGAACTGCGGCGCATCGCCGAGGCCGTCAATGCGCTGGCCGACCAGCGCCGCAGCCTGCAGGAGGACGTGGAGGCCCGCATCCGCGAGGCCCGCCTGTCCGTCGAGGAGGAGCGCAACCGCCTGGCGGCCCTGATGTCTGAGCTCAACCAAAGTGTCGTGGTATGCAACCTGGACGGCCGCATCCTGCTCTACAACAACCGGGCCAGGCTGCAGTTCAAGGCCTTGTCGGATGCGCCTGCGGCGGCCGGTGGGGGCGAGATCATCGGCCTCGGGCGCTCCATCTATGCGGTGTTCGAACGCAGCCTGATCGTCCATGCCCTGGAGAGCATCCAGGAGCGCATCCGCCGCCAGAGCGCCCAGCCGGTGGCCAATTTCGTCACCACCACCCGGGCCGGGCAGTTGCTGCGGGTGCAGATGGCGCCGGTGCTGTCCTCGCCGGAGGGCGATGGCGAAGCCGTGGTGTCGGGCTTTGTGCTGATGCTCGACAACATCACCCGCAATTTCGAGGCGGAAACCCGGCGCGACCAGATGCTGCATTCCCTCACCGAGGGCAGCCGCTCGTCCCTGGCCAACCTGCGGGCTGCGGCAGAAATGCTGGAGTACCCGGATCTCGACAGCGAACTGCGGGAGCGCTTCCTCAAGGTGATCCGCGACGAGGTGCAGGGCATGAGCACGCGCCTCGACGAGACAGCCAATGCCTTTGCCGATTCCCTCAAGACCCGCTGGCCCCTCGACGAGATGCTCGGGGCCGATCTGGTGGCCGCAGCCCAGCGGCGTGTCGAGAAGAAGCTGAACCTGCCCACCAAGCTCGAGGAGGTGGATCCCGAGGTGTGGGTCAAGGTGGACAGCTTTTCCCTGCTGCAGGCCATTGGCTACCTGGTCAGCCGCTTGTCTGACGAGTTCGAGGTGCGCGAAGTGCGCTTCCGGCTGACCTCCGCCGGACGCCTGGCCCACCTGGACCTGATCTGGTCTGGGCAGGCCATGAGCACCGAAACCGTGATGGCCTGGGAGCTCGAGCCCATGACCTTCGCCGGGGAGAGCTCGCCACTGACCGTGCGTGACGTGATCGAGCGGCACGACGGCGAGATCTGGCTGCAACGCGAGAAGACCCAGCACCGCGCCTTCTTCCGGCTGCTGCTGCCGTCCGCCCTGCCCCAGGAGCAGGTGGAGGCCGCGGCCTTCCTCAAGGGCGACAGCCGCCCCGAGTATTACGATTTCGACCTGTTCAAGCAGACCGAGGCCAGCCATGCCCTCGACGACCGCCTGTTGAGCGAGCTGACCTTCACCGTCTTCGATACCGAGACCACCGGCCTCAACCCCTCCGAGGGGGACGAGATCATCCAGATCGGTGCCGCCCGCATCGTCAACGGCAAGCTGCTCAAGTCCGAGTCCTTCGAGCAACTGGTGGACCCGCTGCGGGAGTTGCCCGAGGCGTCCACGAAGATCCACGGCATCACCCCCGACATGCTGCTCGGGCAGCCACCCCTGGCCAAGGTGCTGCCTTCCTTCCACGCCTTTGCCGAGGACACCGTGCTGGTGGCCCACAACGCGGCCTTTGACATGCGCTTCCTGCAGCTCAAGGAGGCCAGTACCGGGGTCCGGTTCACCCAGCCGGTGCTCGACACCCTGCTGTTGTCGGCCGTCATCCATCCCAGCCAGGAATCCCACCGTCTGGAGGCCATCTGCGAACGCATGGGCGTGCATGTGATGGGACGCCACACCGCGATGGGGGATGCGATCGTGACCGGAGAAGTCTTCCTGCGCATGATCCCCCTGCTGGCGGAGATGGGAATCCGCACGCTGGGTGAGGCGCGGCAGGCCTCAGAGAAGACCTACTACGCCCGGGTCAAGTACTGAGCCGCCGGCCATGGGGAGGCCCACCGACACCTTTCCGGATCACGGCCGGAACATCCGCCAGGGCAGCCTGGCGGGGCTGTTGAGGCGCGCCCCCGTGAAGATGCAGCCGGAGGCGTCGGTCCGCGATGCGCTGGGCCTCATGAAGGCCGAGAGGGTCGGGTCGGTGATCATCACGGACCCTGCGCGGGGGCTGCCCCTGGGCATCCTGACCCAGCAGGACGTCATCGACCGGGTGGTGCTGCCCGGCGGTGGGCTCGACGAGCCCGTGGCGGGCGTCATGACCGGCGGGGTGGTGGCGCTGCCCGTTTCCTCCTCGGCCCATCAGGCCCGCCTGGCGATGGCCCGGCATGATCTGCGCCACCTCGTCCTGCTCGATGCGATGGGAGGGCTTGCCGGGGTCGTGTCCCGGAACGATCTGTATGCCGCGCGGAGCCTGAACACGGACGATCTGGTCGAGGCCATACGGCGGGCGGACTCCCCCGATGCGCTGGCCTCGGCGGCAGGACGGGTGCGCGAGGTGGCCCACGGCATGGTGGCGCAGGGGGACGGGGCGGAACAGGTGTGCGAGTGGATCGCCATCCTGAACGACCTGATCGTCCAGGCCGCCATCGACCTCGCGGAGCGTGAGGTGGACCTCCCCCTGGTGCGCTGGTGCTGGCTGGGCTTCGGCTCGGAAGGGCGCCTGGAGCAGACACTGGATACGGACCAGGACAACGGGCTGCTCTTCCTGCCCGAATCGAAGGCCGATACCGACGCCCTGCGGGCCCGCTTCCTGCCCTTTGCCCGGAGGGTCAATGGGCTCCTGGATCATTGTGGCTTCCCCTTGTGCAAAGGGGGGGTGATGGCCGGCAACCCCGCATGGTGCCTGTCCCTGGCCGAGTGGCGGGGACAGTTTGCATCCTGGATGTGCTCGGCCAGTCCGGTGGACCTGCTCAATGCGACAATCTTCTTCGACCTGCGTGCCCTGTGCGGGGATGCCGCTCTGGCTGCGGCCTTGCAGGGCTGGTTGCTCGGCGCCGCCGGAGACAACCCGCTGTTCCTGCGTTTCATGGCGGCAAATTCCCTGCAGGCGGGGCCCCCGCTGGGACGGATCCGTGACTTCGTGGTCGATCGGGAGAGCGGCCTGCTCGATCTGAAGCGTGATGGCAGCCGCCTGTTTGTGGATGTGGCGCGCATCCATGCGCTGGCGCTGGGCATTACGGATACGTCCACCGCCGGGCGCCTGCGGGCGGCCGGCGAGGTGTTCGGATGGCCTGCCGGGGAGGTGGATGCGGGCACCGAGGCCTTTGCCTTCATCCAGCAGATGCGCCTGCGGCGCCAGGTGGCGGGTACTCAGGGAACTCCGAACAGCCTTTCTCCCGAGTCCCTCAACGAACTCGAACGCGCATTCCTCAAGGAGTCTTTCCGGCAGGCGCGGAAACTCCAGCAAAAGCTCCAGCTGCGCTATCAATTGTGAGTGCCGTGGCGCGCCCGGCTATACTCGGGCGGACGGAAACGGAGGGGCATACATTGAGGGACACCTACGCAAGGCAAGGGACCTACTGGCGGGAGAGCCTCCGGCTGACTGTGATCCTGCTGCTGGTGTGGGCTGCGGCCAGTTTCCTGCCCGGCTGGTACGCCGTGGAGCTCAATGCCATCAAGTTCCAGGGCTGGCCGCTGGGCTTCTACATGGAAGCGCAGGGCTGCCTGATCATCTTTCTGTTGATTGTCTGGATCTACGACCGCTGGATGGTCCGGATCGAGCGCCGCCACGGCTTTCATGAAGAGGACTGAGGCAGCCTGCCGATGAGTGTCCGTTCCCCGCTGGTGAGACGCCTGTGGCGCTACTACGCCGTCTATGCGCTCGGCTTCGTCGGCCTGATCGTGTCCCTGGCCATTGCCGAGCAGCTGGGGATGACGCCCCGCTGGATCGGCCAGATCTTCCTTTTCGCGACCATCGCCATTTATGCCCTGATCGGCGTGATGAGTCGTACCTCCGACGTGTCGGAGTATTACGTTGCCGGCCGGCGGGTGCCGGCGCTGTTCAATGGCATGGCGACGGCGGCGGACTGGATGAGCGCCGCATCCTTCATCGGGCTGGCCGGCACGCTGTATTACTCGGGTTTTGCCGGCCTGGCCTTCGTCACAGGCTGGACGGGAGGCTATGTGCTGGTGGCCTTGCTGTTGGCGCCGTTTCTCCGGAAGTTCGGCCAGTTCACCATCCCCGATTTCCTGGGGGCCCGCTACGAAGGTCACTTTGCCCGGGTGGTCGGGGTGTTTGCGGCGGTGCTGGCCAGCTTCGTGTACGTGGTGGCGCAGATCTACGGTGTGGGGCTGATCACCAGCCGCTTCATCGGCATCGAGTTCGAGATCGGCGTGTTCGTGGGTCTGGCAGGCATCCTGGTGTGCTCCTTCCTGGGGGGGATGCGGGCCGTGACCTGGACCCAGGTGGCCCAGTACCTGATCCTGATCATCGCTTATCTGGTCCCGGTGACCATCCTGTCCTACAAGGTCACCGGCGTGCCGGTGCCGCAGGCCGTGTACGGCCAGGTGCTCAACGACCTCGGCATCAAGGAGCTCGAGCTGTTCTCCGAGCCGCGGGAGAACGAGGTCCGCGCCCTGTACCGCAGCCGGGCTGAAGAGTATGCCCGCAAGATCGTGGACCTTCCCGAGTCACTGACTACCGAGCGTGCGGGGCAGGTCCAGCGGGTCACCGAGCTGCGTACCGTCGGGGCGCCCGCCCGGGAGATCGCCACTGCGGAGCGGACCCTGCGTGACCTTCCCCGGACCCCGGACGAAGCACGCATGAAGTGGGAGAAGGCGAGGCAGGACAGCCTGGCCCGCTCGGTCAATCCGCCGCCCCATGCCGAGGCCTTCTCAGGCGCAGACCCGGCAGCGCGGGACAGTGCCCGCAACAACTTCCTGGCCCTCAGCTTCGTCCTGATGCTCGGTACCGCGGCGCTGCCCCACATCCTGATGCGCTACTACACGACACCCTGCGTGCGCTCCGCCCGCCGCTCGGTGTTCTGGTCCCTGTTCTTCATCTTCCTGCTCTACGTCACGGCACCGGCCTATGCCGTGTTTGCCAAGTGGGAGGTCTACAGCAACCTGATCGGCAGCAACATCGGGAGCCTGCCGCCCTGGGTGGCCTCCTGGGGCAAGGTGGGGCTGGTCAAGGTCGAGGACATCAACGGGGACGGCATCCTCCAGCTCGCGGAGCTGACCATCAACAGCGACGTGATCCTGCTGATCATCCCCGAGATCGCCGGCCTGCCCTACGTGGTTTCCGGGCTGGTCGCGGCCGGTGGCCTGGCGGCGGCCCTGTCCACTGCCGACGGACTGCTGCTGACCATCTCCCATGCCTTGTCCCATGACCTGTACTACAAGATGGTCAACCCCCAGGCCTCGACGCAGCGCAGGCTGGTGATCACCAAATCGCAGCTCCTCGTGGTGGCCGTGGTGGCGGCCTGGGTGGCGTCCTTGCGACCGGACAGCATTCTCTTCATGGTCGGGCTGGCCTTCTCCATTGCGGCGTCGGCCTTCTTTCCGGCGCTGGTGCTGGGCATCTTCTGGAAGCGGGCCAACAAGTGGGGGGCGGTTGCCGGGATGCTTGCCGGCATGGGAATCACGCTCTACTACATCGTCCGGACCCATCCCTTCTTTGGCGGCACCATGGCTGATGCGTGGATGGACATTCACCCCATCTCCTGCGGCGTGTTCGGGGTTCCGGTCGGCTTCCTCGTCATCGCGCTCGTCAGTCTCCTGACCCCGCCGCCGCCGCCGGAAGTGCAGGCCCTGGTGGACTTCGTGCGGATGCCCGATCAGGTTGGGACTTTGCCGGTTCTTGAAAAAAGACTTTGACTTTTTCCAGTCTTGATATATAGTGCTGCCTCCACTTGGAGAGGTGGATGAGCGGTTTAAGTCGCACGCCTGGAAAGCGTGTTCAGGGTAATACCCTGACGCGGGTTCGAATCCCGCCCTCTCCGCCAAATTCAAAGCAGAAACGCCCCGCAAGGGGCGTTTCTGCTTTCTGCCGTCCGTACCGGCCTGGTACGGGTTTCAGGCGCCGCACATCTTGATGCCTTCATAGAGCCAGCCCGCCTGCATCATCTGGCCGACGACCGTCATGTCGGTGGTGAAGCGGTGGTTCGAGTCGTTGTAGGCGAAGCGATTGTTGTACAGGCGGTGCACCGGCACGGAGCCGGCGGGGCAGATGCCGTTAGTCGGGACTTTCATGTAGAAGGCGATGCCTTCGTAGGCCCAGCCCTCGAATCCTTTCACCGCTTCGCATTCCCTCGCGTCGGCGGTGTAGAAGTGGGAGTTGGGGCCTTTCCCGTAGAAACGGCAGACGGGTTGGGCGCCACTGGAGCCGTCCCGCCAGGCGAAGAAATAGTCGTAGGTGTCGCGCCAGCCGTTACCGGCGTTGCCTGCCAGGATGAAGGCGGAGTCACTGCGGGCGCCGGTCCGGAAATAGTGGCGGATATCCACGTTGTAGTACTCCGTGACCAGCAGGTAAGGCTGTAGCGCCAGGACCGTCAGCAGGGTCTGGTAGGCATCGACGATACCCGAGCCGCAGAGCAGGTAGGTCTGAGCCGTACTGCTGCAGAGCGAGTCCGCGGGAAAGTCGTGGCTGGACAGGTAGATCGAGAAGTACAGGAGTTCGGGGCTGATCTCCGGGTCCTTTGCCAGGGCCAGGGCCGCAATGCCGGCCACGTGGGGGGCGGCCATGCTGGTGCCCTGGTAGTAACCGTAGGTGCTGGCCACAGGCCATTTCGTCCCGCTGTTCAAGGTCGAGTAGATCCCTGCGCCCTGCGTGCCGTAATAGCTGATGTCGCCGCCCGGTGCGGAAACGCTGACGTTGTAAACCAGGCTGTAGTTGCTGTAGCTGGCACGGTAACCATCATGGTCGACGGCGCCCACCGTCATGACGCCGTCGCAGGCGGCGGGGACGTAGTTGGCGGCCTCGTCGTCGTTGTTGCCGGCCGCGGCGACGATGAGGGCGCCGGTGGAGCGGACCCGGTTGAGGGCTTCCTCGTAGGCATAGGTGCAGCCGCCGGGGCTCCAGCCCCCCAGGCTCATGTTGACCACTCGGGCGGGGGTGGGATTGGCGGGGGCGCCGGGCACGTCCAGGCCGACGGCCCACAGCAGCCCGTCGATGATGTCGGACACCGAACCGCCGCATTTGCCAAGCACCCGCACCGGCAGGATCCGCGCCTGCCAGTCGATGCCGGCGATGCCTGATCCATTGTTGCCGCTGGCTGCGAGGATGCCGGCCACGTGGGTGCCGTGCCAGCTCGAGTCGGTCCCGGGCACCCCGGGGCCGCATTCATGATCGACGGTCCAGTCGCCCGGGTCGCTCGGGTCGGCGTCCCGTCCGTTGCCGTCATTGCTGAACCTTGGGTCGGAGATGAAATCGTAGCCGGGGAGGAGGCGCGACTGGAATTCCGAGTGGGCGGTGATGCCGGTGTCGAGGACCGCGACGACCGTCCCGGTGGATCCGGTGCTCATGTCCCAGGACGATGGCAGGTTGATGCCGCCCTTGTAGAGGATCGGCGAGGCCAGGTTCCATTGCCTGGAGAAGCCCGGGTCATTGGGCGTGAAGGTCCGGGTCGAGCGGAAGTCTTCCGATGCCTGCTCGATCTCGGGCAGCTTCCTGATCTCGGTGAGGATGGCGCCCGCTTCGATGGCGCTCAGGGGCGCGGCGAAGCGGAAGACATGAAAGCCCATGGCCATGGCACGCTGAAAGCGCAGCTTGCCGCCGGCAATGCTGTTCAGGCGGGTTACCAGTTCGTCCGGCGGCGACATGTTCCGGGCGGACAGTGCTTGGATCTCCGCGGCGCGGAAGCGGATCACCAGGCCGTCCACGAGCGTCTGCCTGGCAGGGCGTTCAGTGTCTTGCAGGGCGCGCTTGATCTGCCGCGCCGAATCGATCGAGGCCGGCATGGAAAAGGGCTTGTCGGTCCCTATCCCCATGCCCTTCAGCTTGGCCTCGAGGCGCAGGCGGCCGGCGGTTGCGTCCGGAAGGGCGCTGTCGGCAGGGGCCTGGGAATGGACCGCGCCGGTCCAGGCGGCCAGAAGCAGGGAGGCGAGGGCGGTACGGCAGGATGGCGTGATGGGCACGGAGCCTCCGGGTGGATGCATTCGGGATAGATGATCTGGATGATAGTCTGTCTGGCCGTGCGGGGCTGTGATGCGGTTTGCTCGGGTGGTGGTACTACGCCGGTTGTCGCTGAAAGGGCGAGCATCGAAAATGTGAAATAGTGTTGTGGCTAGATGCGCGCAAGCTTCATTCACTGCCCGTATCCGGTAATGCCCTTTCTTTCCCTTGTTCATGCGCTCGGTTTTCGGGCGAAGTTTTTCCTGATTGCCGCGCTGGCTGCGCTGGCGGTGGCGATCTCGATCAGCCAGCTGGTGGCGCAGCGTGTCTCCGTGATCCAGGCGACCCGGGCCCAGGTGGGCGCTCTGAACGGTGTCGGCCTGGCGCGGGACTATCTTCAGGCTCTCCAGGCCCGCAGGCAATTGCTGGTATCGGCGGCCGGCGGCGATGAGGCGGCCGGCGCCGGGCTGGCGGCGGCCCGGGAACGTCTGGACAGCGCGTTCCGCACCTTGCTGTCCTGGCATGCCGGGGTCGGACCGGACGGCGAGCTCGACGCCGCCTGGCAGGGGATGGAAGAGGAGGCGCGGGACATGGCTTCCGCCGAGCCGGCGCAGTTCGGGGGCAGGCTTGGCGTGCAGGCCCTGCAGGCCCAGGGCAATCACGGAGAGCGGGTGCTGGCCTACCTGGCCGCGATCTCCGATCGATACGGACTGGTGCCGGACCGGGACATCGATACCCACTACCTGGCTCACATGCTGGTGGTGGTCGGCCCCTCTCTGGGTGAGCAGCTGTCCCGTGCGGGGATGCTGGTCGAGCGGGGGGTGAGGGAGGCCTTCATCAGCGAACGCGATCGCAGCGCGGTGGTGGGCAGCATCTCGATTGCCGGGGAGTTGTCGCGCCTGATGTCCAGGGAGTTGGCGCGGCTGCCCCAGGGGGCGGCCGATGCGACGCTGCAGGACCTGAGCGGGCAGTTGTCCGACTCCTTTGAGCTGGCGCAGGTGGTGGCCTTCGGGCTGACCCTGCAGAACGCCAGCTATCGCCTGGATGAGGCGCAATCGGCCTTCCAGCGACCGACGGAAGTCCTGCTCCGGCTCGAGTCCCGGGTTGCCTCCTCGCTGGCCAGGGTGCTGGAGGCGCGCCTGGAGTCCAACTACCGTGCCCTGTGGCTGACCTGTGTGGCGGCCCTCGTGCCGCTCCTGCTCGCGGTCTATGGCTTCTGCATCGTCTATCGGGCGCTGAAGGACTCGATCGGCGCCCTGCGCAGCCAGGCCGACCGGCTGGCCACCGGGGACCTGACCGTGGTCTTCCAGGTGGATGGACGGGATGAGTTCAGGGATATCGCGGATACCCTGAACCATGTGGCGGGGGAGTTTCAGCAATTGATCGAGCGGCTGGTGGACAGCGCCCATGCGCTGACCTCCGCCTCCATCGCCTTCGCCCGCTCCACGGTGGAGATCTCGGAGCGCAGCCACGCCCAGCGCACCTCGGCCGACCAGGCTTCGGCGTCCATCCTCGACCTGGTGGATGGGGTCCAGCGCATCTCGCTGTCGGCCCAGGAGGCCCGCGACCTGGCCCGCGCCGCGGGGCAGGTGTCCGACCGCGGCGCCAGTGTCATCCAGGACTCCACCGACGAGATCCGGCGCATGGCTGGCCACATTTCCGAGGCGACCGGCCACCTGGACATGCTGGAGACCGAGTCGCGCCAGATCTCCGGGATCGTCGACGTCATTCGCGAGATCGCCGAGCAGACCAATCTGCTGGCGCTCAATGCGGCCATCGAGGCGGCCCGGGCCGGCGAGGCGGGGCGCGGCTTTGCGGTGGTGGCGGACGAGGTGCGCAAGTTGGCGGAGCGCACCAAGGACTCGACCCAGCGCATTTCCACGATGATCGACCGGACCCAGGGCATCGCGTCCCAGACCGTGCGTGCCGTGCGCCAGGGGGCCGAGCAGGTGTCCCAGGGCGTGGAGAGGGCTTCGGAGGCGTCGGCCTCGATCCGCTCGATCCGCGAGAACACCCAGGCCGCCGAGCAGGCCAGCGGATCGATCAGTGATGCCCTGGCGCAGCATCGCGACGAGTCGCGCCAGATTGCCGAAATGATCGCCGCGATCTCCGATTTGTCCCTGCGCAATGCCCAGGCCCTCAAGGAAACGGTGCATTCGGCCCGTTTGCTGGAGGGGCTGGCGGACAACATGCGCGACTCCATCGGTCGCTTCAAGTTGCCGAGGGGGCGCCTGGCGGCGCAGCCGGATGGCGAGATCGATCTGTTCTGAGTGCCCCGAGGGCCGGGGGGCCTGCGCCGCCCCGGCAATGTGACAGCCCGCTGGCCGGGCTCGTTTCCCAATCCCAGGCATGGGGCCTTCATGGCTCCGATTGCTGACTATTTCCATGCCCCGTATGCGCCACCACCTTCCGCCATCCCGCCATCCCCATCCCGGCCTTGGCCCCGGGCAGGAGGCGGCGACTGTCCGCCACCTGTCGCGGGAGGTGGCGCCCCTGCACCGCCAGGTGCGTTGCCAGGCCGTGCTGGACCGCTTCCTGGTCGATGACGAGGTGTATGCCCTGCCGGTCATCGATGCGGCAGGGCAGCCGGTGGCGCTGATCGATCGCGCGACCTTCATCGAGTTCTTCAGCCGGCGCTTCAGCCGGGATGTCTTCGGGCGGCGCAGCATCGACGAACTGCTGGCCCACCCCCGCTACCGCCACGGGGCTCCCCTGGCGGTCGACGAGAGCTGCACGGTTGAGGATGCCGCCCAGCTGATCATTGGCGCCGGCATGCGGCACATGGTGACAGGCTTTGTCGTAACCCGCGGAGGGGGCTACCAGGGGGTGGCCAACGGGCGGGATCTGCTCGACATCATCACGCGCCGCAAGCAGGCCGTGCTTTACCAGATGGCCCACTACGATGCCTTGACCGGCATCCCCAACCGCTCCCTGTTCGCCGACCGGCTGGAGCGTGCCTGCCTCGACGCGGACCGCTCCGGGCGTCTGGTGGCGTTGCTGTTCATCGATGTGGACCGCTTCAAGCAGATCAACGACTCCCTGGGGCACAGTGCCGGGGACGAGGTGCTGCGCCAGGTGGTCGCCCGCCTCAAGGCCTGTGCACGGCAGGTGGATACGGTGGCCCGCCTGGCCGGGGACGAGTTCGTGATCCTGATGGAGGGGCTGGCCAGCCCGGACCAGGTGGCCCCGGTGGCGGCCCGCATTGTCGCCTCCATGCAGGACCCCGTGTCGATGCCAGGGCAGGCGCTGGTGGTGACGGTGAGTATCGGCAGCGTGGTGTATCCCCGCGACGACCAGCGGGTCGGGGGGCTGCTGGCCAAGGCCGATGCCGCCATGTACGAAGCGAAGGCCGCCGGACGCAACGGGTTCCGCTGCTACTCGCCGGACATGCCGACCTACAGCACCGGCTGCATCTCCCTGGAGAGCGCGCTCCGGGGGGCCATCGAGCGGGACGAACTGGAGCTGCATTACCAGCCTCAGGTGGACTTGCAGGGGGGGCGGGTGCTGGGGGT
>WBTZ01000087.1 GCA_009026175.1 Zoogloea sp. | reverse complement strand
ACGGGGGGCTGGGCGGTGTCGATCATGGCAGGTCCGGGGTTCAGGGCGTGTTGGGAGGGCGGCGCAGGCCGGGCAGGCTGAGCATGGCCAGGGCCAGGCCGATCAGCCCCATGCCGGCCATCTCCGCCGGGCTCGGGCGCTCGCCCAGCTGCAGCCAGCCGGACAGCACCCCGATGGCCGGGATGCCGAGGGCCGACAGGCCGGCGATGGCGGCGGGCAGGTGTTGCAGCACATACAGCCACAACAGCCAGGCCAGGCCGGTGGCGAACAGGGCATTGAAAGCCAGGGCGCCATAGAAATACGGCGTGGCGTCGATCGGGCGTGACGGCACCAGCAGGGCGGCCACGCACAGCACGATCGCGCCGAAGAGCATTTGCCAGGCGGTCAGGGCGAGCAGGTCCACCGCCTGGCGCTGGCGCAGGCGTTTGGCCACCACGGTGGCGAGGGCCCAGCACAGGCCGCCGCCCATGGCGAGCAGGTTGCTGAAGGCGCTGCCGCCCATCGACCAGGGCTCCAGGATCATCACCAGGCCGGCGGCGGCCACGCCGGTGGCAAGCCACTGGCCGCTGCCGATCCGTTCGCCCAGCAGCCAGGTGGCCAGTGGTGCCAGCCAGAAGGGCATGGTGTACACCAGCACGGCGGTCTTGCCGGCCCCGCCATGGACCAGCGCCCACTGGATCAGCAGGGTGAAGGCGGCGGTCTGCAGCAGGCCGAGCAGCAGCACGCCGCGCCCCGGGATCCGCTGCATCGGCCGGCCCAGCACGCGCATGGCCAGGAACAGCGCAGCGGCGCCCAGCGCCGTGCGGATCGCCGAGAAATCGAGGGGCGAGGCGAGGCGGGCCACTTCCTTCATGACGACCCAGTTGTAGCCCCAGATCAGCGACAGGACGAGCAGGGCCAGCAGGGCGCGGCGGGGCAGGGCAGGGGAGGATGTCATTGAACTTATGTGAACTCGTATAAAGGTCCGGTGCCGGTGCCGAGCCATGGGGCGACGGACGGCAATCCGAGCGCCAAGCATACGCAGAAGCCCCCCTCCAGGCATCCGGCCCGCCGGGTTCCCCGCCGCGGAATTCATGCTGCAGTGCACTGTGGGAGGGGCGCCGGCCCTGCAGCCCGCGATTGTCTTGATGTTGCATTGCGACAATATCGAAGTGCTTATTTCCCTTATCAGGACTCGGTTCAGCCAGCCGGAAACGTGCCACCTACACTGGCTCCAGATCCCGGTGCTTCCGGGCATTTTTTCAGCGTCCGCAGAGACGCTCAAGTACACACAAGAGGAGACCTCCATGTCGGAGTATTCAAAGGAATCAAAGGTCCAGCCGGTTGATCCGGTGGATGAGCGCCTGCCCACCGGGCGCCTGTTCACCCTGGGCCTGCAGCATGTGCTGGTGATGTATGCGGGGGCGGTCGCCGTGCCCCTGATCGTGGGCCGTGCCCTCAAGCTGGACCCGGAGCACGTGGCCATGCTGATCTCGGCGGACCTGTTCTGCTGTGGCCTGGTCACCCTGATCCAGTCCCTCGGCTTCGGCCGCCACTTCGGCATCAAGCTGCCGGTGATGATGGGTGTCACCTTCGCCGCGGTGGGGCCGATGGTGGCCATGGCCAATGTCCAGGGGGGCCCCGACGGAGCCCGGGCGATTTTCGGCGCGATCATCGGCGCCGGGTTGATCTCCATTGCCATCGCGCCCCTGATGAGCCGCCTGCTGCGCTTCTTCCCGCCGGTGGTGACCGGCACCATCATCGCCATCATCGGGATCAGCCTGATGCGGGTGGGGATCGGCTGGGCCATGGGCGGCCCGGCGCCGCTCGCCCAGAGCGTCGATGTGCCCAGGCTGGTGGCCATGGTGGATGCGGCGAAGGCCAAGGCGGCCGAGTCTGCCGCCAGCCTGCCCCCCGGCGCCACGGCGCCCGAAGTCAAGCTGCCCGGCCCGGTGCCCATGAAGGACAACCCCAACTATGGCGCCCTCGACAACATGGGCATCGCCGCCTTCGTGCTGGCCACCATCCTGCTGCTGGTGCGCTATGGCCGCGGCTTCGTCTCGAACATCGCGGTGCTGCTGGGCATCGTGATCGGCTGCGTGGTGGCGGCCGGCATGGGCAAGATGCACTTCGACAAGGTGGCCCAGGCCCACTGGGTGGACATCGTCACCCCCTTCGCCTTCGGCATGCCCACCTTCGACATCGTGATGGTGCTGACCATGGCCCTGGTGATGGTGGTGGTGATGATCGAATCCACCGGCATGTTCCTGGCCCTGTCCGAGATCACCGGCCGCAAGATCAGCCAGCAGGACCTCTCCAACGGCCTGCGCACCGATGGCCTGGGCACCGTGATCGGCGGCCTCTTCAACACCTTCCCCTACACCAGCTTCTCGCAGAACGTGGGCCTGGTCGGCGTCACCGGCGTGAAGAGCCGCTGGGTCTGCGTGGCTGCCGGCATCATCATGGTGGTGCTCGGCATGCTGCCCAAGATGGCGGCCCTGGTGGAGTCGGTGCCCACCTTCGTGCTCGGCGGCGCCGGCCTGGTGATGTTCGGCATGGTGGCCGCCACCGGCGTGCGCATCCTCGCCAACGTGGATTTCAAGAGCAACCGCAACAACCTGTACATCGTCGCCATCTCCATCGGCGCCGGCATGATCCCCCTGGTGGCGCCGCGCTGGACCCAGCAGATGTCCCACAGCCTGCACCCGCTGCTGGAGTCCGGGATCCTGCTCACCTCCATCGCCGCAGTGGCGCTGAACCTCTACTTCAACGGCGGCAAGGCCGACGAGGCCGGGGCCATCGAAGCCGCCAAGGCCGCCGAAGCCCACTAGCCCCGCTCCACCCCACTTCCGTCCCCGTACCACCACATCGCGCATGCAGCCCGCTGCATGCCGGGGCCCCGCTCGGCCATCGATCACAAATAAGAGGAGACAAGACCATGATCCGCTCAGCTGCCTGTATCACCATTGCCGCCTTGCTCGGCACCATCGCCCCCGCCGCCAGCGCTGCCACCTGGAGCGACAGCTTCCTCGGCTACCGCTGGGGCACCCAGTTCCGCGAACCGAACAACACCCAGGACGTGCGCAAGCATGTGCTGCAATTCACCCATGCCAGCGGCTACGCCACCGGCCAGAACTTCGTCAATCTGGACGTCCTGCAGTCCGACAAGAACGACCCCTTGTCCGGCGGCGGCTCCGGTGCCACCGAGTTCTACCTCACCTACCGCCACCAGCTGCACCTGGGCAAGCTGCTCGACAAGGATCTGTCCTTCGGGCCGGTCAAGGAAGTGGCCTTCACCGGCGGCTTCGACCTCAACACCAAGAACACCCGCTTCGCTCCGCGCAAGCGCCTGGTGGTGGCCGGCCCGACCCTCAAGTTCGACGTGCCGGGCTTCCTCGACGTGAGCCTGCTCGCCGGCAAGGAGTGGAACCACTGCGGTCTGGGCAGCCCGGCCTGCCCCGAGGCCGAGATCGGCTTCGACCCCCAGCTGATCCTCAGCGTCAGCTGGGGCATCCCCTTCCAGGCGGCGTCCCTGCCCATGAAGTTCCAGGGCTTCCTCAACTACAACACCCCCAAGGGCCGCGACTACGCCAACGTGAAGACCGAGGCCGAGACGCTGATGCGCACTTCCCTGATGGTGGACGTCGGCCAGGTGGCCGGCAGCCGCAAGAACACCCTGCTGGCCGGGGTGGGCTACGAGCTGTGGCTCAACAAGTTCGGCAACCACGCCAACGCCGCCGGCCTCACCAAGCCCGGCATCAACACCCGTACGCCGACCCTCCAGCTGGAGTGGCACTTCTGATCGCCCGCGGCCGGCCCTGGCGCCGGCTGCTTCCGGAGACCCATTCCCATGCATGAAATCACCCGCGTCGAGGGCCTCGAGATCCTCGACTCCCGCGGCAATCCCACCCTGCAGGCCACGGTCACCCTGGCTTCGGGCCACCAGGGCACGGCGGCGGTGCCCTCCGGCGCCTCCACCGGCAAGCGCGAGGCCCTTGAGCTGCGCGACGGCGAGCCGGCGCGCTTCGGCGGCAAGGGCGTGCGCACCGCCCTGGCCCACCTGGAGGGCCCCATCGCCGCGGCCCTGCAGGGCCGCGATGGCGCCGACCAGTCCGCCCTCGACGTGGCCCTGCGCGACCTCGACGGCACGGCCGACAAGTCCCGCCTGGGCGCCAACGCCATCCTCGCCGCGTCGCTGGCCAGCGCCCATGCGGTGGCTGCGGCGCGTGGCCTGCCCCTGTATCGCCACCTGGCGGCGGACGGGCTGGAGCCGCTGCTGCCGGTGCCGCTGATGAACGTCATCAACGGCGGTGCCCACGCCAACAACAGCCTGGACATCCAGGAGTGCATGATCGTCCCCCACGGCTTCGAGCGCTTCGGCGAGGCCCTGCGGGCCGGCGTCGAAGTCTTCCATGCCCTGCGCACGCTGCTACAGCGCTACGGCCTGCCCACCGCGGTGGGCGACGAGGGCGGCTTTGCGCCCAACGTGGCCGGCACCCGCCAGGCCCTGGACCTGATCCTCGAGGCCATCCGCGCCGCCGGCTACCAGCCCGGCGAGCAGGTGGCCCTGGCCCTCGACTGTGCCGCCTCCGAGTTTCACCGGGACGGGCGCTACGTGCTGGCCGGCGAATCCCGCGCCTTCACCCGGGCCGAATTCTCGGAATACCTGGCAAGCCTGGTGAATGACTACCCCATCGTCAGCATCGAGGACGGCATGGCCGAGGACGACCGGGCCGGCTGGGGCCAGCTCACCGACCGCCTGGGGCGGCGCATCCAGCTGGTGGGCGACGACCTCTTCGTCACCGATGTGCACCTGCTGGCCGAGGGCGTGGAGCAGGGCCTGGGCAACGCCATCCTGATCAAGCCCAACCAGATCGGCACCCTCAGCGAAACCCTGGACGCCATGGCCTATGCCCGCCGGGCCGGCTATGCCGCCATCGCCTCCCACCGCTCCGGCGAAACCGGCGACACCACCATCGCCGACCTGGCCGTGGCCACCGCCTGCGGCCAGATCAAGACCGGCTCGGCGAGCCGCTCCGACCGGGTGGAGAAGTACAACCGCCTGCTCGCCATCGAGCGGGAACTGGGCGCCGCCGCCCGCTTCGCCGGCACCGCGGCCCTCGGACGTCACTGAGGGCCTCGCCATGCTGCTCGGACTGGCCCTGTTCTACGTGGGCGCGGTGCTGATCCTCAACGGCCTGT
The DNA here is from genome assembly GCA_009026175.1 of Zoogloea sp. Lineage (GTDB taxonomy): Bacteria > Pseudomonadota > Gammaproteobacteria > Burkholderiales > Rhodocyclaceae > Zoogloea. The sequence goes on along the minus strand of WBTZ01000087.1, from coordinate 16,185 downwards.
GGATGCTCGGCCGCATCGGCGACCGGGAGATCCCGGTGATCAACCTGTTCGCCGGCGGCCTCAGCCTGCTGGTGGCCCTCAAGCTGGCCTTCGGCGAAGGGGCCGACCTGGCCTCGGTGAAGGCGGCGGCCCTGTCGCTGCTCTTCTCCTTCACCTACCTGTGGGTCGCCATCAACCGCTACAGCGGCGCCGACGGCCGCGGCCTGGGCTGGTTCAGCCTGTTCGTGGCGATCACCGCGGTGCCGGTGGCCGCCGACGCCCTGCGGGTGGCCAGCTCGCCGGGTGAGTGGTGGCTGGGCCTGTCCTGGGTGGCCTGGTCGGTACTCTGGCTGATGTTCTTCCTGATGCTGGCCCTGGGGCGTCCCCTGGCCCGCCCGACCGCCTGCATGGCCATCGGCCAGGGCGTGCTGACCGGCTGGCTGCCGGGTTACCTGCTGCTGACGGGAGGGTTGTAGGGGACGTGCAGGGGCGGCTTCAGCCGCCCGCAGGTGCTTGATCGAAGTCCGCGGACGGCTGAAGCCGCCCCTACATGGACCCTTGGAGCGGCCCCCCCGCCCCATACCAAAAGTATCGAAAGAACCGATCCCGCCGGCAATTCAAACGGGATCCCCGAATCCCTAAGCTGTCCCCATCGACCCATCGGACAGACCTACAAGGAGACACACATGGCCCGAATGAGAGCAGTGGATGCAGCCGCCGCGGTGATGCGCAAGGAAGGCGTGGAGACCGTTTTCGGCGTGCCCGGCGCCGCCATCAACCCCCTTTACTCGGCGATGAAGAAGGATGGCGGCTTCAAGCATGTGCTGGCCCGCCACGTGGAGGGGGCCTCGCACATGGCGGAGGGCTTCACCCGCGCCCGGGCCGGCAACCTGGGGGTGTGCATCGGCACCTCCGGCCCGGCCGGCACCGACATGATCACCGGCCTGTATTCCGCCTCGGCGGATTCCATCCCCATCCTGTGCATCACCGGCCAGGCTCCCCGCGCCCGCCTCTACAAGGAGGACTTCCAGGCGGTGGACATCGAGTCCATCGCCAAGCCGGTCACCAAGTGGGCGGTGACGGTGCGCGAGCCGGCCCTGGTGCCCCGCGTTTTCCAGCAGGCCTTCCACATCATGCGCTCCGGCCGGCCCGGCCCGGTGCTGATCGACCTGCCCTTCGACGTGCAGATGGCCGAGATCGAGTTCGACATCGACACCTACGAAGCGCTGCCCCTGCACAAGCCGGCCGCCACCCGCGCCCAGGCCGAGAAGGCCGTGGCCATGCTCAACGCCGCCGAGCGCCCGCTGATCGTGGCCGGCGGCGGGGTCATCAATGCCGACGCGGCGGCCCGCCTGCAGGAGTTCGCCGAGCTGACCGGCGTGCCGGTGATCCCCACCCTGATGGGCTGGGGCAGCATCCCCGACGACCACCCGCTGATGGCCGGCATGGTCGGGCTGCAGACCTCCCACCGCTACGGCAACGCGACGATGCTGGCCTCCGACTTCGTGATCGGCATCGGCAACCGCTGGGCCAACCGCCACACCGGCTCGGTGGATGTGTACACCGAGGGCCGCAAGTTCGTGCATATCGACATCGAGCCGACCCAGATCGGCCGCGTCTTCGGGCCGGACTACGGGATCGTCTCCGACGCCGGCGCGGCCCTCGATCAACTGATTGCGGTGGCCCGCGACCTGAAGGCGGCCGGCCAGTTGCCCTGCCGCAAGGCCTGGGCCGCCGACTGCCAGGAGCGCAAGCGCACCCTGCTGCGCAAGACCCACTTCGACACCACGCCGATGAAGCCCCAGCGCGTGTACGAAGAGATGAACAAGGCCTTCGGCCAGGACACCTGCTACGTCAGCACCATCGGCCTGTCGCAGATCGCCGCGGCCCAGTTCCTGCACGTGTACAAGCCCCGCCACTGGATCAACTGTGGCCAGGCCGGCCCCCTCGGGTGGACCATCCCGGCGGCCCTCGGCGTGTGTGCGGCCGACCCGCAGCGCAAGGTGGTGGCCATTTCCGGCGACTACGACTTCCAGTTCATGATCGAAGAGCTGGCCGTCGGGGCCCAGTTCAAGCTGCCCTACCTGCACGTGGTGGTGAACAACGCCTACCTGGGCCTGATCCGCCAGTCCCAGCGCGGCTTCGACATGGACTACTGCGTGCAGCTGGCCTTCGAGAACATCAATGCCCCCGAAACCGAAGGCTACGGCGTCGATCACGTCACGGTGGTCGAAGGCCTGGGCTGCAAGGCCATCCGCGTGCGCCAGGCCGCGGACATCCAGCCCGCCTTCGCCCAGGCCCGCGCCTGGATGGAGGCGTTCCGCGTGCCGGTGGTGGTCGAGATCATCCTCGAACGGGTGACCAACATCTCGATGGGCACCGAGATCAACGCCATCAACGAGTTCGAGGACCTGGCCGAGACGGGCGCCGACGCCCCCACCGCCATCGCCCTGCTGGATTGACGCGTGTTTGCCCGGGCGGCTGAAGCCGCCCCTACCAAGGAAAAGACCATGCCTCGCTTTGCTGCCAACCTGTCCATGCTGTTCACCGAGCTGCCCTTCATGGAGCGCTTCGGCGCCGCCGCGGCGGCCGGTTTCAAGGGGGTGGAATACCTCTTCCCCTACGCCTTCGCCAAGGAAGACCTGGCCGCCGAGCTGGCCCGCCACGGCCTCGTCCAAGTGCTCCACAACCTGCCCGCCGGCAACTGGGAGGCCGGCGAGCGGGGCATCGCCTGCCACCCGGAGCGGGTCGCCGAATTCCGTGACGGCGTCGCCCGGGCCATTGACTACGCCACCGCCCTGGGCTGCACCCAGGTCAACTGCCTGGCCGGCATCGCCCCGGCCGGCGTCTCCGCCGAAGCGCTGCGCGAGACCTTCGTGGCCAACCTGCGCTTCGCCGCGGCGCAGCTCGAGGAGGCCGGCATCCGCCTGCTGATCGAGCCGATCAACACCTACGACATTCCCGGCTTCTACCTCAACCGGACTGCCCAGGCGGCCGGGATCCTCGACGCGGTGGGCTCCGGCAACCTCTTCATCCAGTACGACATCTACCACGCCCAGCGCATGGAGGGCGAGCTGGCCGCCAGCGTGGCCAAGTACCTGCCGCGCATCGCCCACATCCAGCTGGCCGACAACCCGGGCCGCCACGAGCCGGGCAGCGGCGAGATCCACTACCCCTGGCTGCTGCGTCACATCGACGGTCTGGGCTACGAGGGCTGGATCGGCTGCGAATACAAGCCGGCCACCACCACAGCCGGGGGGCTCGGCTGGCTCCAGGCCTACTGAACCACGCGCCCCCAACCCCAGCGCGACCACCACAAAGACAAGGACAGGAGACAAGATCATGGCAAACATCGGATTCATCGGCCTCGGCATCATGGGCGCTCCCATGGCCGGCCACCTCATCGCCGGCGGCCACACCGTGCACACCTACACCCACGGGGCCACCCCGGCGGCCCTGCTTGAAGCTGGCGCCAGGGCCTGCGCCAGCGGTGCCGAGGTGGCGCGCGCCGCCGACATCATCATCACCATGGTGCCCGACACCCCCCACGTGGAGGACGCCCTGTTCAACGCCGAGGGCGTCGCCGCCGGCCTCACCCCGGGCAAGATCGTGGTGGACATGAGTTCCATCTCCCCGGTGGCCACCAAGGACTTCGCCCGCCGCATCAAGGCCCTCGGCTGTGACTACCTGGACGCCCCGGTGTCCGGCGGCGAGGTGGGCGCTCGGGCCGCCAGCCTGACCATCATGGTCGGCGGCAGCGAGGCCGCCTTCGACAAGCTCAAGCCCCTGTTCGAGCTGATGGGCAAGAACATCACCCTGGTGGGTGGCAACGGCGACGGCCAGATCACCAAGGTGGCCAACCAGATCATCGTGGCGCTGACCATCGAGGCGGTGGGCGAGGCCCTGCTGCTGGCCGCCAAGGCCGGTGCCGACCCGGCCAGGGTGCGCCAGGCCCTGATGGGGGGCTTCGCCAACTCGCGCATCCTCGAGGTGCACGGCGAGCGCATGGTGAAGCGGACCTTCGACCCGGGCTTCCGCATCGAACTGCACCAGAAGGACCTCAACCTGGCCCTCACCACCGGCCGCCAGCTCGGTGTGCCGCTGCCCAACACCGCCACCGCCCAGGAGCTCTTCAACGCCTGCGCGGCCCACGGCGGGGCAGGCTGGGACCACTCCGCCCTGGTGCGGGCACTCGAGAAGATGGCCAACTTCGAGATCGGCCAGCAGGCCGCCTGAGGAGCCGAGCCATGCGCCACCTTGCCATCGAAGTGGGCTCGCGGCGTTTCGTCGCGCGCCTGGAGGAAGAAGCCGCGCCGAAGACCTGCGCGGCCTTCCTGAAGATGCTGCCCTTCTCCAACCAGGTCATCCACTCCCGCTGGAGCGGCGAGGCGGTGTGGGTGCCGCTGGCGGATTTCGACACCGGCCTGGATTTCGAGAACCACACCAGCCACCCCTCGCGCGGCGATGTGCTGCTCTACCCGGGGGGCTTCTCGGAGACCGAGATCCTGTTCGCCTACGGCAGCTGCCGCTTCGCCAGCAAGATGGGGCAACTGGCCGGCAACCACTTCCTGACCGTGGTGGAAGGGGCAGACCAGCTCATGGACATGGGCCGCGAGGTGCTGTGGAAGGGCGCCCAGTGGGTGAGGTTCACCGCGCTGTAGGGGACGTGTAGGGTACGTGCAGGGGCGGCTGAAGCCGCCCCTGCACTGAAATCATTCAGCCCGGAGCCGAACAAGTCCGGATCAGACCTGAACCCTTTCAAATCAGGGATGAGCCGGTTCAAGTCCGATATGAACGCACCCATCCGCCAGCCCTGACCCGGGCTGCGTTGAATCGACCAAAGGACAGACCATGACCCTCGCTTCCCCCCGTGACCTGCTCCAGGCCCTGTTCGCCGCGGCGGTCAATGCCGCCCAGCCGGAGCACTGCATCCCGCGCTTCCTGCCGGCGCCGCCCAAGGGCCGCACCCTGGTGATCGGGGCCGGCAAGGCCTCGGCGGCGATGGCCCGGGCCCTCGAGCGCCACTGGCCGGGCGAGCTGTCCGGGCTGGTGGTGACCCGTTACGGCTATGCCGTGCCCTGCGAGCGCATCGAGATCGTCGAAGCGGCCCACCCGGTGCCCGACGCAGCCGGCCGCGAGGCCGCCGGCCGGCTGCTGGCGCAGGTGCAGGGCCTGAGCGCGGACGACCTGGTGATCTGCCTGATCTCCGGCGGCGGCTCGGCCCTGTTGCCGCTGCCCGGCGAGGGTGTCAGCCTGGAGGACAAGCAGGCCATCAACCGGGCCCTGCTCAAGTCCGGCGCCACCATCTCGGAGATGAACTGCGTGCGCCGCCACCTCTCCGCCATCAAGGGCGGGCGCCTGGCGGCGGCCTGCCATCCGGCGCGGGTGGTGAACCTGCTGATCTCCGACGTGCCCGGCGACAACCCGATGGACATCGCCTCCGGCCCCACCGTGGCCGACCCCACTACCTGTGCCGACGCACTGGAGATCGTCCGCCGCTACGCCATCGATCTGCCGGACGGCGCCCGGGCCTTGCTCGAAAGCGGCCGCGGCGAGACGGTGAAGCCGGGCGACCCCCGCCTCGCCGCCGTCGAGACCCACCTGGTGGCGACCCCCCAGATGGCCCTCGAAGCCGCCGCCGGGGTGGCCCGGGCGGCCGGTATCACCCCCGTGCTGCTGGGCGACAGCATCGAGGGCGAAGCCCGCGACGTGGGCAAGGTGATGGCCGCCATCGCCCTGCAGGTGAAGCGCCACGGCCAGCCGGTGGCCGCCCCCTGCGTGCTGCTGTCCGGCGGCGAGACGACCGTGACCGTGCGTGGTACGGGGCGCGGCGGGCGCAACGTGGAGTTCCTGCTGTCCCTGGCGGTGGCCCTGGACGGCGCCGTCGGCATCCACGCGGTGGCCGGCGATACCGACGGGGTGGATGGCCTGGAAGAGATCGCCGGCGCCCTGGTGGCCCCCGACACCCTGGCCCGGGCCTGGGCCTCGGGCATCCGCCCCCGCGACAGCCTCGACAACAACGACGGCCACGGCTTCTTCGACGCCCTGGGCGACAGCCTGGTCACCGGCCCGACCCTGACCAACGTGAATGACTTCCGGGCCATCCTGATTGTGTAGGGGCGGATTCAGCCGCCCCTGCACAGTCCCGCAGATTTCGCCCGAACACATATAAAGAGGAGACACACATGAAGACCACCCACGCATTGACCCTGGACGATGTAAAACGCATCGCCAGCGCCGCGGAGGCCGAGGCGCGGGCCTGCGGCTGGGCCGTGAGCATCGCCGTGTGCGATGCCGGCGGCCACGCCCTGTGGCTGCAGCGCATGGACGACGCCCCCCTGATGAGCGCCGCCGTGGCCCCCGAGAAGGCCCGCACCAGCGTGCTCTCCGGCAAGCCCAGCAAGACCTATGAGGACATGGTCAACAACGGCCGCATCGCCGCCCTGGCCATGCCGGTGGTGCCCCTCGAAGGCGGCGAGCCGATCATCGTCGACGGGCTGGTGATCGGCGGGGTGGGGGTCTCCGGCGTCAAGGCCGGTGAGGATGCCCAGGTGGCCCGGGCCGGGGTCGCCGCCCTCGGCGGGCCGGTTCAGGAAAGGCGGGTGGCCTGATGAAACGCGATCGCCACTCCCGCATCCTGGCCACCCTCGGGCCGGCCAGCTCCACCGTCGAGCGCATCCGCGAGCTGTGCGCGGCCGGCGCCGACGTGTTCCGCCTCAACTTCAGCCACGGCAGCCATGCCGACCACGCCGAGCGCCTCAAGCTGATCCGCCAGGTGGAGGCCGAGCGCGGCCACCCCATCGGCGTGCTGATGGACCTGCAGGGCCCCAAGCTGCGGGTCGGGCGCATGGCCGGCGGCAAGGTGCTGCTCGAGGCCGGCCAGCCCTTCCGCCTCGACCTCGACCCGGCGGAGGGCGACGCCACCCGCGCCGGTCTGCCCCACCCTGAGATCTTTGCTGCGCTGGAGGCCGGCACCGAGCTGTTGCTGGACGATGGCAAGCTGCGCCTGCGGGTGGACCGCTTCGGCGCCGATTTCGCCGAGACCACCGTGCTGGTGGGCGGCCCCCTGTCCGACCGCAAGGGCGTCAATGTGCCCGGCGTGGTGCTGCCCATCTCCCCCCTCACCGCCAAGGACCGGGCCGACCTGGCCTTCGGCCTGGAACTGGGCGTGGACTGGGTGGCCTTGTCCTTCGTGCAGCGTCCGGAGGACATCCGCGAGGCCCGCGAGCTGATCGGCGACCAGGCCTGGATCATGGCCAAGCTGGAGAAGCCGGCCGCCATCGATCACCTGGACGCCATCGTGGCCCTGGCCGACGGGGTCATGGTGGCCCGCGGCGACCTGGGCGTCGAGCTGCCGCCCCAGCAGGTGCCGGTGCTCCAGCGCCGCATCGTGCGTGCCGCCCGCAAGGCCGGCCGCCCGGTGGTGGTGGCCACCCAGATGCTCGAGTCGATGATCAGCGCCCCGGTGCCGACCCGCGCCGAAGCCTCCGACGTGGCCACCGCGGTGTACGAGGGCGCCGACGCGGTGATGCTGTCCGCCGAGTCCGCCTCCGGCCTGTACCCGGTGGAGGCGGTGACCATCATGGATCACATCATCGGCGAGGTGGAGCGTGACCCGGCCTGGCGTACCGAGCTGGAGGCCAGCCACACCCCGGCCGAGGCCAACACCCCGGACGCCATCTGCTGCGCCCTGCGGCGGGTGGCCGAGCTGCTCGAGCCGGCCGCCACGGTGGCCTTCACCAGCTCCGGCTTCAGCGCCCTGCGGGCCAGCCGCGAGCGCCCCCTGGCACCCATCCTGGCCCTCACCCCCAGGTCTGCCACCGCACGTCGCCTGGCCCTGGTGTGGGGCGTGCTGCCGGTGCCCTTCGACGAGGTGCATGACGTGGCCGAGATGATCGAGCACGCCACCGCTGCCACCCTCAAGGCCGGCGTGGCCCAGCCCGGCGATACCGTGGTGGTGGTGGCCGGCCTGCCCTTCGGCCAGCAGGGCAGCACCAACCTGCTGCACGTGGCGCGGGTGCCGGGGACATAAGGGCCGCAGGGCTGTAGGGGCGGCTTCAGCCGCCCACGGACATTGATCAATGCATGATGGGCGGCCGAAGTCGCCCCAGCGCAAAGGAACCCTCACCATGGACCGCTACACCGAACTGCGCAGCTTCGTGCTCGTCGCCGAGAAGGGCAGCTTCGCCTCGGCCGCGCTGCTCGAACAGGTGACGCCGGTGGTCATGGGCCGGCGGCTGGATGCGCTGGAGGCCCGCCTCGGCGTGAAGTTGATGCACCGCTCCACCCGCGGCCTGCACCTCACCGACCTGGGTGAGCGCTACCTGGAACAGGCCCGCCAGCTGCTGAAGGACTTCGACGAGGTGGAGGCGGGCATCAGCGCCGGCCGCCACACCGTGCGCGGCCACCTGGTGGTGTCCGCCCCGGCCGCCTTCGGGCGCCGCCACGTGGCCCCCCACGGCCCGGGCTTCCAAGCCCTGCACCCGGACATCAAGCTGTCCTTCAACCTCACCGACAGCGTGGTGGACCTGGTGCGCGAAGGCTACGACATGGGGATCCGCATCGGCGAGGTGACCGACCCCAACTACGTGGCGGTGCGTCTCTACCCCAACCGCCGGGTGGTGTGCGGCACCCCGGCTTATTTCGCCACCCACGGCACGCCGTGCAGCCTGGAAGACCTGGCCGCCCACAACTGCCTGGCCTTCAACCTGCAAGGCGGCCAGCAGCGCGGCTGGTCCTTCCGCAAGGACGGCAAGGTGGTGGCCCTGCGCGTCAGCGGCAACCTGGACTGCAACGACGGCGAACTGCTCTACGACTGGGTCCGGCAAGGCCTCGGCATCGGCTGGCGCTCCACCTGGGAGATCGAAGGCGAGCTCAAGCGCGGTGAGCTCGTCACCGTGCTCGACGACTTCGCCCTCAGCGCCTACGACATCCAGGCCGTCTACCCCCAGCAGCGCTACCTGCCGGCCAAGGTGAGGCACTTCATGGATTACCTGAAGGGGATCTACCAGGCGGAGGGGTATTGGGAGCGCTGAGGGGCGCGTCCTGAGCATCCTCTGCCAGCCTGCTCAGCACCAGCAGGTGCCCGTTGCGCACCCCTGCCAGCGCCGCCGGGTCGCCCTCCAGCCGCCCCAGCACATTGCAGGGCGAGGCCAGCCGCGCGGCCTGGCCCGGGCACAGCGGCACGGTGAGGGACGCGCCCTCGATCCAGTAGCACAGCGTCCCCGCCTCCACCACCTGCCGCGCCCCTGCCTCGCGCTTCAGGCGGAGGGCCGCGCTCAGCCGCATCTCCACCCCCCGCCGGCTGGCGTTGGCGTGGATGGGCAGGGCCGAGAAGACGGCGCGGGCGCTGGGTGTATCGAAAAGCCGGGCCGGCACCTGGCCGTGGTCCCAGGAGATGAGGATGCGCATGGGGGCGGCGGAATGATCGTCTGGAGGATGACGATAGCGCCGGGCTGGAGGCGGGGGAATTGACGGCGGGGTATCGACTGACGGTACCGGACCGGGCGCTTGCGTTACCATCACGCTGCCTCCACAGGCCGGGACCGCGAGGCTTGTTCCTGCCCTCATCGGGCTGTACGAAAGTGGAATGTCATGCACATCAGAGAATACGTTGCGGCGGACCGCGACGCGGCAATCGCCTGCTTCAGATCCAATGTGCCGGAGTTCTTCAGCGCGGAGGACGAGGACTGGTTCAAGAGTGCCCTGGACGAACCGGACGGCCCGAACTTCGTTGTTGTCAGCGATGGCCAGGTCGTGGGTTTTGGTGGTTACGAAGTGTCCACCAGCTACAACCACGCGGTGCTCGTGTTCGGCCAGATTCACGCCAGGTGGCACGGCAAGGGGCTCGGTTCGATGCTCCTGCAGCATCGCATCGAACACCTCAAGGCCCACGCGCCACCCACCAAGTATCTGATCATCGACACGACCCTGAAAGTCGCGCCCTTCTACGTCAGGCACGGGTTCGAGATCGTGTCCCATTGGCGGGAAGGCTTCCGCGACGGGGCCGACAAGGTCGACCTTCGCCTGGTGCTGTACTGACCACCGGTGCGCGGTTCGGGGCGGCATCGATCATGTCCTAGCATGGCGAAACCGGAAAATTTGTTTGTCATTGTGGCGTATGTGTTTGGAATATTGCAGAATCGCTTTCACCAAGGGTGAGGGGCCGCTCGCCCCTTGCCTCAAGGTAGAACTTTCCTGGCAAATCCCAACAACTTCGGACTCCAACCATGAAGCGATTTTTCCTAGCCCTGTGTGTGCTTACCTTCCTCGCAACGACTTCCGGCTGCTCGACGCTTGCTGATGCCAAGGCTGCAAAGGGAACCGGCACCGTGCGCGTTTATGACAAGCCTTATGACGTCGTATGGGATGCCGTGCTGACCTCCGTGAAGGCAACGAGTCTCGCGCTTGTATCCGAGAACAAGTCCGATGGAGCAATCCTTGCGCAAGGCGCTGTCGGCGCCTTCAGCTGGGGCGAAAACGTGGCCGTCTACGTGGAGGATGTGGGTGGCAAAGTGAGAACCCGCGTGGAGATCATCAACAAACGGGCTCTGGCTACAAACATCACCGCGGCGGACTGGGAAGGCCGTCTTTCTTCCGCAATCGACAAGCAGCTCGGAGCACCGGGCAACTAATCGGGGCCTTGCGCCTTCTTCCTGTGCTAGGGCCCTTCGCAGCACATGCCCATTTCCGATGACCGGCCGTAAGGCCGGTTTTCCCTGCCGGCCTGGCTCAAGTTGCGCCCTTCAGTTCAATGACGTGGCAAAGTGGCACCTCTCTTGATATCGAGCTGGTGCGTCCTCATTTGCAGCGGCACCCCGGAAGCCCTCATGACCAAATGGATCCTCATCGCCATCGTCGCCTTTGTCGCCTTCTTCCACTGGAACTCCGGCCGCACCGCGCGGGCCTTCGAGAAGGCGACCGCCGAGATCCAGCGCCGCGCGCCCTTCGAGGTGACGCCGGATGTGCGCATGGACAAGGCCGAACTGAAAGGCAAGGAACTGGCGCTATTCCTGACCCTGCTGGACGAGGAGGCCGATGCGCCCTTCGTGCAGCAACAGCAGAACATCCACCTGCTCAAGACCCAGCTGATCAAGGGCTGGTGCGCCAACAAGGACCTGCGGCCGGCGATCAACGACGGCTACGTGATCGCCGTGACGGCCCGGCGCGCGGACGGCTCGGAACTGACCCGGGTGCGGGTGAACGAGGAGGAGTGCATCTGCGCCGTGCAGGGGGATATCTGTGTGATCCGCTAGGGCGTCCGGCGGCTGCCAACTCCCTGCTTCAGGTGCTTGTCTGCCGGGCTGGACCGGACTCCCAGCCAGCCCCGCGCCTGTCCGCCCGGGGCTGCTGTCCTTAAGCTGCGCGCCTCACTCCGGCTTGCGCGCCACCAATCCGATCAGCGCCGACTTGCCCTTGTGGGCTTTGCCTTCGGCGATGTCTTCCTCGTATTCGACGAGCTCCTCGATCTCCCAGTCGGCGAAGGCCTCCTGGAGGATCTCGGGGGTGTACAGGTTCTCCACGGCGGAGGGGCCGCCGGTGCCGTATTCGAGTTGTTTCGGGGTATAGCCCTGCAGCAGGATGCGGCCGCCGGGGCGGGTGAGTTGTTTCATGACGTCGAACTGGCGCTCGCGCCATTCCGGTCCGACGAACTGGATGAAGATGCCCACCACCCAGTCGAAGGCATTGTGCAGTTCGGCGGGGGGCCAGCCGGGGGCGAACATGTCGGCCTGCAGGAAGCGTACGTCCATCTTGCGGCCGAGGGCCAGGCGACGGGCCTTTTCCACGGCCACCGCCGAGAGTTCGATGGCGGTGACCTCCAGCCCCTGTTCCGCCAGCCACACGGAGTTGCGGCCTTCCCCGTCGGCCACGGACAGGGCCGTGCTGCCATTGCTCAAGAGTTCGTGCCGGTGGGCGAGGAAGCGGTTCGGCTCGGTGCCGAACAGGTAGTCCTCGCCGGCGTCCCGGTAGCGCGTGCTCCACAGGGCTTCCTGATTCATGGGTGGCTCCTCATCGTTCATGGTTTGGCGTGCTCCCTTGCGGTGAGCCCGATGCCGCCGAGCGGCAGTGGGTTGGGACAATGGAAGTATTACCCGGGTTCAGTGGGGTGATGGTGAGTGACTGCGCGCAACGCCGCGGCGGGGGCCGCATCCCTATAATTGCAGTCATGAATTCTGCTCATCCTCCCGCTCCGCACGATACCGGTGATGACCTGGCCCTGGCCGTGCTCAAGCAGTTTCGCCTGATCTTCGGTTCGGTGCGCCAGCATTTTCGCGAGGTGGAGCAGCACTGCGGGGTGTCCGGCTCCCAACTGTGGCTGCTCCACGAGATCGCCCGCAACCCGGGTATTGGAATATCGGCCCTGGCGCTCCGCTTGTCCATCCACCAGTCCACCTGCAGCCAGCTGGTGGACAAGCTGCAGAGCCGCGGCCTGGTGCGCCGGGAGCGCCAGGCCGGCGATCTGCGCCGGGTCGGGCTGGTGCTGACCGATGGGGCCGCGCCTGTGCTGGCGGTGGCGCCGGGGCCGGTGGAGGGAGTGCTGCCCGAGGCCTTGCACGGCCTGCCGGACGAGGTCCTGTGCCAGCTCCACGGGGGGCTGGCCGAGCTGATCGTCCACCTGGCCCGCCGTGACGAGGGCAGCGCCGGGCGGCCGCTGGCCGATCTTTGAATTCGGCCTGCGAGGCGGGCAGCTCGTTCCGGCAGGGCTGCATACGACAAGCCTGATACCGGTTATAAGCATTCCGGTACGCAGGGCCGGGGCGGGGCTCCTACACTTCGGGCATTGCGCTTCACCGCGTGTTGTCCGGAGTCTTCCATGCCTGTTCCGCCGAATTCCCCTGCCGCTTCGACCTATCCCCGCGACCTGATCGGCTACGGCCGCAATCCGCCTTTCGCGGCCTGGCCGGGCAATGCCCGGGTGGCCGTGCAGTTCGTGCTGAACTACGAGGAGGGCGGCGAGAATAGCGTGCTGCACGGGGATGCCGGCAGCGAGCAGTTCCTGTCCGAGCTGTTCAATCCGGCCAGCTACCCGGACCGCCACCTGTCCATGGAGGGGGTCTACGAGTACGGTTCGCGGGTCGGCGTGTGGCGCATCCTGCGGGAGTTCGAGCGACGTGGCCTGCCGATGACGATCTTCGGCGTGTCGATGGCCCTGCAGCGCCACCCGGAACTGACCGCGGCCTTCCGCGAGCTGGGCCACGAGATCGCCTGCCACGGCTGGCGCTGGATCCACTACCAGAACGTGGACGAGGCCACCGAGCGCGAGCACATGCGCATCGGCATGCAGATCATCGAGCAGCTCACCGGCGAGCGCGCCCTGGGCTGGTACACCGGCCGGGACTCCCCCAACACCCGGCGCCTGGTGGCCGACTACGGCGGCTTCCTGTACGACTCCGACTACTACGGCGACGACCTGCCCTTCTGGACCGAGGTGCAGAAGAGCGATGGCAGCCGCGCCCCCCACCTGGTGGTGCCCTACACCCTGGACACCAACGACATGCGCTTTTCGCTGCCCCAGGGTTTCTCCCACGGGGATGAATTCTTTGAATACCTGCGCGATGCCTTCGATGTGATGTACGCCGAGGGGGACGAGCACCCGGCCATGCTCAGCGTCGGCATGCACTGCCGCCTGCTCGGACGCCCGGGCCGCTTCCGTGCCCTGCAGCGCTTCCTCGACCACATCGAACGGCACGACCGGGTGTGGGTCTGCCGCCGGGTGGACATCGCCCGTCACTGGATCGAGAAACACCCCTTCCAGCGCTGAGCGCGGCCAGGGCGTGGTGGGATCAGACGATGATTCCCCACCAGCGCAGGGTCTGGCGGTAGTGGTCGCGCACGGCGGCGGCGGCCAGGGTCTCGTCACCGCCGGCCAGCGCGTCGAGGATGGCGAGGTGTTCCTCCATGGCGGGGATGATGCGATCCGGCAGGAGGGGGCGGGAATGTTGCATGACCGAGATGCGGTCCCGGTTGCGGGCGTAGATTTCGCGGGCGCTGTTGTTGTCGAGGGCCTCGGACAGGGCCGTATGGAGATCCCAGTCCACCCGCATGGCTTCCTGCTGCAATTCGGGGGTGATCCCCTCCCGGGCGGCATCGAGGATGCGTTCATGGTGGGTGCGCAAGCCTTCGAAGCGATTGCCGGCGCCGGCCCGCACCAGTTCCCGCGCGCCTTCCTGGTCGAGGATGGTGCGCAGGTGGAAGCAGTCGCGGATGAGGGCAGGGGTGGCTTCCATGACTGCCACCCCGCGCTTGGGCAGGATGCGCACCAGGGCTGCCGATTCCGCACGTTTCACCGCTTCGCGGACCGGCGCCATCGGCATTTCCAGGGTGCGTACCAGGTCGGGCATGGAGACGAACTGTCCGGCGCGCAGCCCACCGCCGGTGAGCAGATCCCGCAGCGCCAGGAAAGCCTTGTCGGCCATCAGCAGGCCTTCGGCATCGGGCATGTTCATGAGTGTTCCCCCTGTGTGGGCGCTGATTCTCACACCTGGGGCGGCGATGGGCAAATATCAGACGGCATCCGACGGATTTTTCAGAAGAAATTTTTATTGGAATTTTAGAAAAATCGTACGTAACATTTTACAGGAGATGTCTTTAAGCATCTTTGCACGGCGCCCTATCGGGCGACCTGCGCATTGATGGCCGGGGATGAGCGGGGGAGCACTTCCGTCATCGCCGCGGCACTCGAACGGCCTCCCCGCGGCGGCCACCTTCCATCCGGCTCACGAGGTACACCATGCGCATGCGCTTCCACAAGACACTGTTCGGGCAGGTGGTCATTGCCCTCGTCCTGGGCATCATCGTCGGTGTCGTCTGGCCGGACTTCGCTGCCAAGCTCAAGCCCCTGGGTGATGGCTTCATCAAGCTGATCAAGATGATCATCGCGCCGCTGGTGTTCTGCGTGGTGGTTCACGGCATCTGCAGCACCGGCGACCTCAAGAAGGTAGGCCGGGTCGGCGTCAAGGCCTTGCTGTATTTCGAGGTCGTCACCACCTTTGCGCTGGCGCTGGGGGTGCTGCTGGCCTATGTCCTGCAGCCCGGCGTCGGCATGAACGTGGATCCCCACAGCCTCGATGCTTCGGCCATGGCCGGGTACGCCGAACGGGTGACGCAGGCCACCAGTACGGTGGATTTCCTGCTGAAGCTGATCCCGACCACCTTTGCCGACGCCTTCGCCAAGGGCGACATCCTGCAGGTGCTGCTGCTGGCGATCCTGTTCGGCTGTGCGGTGGCTGCCCTGGGCGAGCGGGGACGTCCGGTGACCCTGGCGGTCGACAGCCTGGCCCATGTGTTCTTCAAGGTGATCGGCTACATCGTCAAGCTGGCGCCCCTGGGGGTTCTCGGCGCCATCGCCTTCACGGTGGGCAAGTACGGCATCGGGTCGCTCAAGCAGCTGGGCATGCTGGTGGCGCTCTTCTATCTGACCTGTTCGATCTTCGTGGTCTTCGTGCTGGGCTTCATCCTGCGCCTGGCCGGCTTCGACATCTTCAAGCTGCTGCGCTACCTGCGTGAGGAACTGCTGGTGGTGCTGGGCACCGCGTCGTCCGACTCGGTGCTGCCGCAGGTCATGCGCAAGCTCGAACTCATGGGCATCAAGAGTTCGACGGTCGGTCTGGTGATCCCCACCGGTTACTCCTTCAACCTGGACGGCTTCTCCATCTACCTCACCCTGGCGGCGGTGTTCATCGCCCAGGCGACCAACACACCGCTGTCCTTGCCAGACCTGCTCACGATCCTGGCGATCTCGCTGGTGACCTCGAAGGGAGCCCATGGCGTGCCGGGGTCGGCCATCGTGATCCTTGCTGCGACCCTCTCGGCGGTGCCGGCGATCCCCGCCATCGGCCTGGTGCTGGTGCTGTCGGTGGACTGGTTCATGGGCATGGCCCGGGCGCTCACCAACATGATCGGCAATTGCGTTGCCACGGTCGTCGTCGGCGTCTGGGAAAAGGACATCGACCGGGAACGTGCATTGCGCGTGCTGAACGGCGAGATCACCGTTGATCTCGACGCAGTGCCCCTCGATGCCCTGGCCGAGGAGCGCGAGGCCCTGGTGGCCGCCGGTCCCCTGACCACCCGGCAGGAGCTGGCCTCCCGCAGCTGATCGTCTTGCCAGGGGCCGATCCTGTCGGCGCCCTGGCGTGTTTTCATCATTCATATCAGGCGCTCGTCGCCCGCTCTCGAAAGGACTCTTCCATGGCCAGCCATACCCCC
>WBTZ01000086.1 GCA_009026175.1 Zoogloea sp. | reverse complement strand
GCCCCGCCCACCCCAGACCAACTGACGGCATGGCCGCGGCCAGAGGCGGCGGCCGTCTTCCGGCAGGTCAAGCATGATTCCCTGGCTCGGTGACACCCCCGCCTTCCCCCCGGTCACCCGGGCTCTGCGGGAGCCCAACGGGCTTCTCGCCGCAGGCGGGACACTGAATCCGGAATGGCTTCTCGCCGCCTACCGGCGCGGCATCTTCCCCTGGTTCAACGAGGGCGAACCCATCCTGTGGTGGAGCCCCGATCCGCGCATGGTGGTGTTCCCTGACCAGGTCCGGATCACCCGCTCCCTGCGCAAGACACTCCGCAACACCCGCTATGAAGTCCGCCTGGACCACGATTTTCCTGCGGTCATCCGGGCCTGCGCCGCCCCCCGCGCGGCGGGCGTCGGCACCTGGATCACCGCAGACATCCAGGCGGCCTACATCCGCATGCATCACCTGGGCTACGCCCACAGCGTCGAGACCTACATGGATGGTGAATTGGTCGGCGGCCTCTACGGCATGGCCCTTGGCCAGGCCTTCTTTGGCGAATCCATGTTCAGCCGGCGCAGCGACGCATCCAAAATCGCCTTCGCCCACCTGACGCGCTTCCTTGAGCAACGGAATTTCCGCGTGCTAGATTGTCAAATGACCACGCAGCATCTGGCTTCCCTGGGAGGCAGGGAGATTCCCCGCGAAGCCTTTTCAAAGTTGCTGGGCACACTGACCGGCCAGGACGCGCCACCGGGGCGCTGGCCGACCGACGGAGCGAGCATCCCCTGGACGTAGCGCGACATGCTGAAGGACTACCCATACTCCCTGCTGCAGTTCTACGCCACCGCGCCCTACGCGTGCTCATACCTGCCCGACCGCCAGGCCCGCTCCCAGGTCGCCACCCCCAGCCACCTGATCGACACCCCGCTCTACAGCGAGCTGGTCCGCACCGGCTTCCGGCGCAGCGGCATCTTCACCTACCGCCCCTATTGCGACACCTGCCGCGCCTGCGTCCCGGTACGCATCCCGGTGGACAGCTTCAAGCCGAACCGCAGCCAGCGGCGGGCATGGGCGGTTCACGGCAGGCTGCAGCCACGGGAGCTGCCTCTGGAGTTCATCGAAGAGCATTACATGCTCTACCAGCGCTACCAGGCCAGCCGCCACGCCGGCGGCGGCATGGACCAGGACAACCGCGAGCAATACGCCCATTTCCTGCTGCAGAGCCACGTGGACAGCCGCCTCATCGAGTTCCGCGAGAACGGTATCCTGCGCATGGTGAGCGTCATCGACTGCCTCACCGACGGCCTGTCCAGCGTCTACACCTTCTACGATCCGGACCTGCGCGGCCCCGGCCTGGGCACCTTCGGAGTGCTCTGGCAGATCGAGGTCTGCCGGGAACTCAAGCTGCCCTATCTCTACCTCGGCTACTGGATCCGTGACAGCCGCAAGATGGCCTACAAGGCCTTGTTCCGCCCCCTGCAGGGTCGCGTCAGCGGCCAATGGCAGACCTTGTCGGACTCCGACCTGCAACAACTCGACTGACCCACCCATGTCAAAGACGATCCGGGGGCTCGCCCTCACGCCCCTTTTCGCCTGGAGCCTCAGCGCCCACGCCTTGCCCGGCCTCGACGACCTGCAGTCCGCCCCCCACCGGGACTGGCTCACCCTGTCGGGTGTCTCCCACCACTTCCAGCCCGACCGCCGCGACTGGCGGGAAGTCAATCCGGGCCTTGGTTTTGAGCGGGAGCTCAGCGGCACCCCCTGGGTGGCCAGCGCGGGCTACTTCCGCAACAGCTACGACAGGAACACCTTCTACATCGGTGGCCGCTGGATGCCCCTGGAGGCCGGCCCCTTCCGCTTCGGGGCCTTTGGCCTGCTGGCCAGCGGCTATCCTTCGCCCATCCTCGTCCTGCCCGCCGCCTCCGTCAGCGTCGGCCGCGTCGGCGCCAACCTGGTGGCCCTGCCCAACCTGCCGGGCTACAGCGGCTACCTGGGGCTGCAGATCCGCATCGCCATCGAGTAAGTACAGGAAAACAAGAGTTTTC
Organism: Zoogloea sp.; assembly: GCA_009026175.1. Lineage (GTDB taxonomy): Bacteria > Pseudomonadota > Gammaproteobacteria > Burkholderiales > Rhodocyclaceae > Zoogloea. Next base: position 19,353 of record WBTZ01000086.1, on the reverse strand, counting down.
CGCACTGCGGTAGAATGGCGGATGCTCTACGAAATCGCTCGCCCCATCCTGTTCTCCCTCGACGCGGAGACTGCCCACGAAACCGCCCTGGCCGGCCTCAACGCCGCCGGGCGCCTGCTGCCCGCCGGCAAGCCCCTCGAAGCCCGGCCCGTCGAAGTCATGGGCCTGCGCTTCCCCAACCGCATCGGCCTCGCCGCCGGCCTCGACAAGAATGGCGAAGCCATCGACGGCCTGGCCCGCATGGGCTTCGGCTTCATCGAGATCGGCACCATCACCCCGCGCGCCCAGCCCGGCAACCCCAAACCGCGCATGTTCCGCCTGCCGGAGGTGAAGGGCATCATCAACCGCATGGGCTTCAACAACCACGGCATCGACGCCCTGATCGGCAACGTGCAGGCCATGAAGTACCGGGGCATCCTGGGCATCAACATCGGCAAGAACGCCGACACGCCCATCGAGAAGGCCGCCGACGACTACCTGATCGGCCTCGACAAGGCCTACCCGCTGGCCAGCTACATCACCGTCAACATCTCCTCGCCCAACACCAAGAACCTGCGCCAGCTGCAGGGCGAGTCCGAACTCGACGCCCTGCTCGGCCAGCTCAAGGCCCGCCAGGCCCAGCTGGCCGACAAGCACGGCCGCTATGTGCCGATCACCCTCAAGATCGCGCCCGACCTGGACGACAGCCAGATCACCAACATCGCCGATGCCTTGCGCCGCCACCGCATCGATGCGGTGATCGCCACCAACACCACCCTCGCCCGCGACAAGGTGCAAGGCGTGCCTTTCGGCGACCAGCAGGGCGGCCTGTCCGGCGCACCGCTCTTCGAAGCCTCCACCGCGGTGGTCGCGGCCCTGGCCAAGGCGCTGCAGAACGAGCTGCCGATCATCGCCGCCGGCGGCGTCTTCGACGGGCGCCAGGCCCGCGCCAAGCTCGAGGCCGGCGCCAGGCTGGTCCAGGTGTACAGTGGTCTGATCTACCGCGGACCGGCCCTGGTCCGCGAGGCCGTCGCCGAAACCCGTGACTTCACCTGATGGCGTGGATAACCCCACTCACGGCAGGCTTGAGCCCCTTCCGGCCGGAGCGGGATAATCCCGCCCTGGCCCTCCCCGCACGGCAAGCATGACAAGCTACCTTTTCGTGATCCTCGGCGCCGTTCTGGTGAACAACGTCGTTCTGGTCCGCATCCTCGGGCTGTGCCCCTTCATGGGGGTCTCGAAGAAGCTCGACACCGCCGTCGGCATGGGCGCGGCCACCACCTTCGTCCTCACCCTCGGCTGCGGCACCAGCTATCTGGTGGATCACTACGTGCTGATGCCGGCCGGCGTGGACTACCTGCGCACCCTGGCCTTCATCGTCATCATTGCTGCCATCGTGCAGGTCACCGAGCTGGTCATCCAGAAGACCAGCCCGGTCCTGCACCAGGTGCTGGGCATCTACCTGCCCCTCATCACCACCAACTGCGCGGTGCTGGGCGTACCCCTGCTCAACGTGGCGCTGCACCACGACCTGCTCGAATCCCTGCTCTTCGGCTTCGGCAGCTCGGTGGGATTCTCCCTGGTGCTGGTGCTGTTCGCCGGCATCCGCGAACGCCTGGACGGTGCCGACATACCACTCCCCTTCAAGGGCACCGCCATCGCCATGGTCACCGCCGGGCTGATGAGCCTGGCCTTCATGGGCTTCGCCGGCCTCGACAAGTACCACTGAAGCAGCCCCATGCTCACCGCCATCCTCATCATGACCGGCATCGCCCTCGTCCTCGGCGCGGTGCTGGGCTTCGCCTCGATCAAGTTCAAGGTCGAGGGTGACCCGCTGGTCGACCAGATCGACGCCATCCTGCCGCAGACCCAGTGCGGGCAGTGCGGCTTCCCGGGCTGCCGCCCCTACGCCACGGCGATTGCCGGCGGCGAGGCAGAGATCAACCAGTGCCCCCCCGGCGGCGAGGAAGGCATCCGCAAGCTGGCCGACCTGCTCGGCCGCGAGTTCAAGCCCCTGTCCGAGGAGCACGGCGTCGAGAAGCCCAAGGCCGTCGCCGTCATCGACGAGGAGACCTGCATCGGCTGCACCCTGTGCATCCAGGCCTGCCCGGTGGACGCCATCGTCGGCGCCGCCAAGCAGATGCACACCATCATCGCTGCCGACTGCACCGGCTGTGAGCTGTGCCTCGCCCCCTGCCCGGTGGACTGCATCTCCATGGAGCCCATCGCCGAGACGGTGGACACCTGGAAGTGGCGCTATCCGGTGTTCACGATCAAGCAGGCCGCCTAAGCCATGTTGCGCAAACTCTTCAACTTCCATGGTGGCGTCAAGCCGGCCACCCACAAGGAAGAATCGACCCTCTCCCCGATCGCCCCGGTGCCCCTGCCGGACCGCCTGGTGATTCCGCTCCACCAGTCCGTGGGCGGGCATCCACGGCCGCTGGTCCAGCCGGGTGACCGGGTCTTCAAGGGGCAACGCATCGGCGCCGCCGACGGCTCGCTGTCGTCCGCCGTGCATGCATCCACCTCCGGCCTGGTGCGTGACGTCGTGCCGGCCGTGATGCCCCACACCTCCGGCCTGACCACCCTGTCGGTGATCATCGAGCCGGACGGGGACGACCGCTGGGGCGAGCTGGAACGGGTCAACTTCCGCAGCACACCCCCCGACGAGCTGCGCGATTTCCTGCGCGACGCCGGCATCGTGGGCCTGGGCGGAGCCGTCTTCCCCAGTCACCTCAAGCTCAAGCCCGGCAAGGAAGGTGCCCTGCAGACCCTGGTGATCAATGGTGCCGAGTGCGAGCCCTTCATCACCTGCGACGACATGCTGATGCGCGAGCGCGCCGGCGACATGCTCAAGGGCATCATCGCCATGCGTCACATGCTGCAGGCCCGGGAAGTCCTGATCGGCATCGAGGACAACAAGCCGCAAGCCATCGCGGCCGTGCAGGCTGCCATCGCCGCGAGTGGCGAGACCGGCATCGAGGCGGTGGCCATCCCCACCCGCTACCCGGCCGGCGGCGCCAAGCAGCTGATCCGCGTGCTCACCGGCATCGAAGTGCCCCACGGGCGCCGCTCCACCGACTTCGGCGTGCAGTGCTTCAACGTGGGCACCGCCTACAGCATCTTTGAAGCCCTCGAACGGGGCCGCCCCCTGATCTCGCGCATCGTCACGGTCGCGGGCAACGTGGACGCCCCGCGCAACTACGAAGTGCTGATCGGCACCCCGATGGACCACGTCGTGCGCCTGGCCGGCGCCCGCGCCGGCACCGACCGCTACATCATGGGCGGCCCGATGATGGGCGCCCGCATGCCGGCCTTCGACGTGCCCGTGGTCAAGGCCACCAACTGCATCCTGGTGGGCAGCCCCGCCCTCTTCCCGCCGCCGCCGCCCGAGATGCCCTGCATCCGCTGCGGGGAGTGCGCCAAGGCCTGCCCGGCAGACCTGGCCCCCTTCGAGATGTACTGGCACTCCCGCGCCAAGAACTTCGGCAAGGCCCAGGAATACCACCTCTTCGACTGCATCGAATGCGGCTGCTGCAGCTTCGTGTGCCCCTCCCACATTCCGCTGGTGGACTACTTCCGCTTCTCCAAGAGCGAGATCTGGGCCCGGGAACGGGAGAAGGAAGCGGCCGACACCGCCCGCGACCGCTTCGAGTTCAAGAACTTCCGCCAGGAGCGGGAAAAGCAGGAGAAGGCCGAGAAGCTCGCCGCCAAGGCCGCCGCCACCCGCGAGAAGGTCGGGGCGGATGGCAGCGCCGCCGGCGCGGCGGCCGCGAGCAGCGGCACGGCACCGGCCAAACCCTCCGGGGACGACGCCAAACGTGCCCTGATCGAAGCCGCCATGGAAAAGGCCCGCCAGCAAAAGGCCCAGGTCCAGCCCAAGAACACCGACGCGGCCACCCCGGCCGTGCAGGCTGAGATTGCCGCCATCGAGGCACGCCGCCAGGTTTCCGCCACGCACCCGACGGATGCGCCCCCTGATAGGCCCCCCTCCAGCGGGGCCTGATTCCTCCAGCCCATGATCAACTCCCCCTTCGTCCGCAAGCCTGCCAGTGTCCAGAGCGTCATGCTCCAGGTGCTGCTCGCCCTCGTGCCCGGCATTGCCGCCTACGCCTGGTTCTTCGGCCCCGGCATCCTCGTGCAGATCGCCCTCGCCACGGCCGCAGCCCTGGCCGGCGAGGCCGCCGTGCTGGCCATCCGCGGCAAGCCCGTGGCGCTCTTCCTGGGCGACCTGTCGGCCATCGTCACCGCCTGGCTGATCGCCCTGACCTTCCCGCCCATCGCCCCCTGGTGGCTCACCGTCACGGGCACCCTGCTCGCCATCGTGATCGTCAAGCAGCTCTACGGCGGACTCGGCCAGAACCCCTTCAACCCGGCCATGGCCGCCTTCTGCCTGATGATCGTCGCCTACCCGGCGCTCATGTCCCAGTGGCCGGCGGCCGGGCAGCTCGATGCCGGGACCCAGCTCGAACTCATCTTCGGCGGCGCCCGCCAGATCGATGCGATCACCGGCGCCACCCCGCTCGATGCCCTGCGCACCGCCCTGCGCGGCGCGGCAGACCCCGCCTCCACACTGCATGGCCTGCGCGCTGCCCAGCTGATGGACGGCCCGGCCTTCGGTCTGATCGGTGGCCACGGCGGCGAATGGGTCGCCCTCGGCTACCTGCTCGGCGGCCTGTGGCTGCTGCAGCGGCGCATCATCACCTGGCACATCCCGCTCGCCTTCTGCGCCGCCCTGTTCGCCGCGGCGGGCCTGCTGTGGGCACTCAAGCCCGAGGGCTTCGCCTCGCCCCTGTTCCACCTGGCCTCCGGCGGCGCCATGCTCGGCGCCTTCTTCATCCTCACCGACCCCGTGTCCGGCGCCACCACCGCCCGCGGCAAGCTGCTGTTCGCGGCCGGTGCAGCCGTCCTCACCTACGTGATCCGGGTCTTCGGCGCCTATCCCGACGGCATCGCCTTCGCCACCCTGCTGATGAACATCTGCGTCCCCCTGATCGACATGAAGACCCAGGCGCCGGTCTTCGGCCACAAGAAGGATTGAACGGGCGATGAGCGAACCCACAGCCCTCGGCCTGTCCGCCCGCACCGGCGCCGTCATGGTGGCCTTCACCGTGGTGTTCACCGCCATGATGGCCTTCACCCACGAGGCCACCCGCGAGCAGATCGCCGCCTCGGCGACCGAGGAAAAGATGAAGCTGGTCTCCGAGGTGCTGCCCGCCGGCCGCTACGACAACGCCCTGCTCGACGACTACGTCAGGCTGGGCCCGACCCGGGAGCTGGGTCTCGACGAAGGCGGACGCATCTATCGCGCGCGCAAGGCCGGCCAGCCCGCGGCGCTGCTGATCGAGGCCACCGCCCCCGACGGCTACAGCGGCCGCATCGAGCTGATCATCGCGGTCGGCGCCGATGGCGCGGTGTCCGGCGTGCGGGCCGTCAGCCACCGGGAAACCCCGGGTCTCGGCGACTACATCGACCCGCGCAAGGACAAGGACAAACGCAGCCCCTGGATCACCCAGTTCGCCGACCTCAAGGCAGCCGACGTCCCGGACTGCAAGGTGAAGAAAGACGGCGGGAAGATCAGCTATCACACCGGCGCCACCATCAGCGCCCGCGCGGTGACCAACGCCGTGGCCCGGGCGGCCCGCTTTGCCGTCGAGCACCAGGACCGCCTGTTCGCCGCCCGCGCCGGCGACACCCTCTGACCGGAGCCCCGCCATGGATCTGAAAGCCTGTCGCGAGATTGCCTGGAACGGCATCTGGAAGCAGAACACCGGGATCGTGCAGATCCTCGGCCTGTGCCCCATCCTGGCCATCAGCACCAACGTGGTGAACGCGGTCAGCCTGGGCCTGGCCACCATCCTCGTGATGGCCCTGTCCAACCTGACCATCGCCGCCCTGCGCAACTTCATCCCCTACGAGATCCGCATCCCGGTGTTCATCCTGATCATCGCCGCGCTGGTCACGGTGGTGGACCTGTCCTTCAATGCCTGGCTGCACGAGCTCTACCTGGTGCTGGGGATCTTCATCCCGCTGATCGTCACCAACTGCATCGTGCTGGCCCGGGTCGAGGCCTTTGCCGCCAAGAACGAGCCCATCGGCTCGACCATCGACGGCATCGCCATGGGCATCGGCCTGACCCTGGTGCTGGCGGTGCTCGGCGCCATTCGTGAAGTGGTCGGCAGCGGCACCCTGTTCTCGGGCATCGAGATGATCTTCCCCTCGGCCCAGGGCATCGCGCTGTTCGGCGACGACTATCCGGGCTTCCTGGTCGCCGTGCTGCCCCCCGGCGCCTTCATCACCCTCGGCTTCCTGATCGCCGGCCGCAACTGGCTGGAAGCCCGCAAGCAGGTCCGCAGCCGCCTGCAGCCGCCGGCCCCGGCCAACGACGCCGCCGAGCCCGCCTGATGGCCGACATGCGCCTGGCCAGCGTGGCCGAAGCCTTCCGCCGCCTGCGGGACGCCAACCCGACCCCCACCACCGAGCTGGAATATGGCTCGCCCTACCAGTTGCTGGTGGCCGTGGTGCTGTCCGCCCAGGCGACCGACAAGGGCGTCAACATCGCCACCCGCAAGCTCTTCGCCCTCGCCCCCAGCCCAGAAGCCATGGTGGACCTGGGTGAGGAAGGCATCGCCGAACAGATCAAGACCATCGGCCTGTTCCGCAACAAGGCCAAGAACACCCTGGCCCTGTCGCGCCAGCTGCTGGAGCTCCACGGCGGCGAGGTGCCCAATGACCGCGAGGCCCTCGAGGCTCTGCCCGGCGTCGGCCGCAAGACCGCCAACGTGGTGCTCAACACCATTTTCGGCGAGCCCACCATGGCCGTGGACACCCACATCTTCCGCCTCGCCAACCGCACCGGGCTGGCCCCGGGCAAGGATGTGCTGGAGGTGGAAAAACGCCTGGTCCGCCGCATCCCCAAGGAATTCATGCGTGACGCCCATCACTGGCTGATCCTGCATGGCCGCTACGTGTGCATCGCCCGCAAGCCCAAGTGCGGTGAATGTCTCATCCGCGACCTGTGCCTCTACCGCGACAAGACGGAATAAGGAAACCCCGACACCATGTTCGACCCCTCCCGCGACCAGGCCCGCCAGTTCTTCGTGGCCTCCTGGGCCAAGCACAAGAACCGCGAAGTCCTGACCCAGCTCGAGATCATCGCCGCCGACCTGGTGGCCCATCACCCGGAATACCAGCCCCTGCTGGAAGACCCGGACGCGGTGTACAAGGACTTCAGCCCCGAGGACGGGCAGGTCAATCCCTTCCTGCACCTGTCCCTGCACCTGGCCATCGAGGAGCAGCTCTCGATCAACCAGCCGCCGGGCATCCGCGAAGCATTCGAGCAGTGCCAGGCCCGCCACGGCGACCGCCACGCGGCACTCCACGACGTGCTGGAATGCCTCGGCGAAACCATCTGGAAAGCCCAGCGCGACAAGGCCCCGCTGGACGGCCGCGCCTACGTGGACGCCGTGCGCAAGCGTGCCGGCGGCTGAGCGCCGCATGCGGGCAGCGCAGCGACCGGCCTGACCGCCCCCGCGCCGATACAGTTTGCATGCGGCCGCGACTTCTTGCCGGGCAGATGTCCACCCGGCCCCCTATACTGGGACAGGACTTGGACTCATACCTGACCAGAACGGGAGCCAATCATCATGGCCATCGACGCCCTGAGCAACTCACTGGCGGCCTACACGCAAAGCACGGGCAGCACCGCCAAAGCGCAGGAAACTCCGGCGCTCACCGCGGCCGGCGTGGAAAAGGCAGTTCGCCAGAACACCGCCTCGCAGATTCTCCAGGCCTCGGCTGAAGTCTCCATCAAGGCCGGGGACGAATCCCAGACCCTGCTCTTCAAGTCGGCCATCAGCCGCATCAACGAGCTGCTGGCGCCGGAGTTCGGAGACAACGCCCTCCAGGCAGCAGCCGCCAACCAGGACAATTCCCCCCAGGCCACGGCTGACCGCATCCTCAGCCTGTCCACGGGTTTCTACTCCGCCTATTCGGCCCAGCATCAGGGGGAAGACCAGACGCAGGTGCTGAACAACTTCGTCGACGTCATCCGCTCCGGATTCGAGCAGGGCTTCAACGAGGCCAAGGACATCCTCAAGGGGCTCAAGGTCCTGGACGGCGATATTGCCAGCGGCATCCAGAACACCTGGGATCTGGTCCAGAAGGGCTACGACGACTTCCTGAACAAGCAGCTGAGCAGCATCAAGACCGAAACCGAGCCCGCCGCCAAGCCGGCCCAGTCCGCCTGAACTCCGCCTAAGCTCCCCGCGCCCGGCGGGCCGCGGCCAGGAAATCCAGCATGATCGGCTCGCTGTCGAGCAGGTCGGCGCTGCCGCCGTGGAACTCCGGGTGCCACTGGAAACCGGCCACATAGCCGGCGCCCTTCCAGCGGATCGCCTCGATGATGCCGTCGGCGGCCCGCGCCTCCACCTCCAGGTCGTTGCCCAGCCGGTCGATGGCCTGGTGATGGATGCTGATCACCTTGCCCTCCGCCCGCCCGGCATAGAGTTCGGCCAGGCGGGTGCCGGGCACCACCGCCACCTCATGGACATGCCGGTCGTAAAGGGCCGGCTCCACATGGCGGGCCGCATCGGGGCAAGCGCTGGCGATGTCCTGGTAGAGGCTGCCGCCCAGGGCCACGTTGATCAGCTGACAGCCCCGGCAGATGCCCAGCACCGGCTTGCCCTGGAACACGAACTCCCAGAACAGCTCGATCTCGTAGCGGTCGCGGATGCGGTCCCCGGGCCACAGGGGGCTGGTCGGCGCCATGCCATAGGACTCCGGCGCCATGTCGGCGCCGCCCTGCAGCACCAGGGCGTCAAGCTCCGCCGCATATTCGCGGAGGGAGATTGCCCGCCTGTCCACGCCCCCGCCGGTTTCGATGGTGGGCACCATGAAGGTCAGGGCGCCGTGGGCCATCACCCAGTGAGCGATCGACTGCTCGATGTATTGCAGGGTCTTGCCCGGGAAGTTGAGCTCCGCCGGCGGATCGTGCATGAGGCGGGCAGACAGGCCTATGCGCAGCGGACGGGGGCCATCCTGACTCATGGCTCATGGCTCCGCCCAGCGCAGGCATTGCTGCCGCACCAGTTCGGGCAGCAGGGGATCGGTGGCCTGCCTGTCCCGCAGCCACTGGGCATCATTGCGGCGGGCTCCCGCATCGTTGGCCAGCCGGGTGCAGATGGCATCGGTTCCCAGCTCGGCCGCGTGGTGGCCGATCCGGCTGACCAGGCGCACGATCTCGTCACCGAGCATGCCGCGCTCGCCGCTGGAAGGATCCACCCACACGCCGCCATAGCCAAACCGGCAGGCCTGGAAGCGGTTGAAGGCATAGACCAGGTAATCGTCCTCGGTGGGACGGAAAGGCTTCTCCACGATCAGCCAGCGCGCGAGGGCCTGGATCAGCGCGGCCAGGGCCGCCGCCCGCTCCACGGTCAGCGGCGTATCCAGCACCCTCACCTCGATGGTGCCGTACTCCGGCTTTGGACGGATGTCCCAGTAGAAATCCTTCATGCTCTCCACCACCCCGGTCCGCGCCATCTTCGCAAAGTAACGCTTGAAGTCCTCCCAGCTCAGCACGAAGGGCGCCCTGCCTGACAAGGGAAAGGCGAAGATGGAGTTGAGCCGCGCGGAATCGAAGCCGGTGTCCCGCCCCTGCACGAAGGGTGACGAGGCGGACAGGGCGATCAGGTGCGGCATGTAGCGGGACAGGCCGTGGAGCAGCAGCAAGGCCTCGTCGGAACCGGGGCAGCCGATATGCACGTGCTGCCCGAACACCGTGAACTGCTTGGCCAGGTAGCCGTACAGATCACTCAGGTGCTGATAGCGGGCACCATCCGAGATCCGCCGCTCGCCCCAGTGCTGGAAGGCATGGGAACCACCACCGCAAATGCCGATGTCGAGCTGCCGTGCGCCCTCCAGCAAGCCATCGCGCAAGGCGGTGAGCTGCGACAGCGCATCGGCATGGCCATCGCAGATGCCGGTGGCGATCTCGATCATGCTGTTGGTGATCTCGGGCTTCACATCGCCGACAAAGCCCTGTTGGTGGAGCACCCGCAACAGGTCCGGGGCCGACCCGACCAAGTCGAAATCGTGAGTGCTGACAAGTTGCAGTTCCAGTTCGATGCCGAGGGTCAGGCAGCGGGAGTGGGCGAAGGATTCAAGCGCCACGGGCAGCCTCCTTTCCTTCCGGGGTTTCACCACAGTGGCTCAAGGCCCACTGGGTCGCAATCGGGCCAAGGATCTCCATCACCATCGCCGCACCGGCCAGCGCGGCGGCCACCCGCATTCCCATCGCCGGGAAAGCCGAATACAAGCTGGCCGTGAGCAGGAAGGCCGTACCCGACATGGGCAGCAGCGCCACCCCCAGGGCGGTCGCCTGGGCCGTGGACAGGCCGGACCGACGGCCGAACAGCACCGTACCGGCGACCTTGGCGAAGGCCCGCAACAGCAGCAAGGCCACCCCTGCCAGCCCGCCGCCGACGATCAGCCGCCAGTCCGCCGCCATGCCGTTGACCACGAACAGGAGCACCACCAGCGCCCCGCCCGCCGTGCCGAAGTGGCGCGGCCACAGGCAGGGGCGCGGGTCCCGGCTGCGCAGCAGCATGCCGGCCAGCAGGGGCACCAGGATCGGCGAGGCCCCGGACAGGCGGACCAGCACCAGGGCCAGGAAGATCAACCCCAGCAGCAGCAGCGCGCTGTTCTCGTTGGCCAGGTCGAGCCGGCGCCGGGCATAGCCCACCGCCAGGGCCAGCGCGATGGAGAGCAGCAAGGTGTTGAGCAGGAACCACAAGGGCGGCCGCAGGGCTTCGAGGGCGTTGTTGCCATGCATCTGCCCGAGCAGGCCCAGGATGACCTGCACGGCCACCACCGCATAGATGGTGTTGAGCGCCGACAACATCAGCAAGCGCTCCGTCACCTGCCCCCGCGCCCCGATCTCGCTGGCCACCCGCATCACGACGACCGGTGAGCTGACCATGCATACCGCGGCCAGGGCCAGCGAACTGCCGGGTCCGAGTCCAAGGTAATGGCCGATACCGAAAACCAGGGAAAAACTGAGCCCGGCCTCGGCCACACTGGTTGCCGCCAGCCAGGGATTGGCCCGCAACCAGGGCAGATTGACCCGGCTGCCGAGCTCGAAAAGCAGCACGGCCATGGCCACTTCGAGGCCGTGGCGGAAGCCCTCGGACAACTCCAGCCCGGCCCCGTCGAAACTGCTCGCCGAAGCGAACAGCCCAACCAGGGTGTAGCCGACGATGCGTGGCCAGCGCAGGAGCCGGAACACGGCCTCGCCGGCGAGGGGGGCGATCACCAAGAGCAGGGCCAGGGCGAAGCTGGTATCGAGGGGGGTGATCCAGCCGGGAAGAAAGGACAGATCGGGCGTCATGCGGTCTCCTCCAGGGCCGCCGGGAGACAGGCGCACGAGGCGCGGCAGCGGCGAGCATCAAGGAATGGCGAGTCACGGAACCGCCGGGATGCACCCCGCAGCTGAAGCGGAACGGGGTGCGCTTTCTGGTAGAGCCGCCATGCAGGCCAGAGGTTCCCGAACCCGGCTGCGCGGGTTCGCCGCGGGGCCTACTCGTGCCGCAGCGCCTCGATGGGGTCCAGGCGCGCCGCCCGCTGCGCCGGGACATAACCAAAGACCACCCCGATCGCCGCGGAGAAGCCGAAGGACAGCAGGTTGACGCCCGGATTGAACAGGTAGGGCACGTGCATCAGGGTGGCCCCCCCCATCGACGCGAGGGTGGCCAGCACGATCCCGGCCAGCCCGCCCAGGGAGGCCAACGCCACCGCCTCCACCAGGAACTGCAGCAGCACCTCCCGCTCCAGCGCGCCGATGGCCAGGCGGATGCCGATCTCGCGGGTCCGCTCGGTGACCGACACCAGCATGATGTTCATGATGCCGATGCCCCCCACCAGCAGGCTCACCGCCGCCACCGCCCCGAGCAGGCCGGTCATGACCCGGGTGGTGCCCGACAGGGTCTCGGCGATCTGGCGGGTATCCATCACCGAGAAGTCGTCGTTGTCGCCGGGGCCGATGTGGCGGCGCTCGCGCATCAGCCAGGTGATCTGCTCCTTGGCCGCGTCCATCGTCCCATCGTCGCGCACCGAGATCATCAGGCTGCCCACGTCCACCGAACCGGTCAGGCGGCGCTGCACCGTGCGCAGGGGCATCACCACCAGGTCGTCCTGATCATTGCCCATGGTGGACTGCCCCTTCGAGGCCAGCAGGCCGATCACCTCGCAGGAGAACTGCTTGACCCGGACCTGCCGGCCGACCGGGTCCTGCCCGCCGAATAGCTCCCGGCGCAGGGTGTCACCGATCACGCAGACCGCTGCGCCGGCCCGCTCCTCCGCTTCGTTGAAGATCCGCCCCGCCGCCAACTGCCACTTGCCGGTGGCAAACCAGTCCCGGCTGGTGCCGGTCACGCCGCTGGACCAGTTGCGGGACATCGCCACCAGGGTCACGCTCTTGCTGCTCACCGGCACCACCGCGGCAAGGCCCGCCACCTGGCTGCGCAGGGCCTCCACGTCCGCCGCCCGGAAAGCCGCGGCGCCGGCGGAGTCCCGCCCCGGGCCAAGATGCTGGCCGGGGCGGATGATCAGCAGATTGCTGCCCAGGCTGGCGATCTGGTCCGACACCGAGCGGGTCGCCCCGTTGCCGAGGGTCACCATGGTGATCACCGCCGACACGCCGATCACGATGCCCAGTACGGTCAGGAAGGAGCGCATCAGATTGCGGCGGATCTCGCGCAGGGCCAGCAGCACCGCGTTCCACAGCATCATGATGTGCCTTCCGGCGGCCCGGCCGGCGCATCGTTGCGGGTGTCGCTGGCGATCAGCCCGTCCACCAGCCTGACGATGCGCCGGGCGTAGGCAGCCATGTCGGCCTCGTGGGTCACCATCACCACGGTGAGGCCCTGGTCCCTGTTGAGAGCGGTGAGCAGCGCCATGATCTCGTGGCTGCGTGCCGTATCCAGGTTGCCGGTCGGCTCGTCGGCCAGCAGCAGCGAGGGGCCGGTCACCAGTGCGCGGGCAATCGCCACCCGCTGCTGCTGGCCGCCGGACAGCTCGGCGGGGGTGTGATGCCCCCAGCCCTCCAGCCCCACCGACGCCAGGGCCGCCCGGGCAAGCTGGCGGCGCCGTTCATTCCCCTCACCGCGGTAGAGCAGCGGCAGCTCCACGTTCTCCTGGGCCGAGGTGCGGGCCAGCAGGTTGAAGCCCTGGAACACGAAGCCCAGGGCATGGCGGCGCAGGCGCGCCCGCTGGTCCCGGTCCAGGGTTTCCACCGCCAGGCCGCGGAAGCGGTAGCTGCCGCCGCTCGGCGTATCCAGGCAGCCGAGGATGTTCATCAGCGACGACTTGCCGGAGCCACTGGGGCCCATGATGGCCACGAACTCTCCTTCCTCGATGCTCAGGTCCACGCCGCGCAAGGCCTGGAAAGCCGCCGGACCGTCGCCGAAGCGCCGGGTGACACCCGTCAGGGCGATCAGCGGGACGCTCATTTGCGTGCCGCCCCCGCTTCGACGATCACTTCCGCACCGGCCTCCAGCGGCGCCTCGCCCTCTGCCGCGCGGACTTCGGAGACCTGCCCGTTGCTGCCCAGCACATTGACCCGCAGGGGGACTGGAACATCATCCTTCAGCAGCCACAGGGTCTGGCTGCCATCCCTGGCCGACGCTGGACCGGCAGATTTTGCCGGCGGGCCCGGCGGGCGGGGCATCAGGCTGGCCAGCAGGCTGCGCTTCTCTTCCACCCGGGCCGCCGGAGGCGAGAAACGCAGCGCAGTATTGGGCACCAGCACGACACCGCTGCGCCGGGCCGTGGTGATCTCGGCCGTGGCCGTCATGCCCGGGCGCAACTGCAGATCGTCATTGCGCACCTCGAGGATGGTCAGGTAGGAGACCACCTGGTCCTTGGTCTGGGACCCCCAGCCCACCCGGGTGACCCGGGCCGGAAAGCTCTGCCCCGGCCAGGCATCCACGTGAAAGCGGGCGTCCTGGCCCTCCTTCACCTTGCCCACGTCGGCTTCGTCCACATCCACCTGCAGCTCCATGCGGCGCAGATCCTCGGCCAGGGTGAACAGCACCGGCGCGGTCATCGCCGCCGCCACCGTCTGGCCAGGCTCCACCTTGCGGGTCAGCACGATGCCATCGATGGGCGAGCGGATCGTCGCCTTGCCGAGGCTGATCTCGTAGCTGCTCAGCACCGCCTGCGCCGACGCGACCGTTGCTTCAGCCACCCGCTGGTCGGCCACGGCGCGCAGGGCAGCCGCCTCGCCGCTGTCGAGCTCAGCCTTCGAGGGCACCTTGCCGCCCGACAGGCGCGCCACCTCCCGCAGGCGGGCCAGACTGGCGGCCGTCTCGGCCACCGTGGCCTCGGCCTGACGCACCTTGGCCCGGGCCGAAGCCAGGTCGGCACGGGCCTGGCGCACCTGGTCGCGCAACTTGAGCGTGTCCAGGCGGGCGATCACCTGCCCTTTGCGGACCCGGTCATTCACATCCACCAGCACGCTGTCCACGATGCCCGACAGCTCGCTGCCCACATCCACCGAGTTGGTGGGCTGGAGATTGCCGGTCGCCGATACATTGATGACAAGTTCGCCGCGCGTGGCGGCCTGGGTCCGGTAGTGCGGCCCCTCGTCGCCCTTGCTACCGATCAGGCCGTAGGCGGCCAGCAGGACGAGCAGGAGCAGGCCACCGCCCAGCAGGCGCCGCCCCCTTGTACCAAAGCGGGACGCGCTGCCCTGGAAGACGAGTTCGCGGAGATCTTGCGCGGAGCGATTTTCAGGGGAGTTCATGCGACAGGCGGGAAAACCCGGGCGTTCATGGCGGTATCCCTGGGCGACCATCCACCTCCCAGGGCCTTGTAGAGCTGGATCAGGGCGGTCACCCGCTCGGCCCCGGCCGAGGCCAGGCTGTCCTCGACGGAGAGCAGGCTGCGCTCGGTGGTGAGCACCGTCTGGAAGTCGATCAACCCGGAGGTGTAGCGGTGACGGGCCAGCAAGGCCGCGTTGCGGGCCGCCTCGGCGGCGCTGCTCAGGGCCTGCTCGCGCTCGCGGCCGCTGGCAAGGGCGACCAGGGCGTTCTGTACCTCCTCGAGCGCCGTCAGCACGGTGGCCTCATAGGCGGCCTGGCTCTGGTCGCGCACTGCCTCCTGGACCTGCACCCGGGCCCGGGCCCGGCCTGCATCGAACAAGGGGCCGCTGACCCCGGCGGCCAGGGAGCGGGCGATCTGCCCGCCGCCGCCCAGCACCGATAGTCCGAGCGCCTCGAGGCCGAGGTTGCCACTGAGGCTGAAGGCAGGATAGCGGGCCGCTTCGGCCTGGCCGATGCGGGCGGTCTCGGCGGCAAGCCGGCGTTCCGCCGCCTGCACGTCGGGGCGCTGGCGCAGGACCTCCGCCGGGATCGACAGGGCGATGCCGGGCGGCAGGCTGGGCAAGGCGCTGCCGCGTGTCCCTTCATCGACGGCAAGCACCGCGTGCAGGCTGCCCGGTGTCCGTCCGGTGAGGATGGCGAGGCGATGCTCGGCCCCGGCGCGCCCGGTATCCAGGGCAGGGATGGCAGCCCGGGTGCTGTCCCGGTTGCTGCGCGCCTGCTCGACCTCCAGGCTGCTGGCCAGCCCCGCCTGGCTGCGCCAGTCGGTGATCTGCGCCGTCTCGGTCTGGCTCGCCAGGTTGTCCCGGGCGATCGCCAGGCGCGCCTGGTAGGCCCGCAGCTCCACGTAGTTCAGGGCCACCTCGGCCACCAGGCTGACCCGCGTGGCCTGCAGATCGGCTGCACTCGCCGCCAGGTCGGCCTCCGCCGCCTCGAGGGCCCGACGCGTGCCGCCGAACACATCCGGCTCCCAGGCGGCATCGAAGCCCGCCTGGTACAGGCTGCGGCTCACCCCCAGCGCGGTGCTGCGGCTGGCACCGGCCGATGCCGAGAGCGTCGGAAAGCGGTTGGCGGCAGCCAGCTCCCTGGCCGAGCGGGCCGCCCGCAATGCGGCCGCGGCACGCCGCAGGTCCGGGTTGGCGGCGAGCGCATCGTCCACAAGCTGGGACAGTTGCGGATCAGCGAGCTGGGTCCACCAGCGCGACAGGTCGATGTCACCCGCCGGTACGGTGCCGTGGAGCGGCACCGCCTGCCAGGCGGCAGGCGCTTGCGTCACGGGAGGCTGGTAATCCGGGCCGGCAGCGGCGCAGGCGGCAAGCAGGCTGCACAGGAGCAGCGGCGCCAGGCGGGCAGCCGAAACGGGGAGAGACAGGGCCATGGGCTCGATCGGGGAAGCTCTGCGCCACTGCGCAGCGACACGCCGATGATGGCCGGACGGCAGGTTAGCCGCGGTTAGGGCCAGGTAAAGACAGGTAAAGATGCTTGCCTTGGCCGGCGGCACCTGCCCGGCCGGTCAACGCAAACGGGCCCCTCCGAGCCCGTTCGTCACACGCGGGGGCCGAGAGGCCCGGCGCGTCAGATCACCACGGTCTGGGCCTGGCCTTCGGCGCGGGCCTCGATGGTGCCGAGGGTGTAGACCGTCTCGCCGGTGCTGCGCAGCTGGGCCGCGGCCATCTCGGCATCTTCGCTGGCGACGATGACGACCATGCCGATCCCGCAGTTGAAGACCCGGTACATCTCCTGGGCATCCACGTTGCCGGCACTCTGCAGCCACTGGAACAGCTTGGGCATTTCCCAGGCGTCCTTCTTCAGCACGGCGGTGAGGTTCTCGCCCAGCACACGGGGCACGTTGTCGAGCAGGCCGCCGCCGGTGATGTGGGCCATGCCCTTGACCAGGCCGTCGCGCTTCTCCATCAGGGCCAGCATGGACTTCACGTAGAGGCGGGTGGGTTCCATGATCACGTCCTTCAGCTTGCGGCCATGGAAGTCGGCTTCCAGGTCGGGCTTGCTGACTTCGATGATCTTGCGGATCAGGGAGTAGCCATTGGAGTGGGCGCCGCTGGAGGCCAGGCCGAGCACCACGTCACCCGGGCGGATGGTGGAGCCGTCGATGATCTTGGCCTTGTCCACCGCACCCACCGCAAAACCGGCCAGATCGTACTCGCCATCGGGGTACATGCTGGGCATCTCGGCGGTTTCACCACCGATCAGGGCGCAGCCGGACAGCTCGCAGCCCTGGGCGATACCCTGCACCACGGTGGCAGCGGTATCCACATGCAGCTTGCCGCAGGCGAAGTAGTCGAGGAAGAACAGGGGCTCTGCGCCCTGCACCAGGATGTCGTTGACGCTCATCGCCACGAGGTCCTGGCCGACGGTGTCGTGCTTGTTGAGCTGGAAGGCCAGCTTGAGCTTGGTGCCCACGCCATCGGTGCCGGACACCAGCACCGGATCCTTGAATTTCTTGGAGATCTCGAACAGCGCGCCGAAACCGCCGATGCCGCCGAGCACCTCCGGGCGCATGGTGCGCTTGGCAAAGGGCTTGATACGGTCGACCAGGGCATCGCCGGCATCGATATCCACACCGGCATCGCGATAGGTAAGGGAGCTCATGGGTTCTGTGATCTCTTCTGAAGCGACCGGCGCCAACGGGTAAAACGCTCATCGGGTTGAGCGCCCCGCCGCGACCGGCTACATTAACGGGCCTTGCGCCGCAAACTGCCGGACCATTCCGCCCGTCGCGCGCAAACAAACCCGAATTTTAGCCGAAATGTCGCCCGCCCGCCCCTGCCCGGTGTGCGGAGGCGAAACCGCCCGTGAAGCAACTCACCCTCGATCTGCACGCCGACGCCCCCCCGCTGCTGGAGAACTTCGTCGCGGCGGCCAACGCCGACCTCCTGGCGGCCCTCTACGAGGCCGTCCCGGTCGCCGACGTCCCCCAGCACCTCTTCCTGTGGGGCGATGCCGGCAGCGGCCGCAGCCACCTGCTCAAGAGCGTGGTCACCGCCGCAGCCCAGGCCGGGCGCCCCGCCTGCTACCTGCGCGCCGCCGACGTGGGCGCCACCCTGCCGGAAGCGCCTGCCCTGCTGCTCGCCGTGGATGACGTGGAAGCTCTCGGGCCGGAAGGCCAGATTGCCCTGTTCCGTGCCTTCAACGGTGCCCGCAGCCAGCGCATGACCCTGATCACCAGCGGCTGCGCGGCCCCCCTTCACCTGCATCTCCGCGAGGACCTGCGCACCCGTATCGGCCAGAGCCTGATCTTCGAGGTCAAATCCCTCACCGACGAGGATCGCCTGGCCATCCTCGACGCCCAGGCAGCGAGCCGCGGGCTGCGCCTCGAGCCCGAGATCGTCCAGTACCTGCTGCGCCATGGCCGGCGGGACCTCTCCAGCCTGCTGCGCACCCTCGACGCCCTCGACGCCGCCTCCCTGGAGCGCAAGCGGGCCATCACCCTGCCCCTGCTGCGGGAGATCCTGCAACGCGACCTGAGCCTTTAGGCTTGCCCGAGAGTCTGACGCACTCTTGCAGATTCACTTTTTGCCCTGACAGACCCGCCATGGAACTCGCACTCTTCGACCTGGACAACACCCTTCTCGCCGGCGACTCGGACTTCGAATGGGCCCAGTACCTGATCTCCCGCGGCGTGCTGGACAAGGAAGTCTATGAAGCCCGCAACCAGGCGTTCTTCGACCAGTACAAGGCCGGCACCCTGGACATCTTCGAATTCCTCGACTTCCAGCTCAAGCCCCTGGCCCGCCACAGCCGCCAGCAGCTCGACGCCTGGCACCGGGAGTTCATGGACACCCGCATCCTGCCGATGATGACCGACGCCTCCCGGGCGCTGGTCAATCAGCACCTGGCCGCCGGCTCGGTGGTGGCCATCGTCACCGCCACCAACAGCTTCGTCACCGGCCCCATCGCCCGTGCCTTCGGCATCCCCCACTTGATCGCCACCATCCCGGCCCAGGAAAACGGCGCCTTCACCGGCCAGCCCCGCGGCACCCCCGCTTTCAAGGCCGGCAAGATCGAGCGGGTCGAAGGCTGGCTGGAGAGCCTCGGCCTGTGCTGGAGCAGCTTCGACAAGAGCTGGTTCTACAGCGACTCCCACAATGACCTGCCCCTGCTGGGCAAGGTCAGCAACCCGGTGGCCGTCGATCCGGACGACACCCTGCGCGCCCATGCCCAGACCCTTGGCTGGCCTGTGATCTCCCTGAGAGGCTGAGTCCTCTCCCAGCCCCCGGCCGGGCCTTGCAGACAGCCCGGCCCGGCCCAGCGCTCCTCATCCGCGCCCTGAACGGATAGTCCACTGCAATACCCGGAGAGAAGCGGGCAATGCCGGACCCAAACCCCGCACAAAATTGACAAAAACCCAGAAATATCCTCAATTATTCAATTAATTAGGTGTTTCTACTCAAAAAATAAGAAATATAGCCAAAATCGGGTCAAGAACATTCTGGCGTCCTCCGATAAGCCTCCAGCACATGACAACGCCCCCCCGGAC
>WBTZ01000085.1 GCA_009026175.1 Zoogloea sp. | reverse complement strand
CCTCAAGGCCTTCCCCGAAGTGCTCCACCACCCCAAGGAAGAGCAGTTCCTGTTCGCCCGCCTGGCCCTCCGCCATGCGGAATCCGCCGCCCTCATCGCCCAGCTGCAGGACGAGCACCGGGAAGGCAGCGCGCAGATCCAGGCGGTGGAGGCCTGCCTCGCCACCGCCCGCCGTGATGCCGCCTGCCACGGCGAGCTGGCCGGCGCCCTCGAAGCCTTCGCCGAAGCCCAGTGGCGCCACCTGAGCCGCGAGGAGAAGCTCATCCTCCCCGCCGCCCGCCAGCACCTGGACGAGGCCGACTGGCAGGCCATCGCCGAGGCCTTCCGCCACAACGCCGAGGTGCGCGTCGGCGGCGAGCAGGACGAAGCCTTCAAGCGCCTTTTCGTCAAACTGATGAACACCGTCCCGGCGTGAGCGGGGCTGGGGTGAGGTAGGGGCGGCTTCAGCCGCCCACGGACGCTGATCAACGGCATGCCCTGATTCAAGCTCCGCGGGCGGATGAATCCGCCCCTACAGCATTCCCCCTGCCCCCAACTTGAGCCCGGCAGGGTTAAAGTACGCATCCACTTCCGCCCGCAGGGGCCGGAGGTTCAATAGAACCTAGAACGGGGACACGATGGCCGAGCAGCAGCTCATAGAACAGTTCAACCTGCGCTCGCGCCTGCGCTTCAATGTGGACGAGGGCCAGATCTGGCTCGACGAGAACCGCATGCTGCTGCTCCACGCCCGGGCCATGGGCGCCCTGCGCCGCGAGCTGTTCGACTCCCTCGGCGCCGAGCGGGCCAAGGGCCTGCTCATCCGCATGGGCTTCGCCTCCGGTCAGCAGGACGCCGAGCTGGCCAAGAAACTGCTGGGGGCCGGCGACCCCTACGACGTGTTCCGCATCGGGCCCGAGCTGCACGCCTTCGAAGGCCTGGTCAAGGCCACCATCGTCAAGTCCGACCTGGACTGGGAGCGCGGCAGCTTTGCCGGCGAGGTGGACTGGCACAACTCCTGGGAGGCCGACTCCCACCTGCAGCTCTTCGGCATCGGTGAAGACCCGGCCTGCTGGAGCATCGTCGGCTATGCCTCCGGCTACGTCACCCAGTTCTTCAACCGCCCGGTGATCTTCAAGGAGACCGCCTGCACCGCCTGTGGCGACGCCCACTGCCACATCGTCGGAAAGCCCCTCGAGGCCTGGGGCAAGGACCCCTACCTGGACTACTTCAAGCCCGACGACCTGCAGGGCCAGCTCGACGAGATGCGCGAGGAGTTGCGCCGCCTGCGCCGCAGCCTCGGCACCGAATGCACCAGCGGCAAGCTGATCGGTGCCTCGCCCGGCTTCCGGGGTGCCTTCGACCTCATCGGCAAGGCCGCGGCCAGCCCCATCACCGTGCTGCTGCTGGGCGAGACTGGCGTCGGCAAGGAGATGTTCGCACGCTGGATCCACGACCACGGTGACCGCAGCGAGCAGCCCTTCATCGCCGTCAACTGCGCCGCCATTCCCCACGACCTGCTCGAGTCCGAACTCTTCGGGGTGCAGAAGGGCGCCTACACCGGCGCCCAGCAATCCCGCGCCGGGCGCTTCGAGCGCGCCCACGGCGGCACGCTCTTCCTCGACGAGGTGGGCGACCTGCCGCTGGCCGCCCAGGTCAAGCTGCTGCGCGTGCTGCAGACCGGCGAGGTCGAGCGCCTCGGCGATGACCAGACCCGCAAGGTGGACGTGCGCCTCGTCGCCGCCACCAACGTGGACCTGCAGGAAGCCATCCGCGCCGGCCGCTTCCGCGCCGACCTGTACTACCGCCTGGCCACCTACCCGGTGGTGATCCCGCCCCTGCGTGAGCGCCGCAGCGACATCCCGCTGCTCGCCGCGGCCCTCGTCAAGAAGTACGAAACCCCCTACCACAAGCAGATCCAGGGCTTCAGCGACCGCGCCATGCAGGCCCTGATGGCCTACCCGTGGCCGGGCAACGTGCGCGAACTGCAGAACCTGGTGGAGCGGGGCGTGCTCCTCGCCCCCAACGGCGGCCTCATCGAGATCGACCACCTCTTCGCCGGCGGCGCCCCGGTGCACAGCCTCGGCGCCGAAGTCGACCGCGCCGGCCAGGTCGGCAACGCCGGCGACGCCACCCGCCAACGCCTCTACGAAGCCATCCTGCAGGACGGCTTCGACCTGGAGCAGCACGAAGCCCGGCTGCTGGAGCTTGCCGTGCAGCGGGCCGGCGGCAACCTGACCCATGCCGCGAAGCTGCTGGGGATCACCCGGCGGCAACTGGCGTATCGCTTGAAGCAGGGGGTGGAGGGATAGGGCAGGGGCTTCGCGCCGTGGGCCACGCCATGGCTACTTCTCCCCGGTGACTGCGGTCACCGTCCCGTTCGTCAGCGTCACCATCCTGGGGGGATGGAGTGCCGTACGTGCGTAGGTCCACAGCTCGACCTTTACATTGCCCACATCCGAAACGCTTGTGTCGCTCGGGCTGCCCCAGGCCGCAAGCACCTGATCGCTACTCATGCCCGTCACCACCCGGCCCGCGGCGGCCGCAGCCTGAAGCGCTGCATCCTTGTCCTGGGGGGGGCTGAGCTGGGTCGACACCGGTTTCTTCTCGCTTGAGGTGAGCGTCTCGAGCGCCGTCTTGGCCAGCATGCCGATGACGATCAGGATGATCAGCGCGGGAATGGAGGCGAGAGCCCACTTGACCATGAATACCACCATCGACGCGAAGGGCATCTTCACATCGAGCACCCGGACCGCCATCTCATCCGGGAAGTCCACCTTGGTTTCCGCCTTGACGCGGATCGGTCTTTCGGGGGGCGGAACGCCGGGCGGTGCAGGCGCAGCCAGCCCGGGTGGCGGAGCCATCACTTTTGCGTACGCCACGCCACAGCCAGGGCATTGCCAGGCTGGTGTCTTGTCTCCAGGGCCACGCTGGTGGCCGCATTTGGGGCACGTGATCGGCATGGTCAATCCAATGTCATGGGCATGGCAAGATGCTATCGGATTGCCGCGCTCCTGCCGGCCCTGCAGATTCTCATGATCGGAGTGAGCTATTTCACTTGGGCTGGGCTGGGCCAGGGACACCACCCAGGAGAGCCCCGTCCAGCCCGCCGCCTCCCCGGCGGCCCGGATCTTGCTGCATCCGTGCATGCCTACCGAATCCTCCGCCAGCGTGTCGGCAAGCCGACAGATCCGCCACTACGTCCGGGCTCGCGCCTGGTGTGAATGGGAGGATTTCGATCTGTGGCCGGACCGGGTGCGTGCCGATCTGGAGAGCGACGACGGGGCGGTGTGGCCCCCCTTCCTGCTGCTGGCCATGCCAGGCATCGACGCGGCGACGCAACGGACCTGTGCGACCCGCTGGCTGAAGGCGCGGCTGGAGACCTTTCATGCGGAGGGCGGAAGTCGCGGCCCGGCGGCGGGCGCGCCTGGTGTTTCCCGTCCGCCCGGCCCGCTGAGGATCGGCTACCTGTCGGGTGATTTCCACCAGCACGCGACGGCCCTGCTGATGGTGGAGATGCTGGAGGCCCACAGCGCCGAGCACGTGGAGCTGTATGCCTACAGCCATGGGGCGAACGACGGCAAGGGGATGCGTGAGCGGCTGGTCCTGGCCTTTCACCGCTTCCGGGACATCGGTGGGCTGAGCGACCTGGAGGCAGCCGAGCTGATCCGCGCCGACGGCGTGGACATTCTGGTCGACCTCAAGGGCTATACCGAGGGCAGCCGCACCATGCTGCTGGCGCACCGTTCGGCGCCGGTGCAGGTGAGCTTTCTGGGTTATCCGGGCACCTCGGGGCAGGGCTTCGTGGACTACCTGATCAGCGACCGCTTCGTGACACCGGCGGCTTCAGCGGACGATTACTCCGAGGCGCTGGCCTGCATGCCGCACAGCTATCAGCCCCACGGCCGGGTGATCGACCCGACCATCGCGCCACCGGGCCGGGCGGCGCTCGGCCTGCCGGAAGAGGGCTTTGTCTTTGCCTGTTTCAATCAGGCCTGGAAGTTCACGCCCGAGGTCTTCGACCTGTGGTGCAGCCTGCTGCTCGACGTGCCGGGCAGCGTGCTGTGGCTGCTGGACGATCCCCACGCGCGGGGCAATCTGCGCAACGAGGCGATGGCACGGGGCGTGCTGCCGGACCGGCTGGTCTTTGCGCCAGGCCTGCCCCAGGCCGGGCACCTGGCGCGCCTCCCGGTGATCGACCTGATGCTCGACACCTGGCCCTACAACGCCCACACCACCGCCAGCGATGCCCTGTGGGCGGGGGTGCCGCTGGTCACCTGTGCGGGGACCACCTTTGCCTCCCGCGTGGCCGGTGGCCTGCTGCAGGCCGCAGGGCTGCCGGAGGTCGTCACCTCCACGCCGGCAGCCTACGCGGCGCTGGCCCGCAGCCTGGCACAGGATCCGTCGCGCCTGCATGCACTGCGTCACCGCTTTGAACGGAGCCGCCATGCTGCGGCGCTCTTCGATGTGCTTGCCTACACCCGCGCCCTGGAAGCCATGTATGAGCGCATGTGGGCCCGCCATCAGGCCGGCCTGCCGCCTACGGCCATCGACATGGCGAACGATCCGGATCACGGGGGCGATCCGGCAGGGCGGTGATGCGGGCGGCTGAAGCCGCCCCTACCGCGGCCATGAAGCCGGCAATCAGGCCGGTTTCAGGCCGGTGTGGATCAAGGTGCCCACGTGCTCGCCGCGCAGGGCGGCGGTGAGGCGGCCCGGCACCAGGCCGTTGACGACCTGCACACGTTCCAGGTGGCGGGCCGTGGCCATCACCTCGACGAGCGCCGGGTCCACCGGCAGGGTGCCCTGGTGCAGGGCCAGCGCGGCGGCGCTGGTCTCGCGCAGGAGCTGGGCCTTGTCGCCGTCCGGGCCGTTGGGGTCGGTGGTGTAGATGCCGTCCACGTCTTCGACGATGGTCAGGCCGGCGGCGCCCAGGGCGTCGGCCAGCAGGAAGGCGCCGGTGTCCGCCCGGTGATGGGGGATGCGCGAGTTGGGAAACTCGTGGTGGTGGTAGGGTGGGAAGGCGCTGCCGACCACGGCGCGGGCGGCGGCCAGGTGGATGGCGAGCTGGTTGGCGATGGTCGGGTGCTCCACGTAGGAGACGCCCTCGGGGGCCAGCAGCGAGGCCAGGATATGGCCGTTCTGGCCGGCTTCGCTGGCGGCAAGGGGGGCCAGGGAGCCGACCGGCAGGCCGAGGTCGAGGCCGACGCTGTACAGGTGGCGGGCGCGGATGCCGGCGCCGGTGAGGATCAGCAGGCGGTGTTCGGGCAGGAGCCGGCGCAGCTCATCGACGATGGGCAGGATCGCTTCGCGGCCCCGGTCCATGATGGCCCGTCCGCCGATCTTGACGACCTGCAGCCAGGGAAGGAGCCGGATCGGCCGGACGCCTGCGACGGGGCGGGTGAGCTCGCCGTCCTGGAGGGTCTGGCGCGCCAGCGGCGAGGCGACGTGCTTGATGTTGTTGGGGGTGTCAGCCATGGCGGTTGTTCTCAGCGAGCGGTGATGAGGGTTCCGACGTGCTCACCGGCGAGCGCGCGGGTCAGGTTGCCGGGGACGAGGCCATTCACGACCTGCACCTGGCGGACGTGCCTGGCCGACTTGAGCAGGTCGAGCACCGGGAATTCGAGGATGGAGTCCTGCAGCCCCTTGGCCTTCATTTCATCGACCGAGATCTGCGGGATGAAGGTGGCGTTCTTCGAGGTCTTGGGGTTGGCGGTGAACAGGCCGTCCTCGTCCTTCACGTAGATCATGGCCTTGCAGCCGAACTGCTCGGCCAGCAGGAAGCAGCCCGCGTCGGTGCGATAGGGCGGGATGACGCCTTCGGCCGCCGGGCGGATCCACAGCTTGTAGGGCGGCATGCCGCTGAAGACCACGGCATTGACTTCGGCCAGGTAGAGCGGCACGGCCGCCAGCCCCGCACCGTCCACCGCGGAGATGCCGTGCTTGGCGAGCAGCTGCCCGAGCATCACAGCGTTCTGGTCGGCCACCGATGCGCCCAGCTGGGCCAGCACCCCGGCCGGCAGGTTGAGGTCGGCGGCGATCGAATACAGGTGGCGCGCCCGCGTGCCGGCGCCGGTACCGATGAGCAGCTTGTGGGCCTGGCGGGCGGCCACGATCTCATCCACCAGCGGATACACCGCGGCCCGGCCGCGGTCGATGATGCTCTGCCCGCCGATCTTGATCACCGAGGCGTCCGGCAGGATCCGGTAGTCCTCCGCCGCGGCGGCCGCCGCCTGCAACTGCGGGTCGGTCAGCGAGCGCTGCATGAGGAGCGCTTCGAGCTCCACCGTCGTGTTGGCCATTGGGGTCCCTTTCGTGGTCTTGATTGGCTGATCCTGCTCCGCGCGCGCACGTCCCCCCCGGGCTGACCGGTCTATGGGGAAATACGATTGAGGAGCGATCCAGTGATTGGCGAATGCACTATTGACATGTGCATCGTTGAATTGAGGGTAGGCGAAAGCGCTATATAGATTCAACCGTACGCATCGAATAGCGCTGTATAGGGAGATGCCCAGCCCCTGGTCGAAGGCGTATTTGTTTTTGTGATCGGGATATCGCCTGGTTTTATCGAAGGGCCGTTCCGCAAAAAAAGGCCGCACGAGGCGGCCAAAGAAACAACACATCGAGGGAGCGCGATGTGCTTGAGGAGGCTATTGGGTCTCCGCGTCAGGCGGATGGCGTCACAGGGGCATCGTGAATTGCAGCCAGAGGGAGTTTCCCTTCGGGCCGTTTTCCACCTCCACCTCCCGCAGGGCCTTCACGACGATGCCGCTGGCCTTGTCGAAGGCATAGAACACCTGGGGGCCGAGCCCCAGTTTCCTGAGGCGGTTGCCGCCCGCGACCGGGCCACCTTCGGCGCTGTCGTCGGAGAACTGGTAGGTGTGGTAGCCGGCCAGCGACAGCTGCAAGTGGGGCATCGAGGCCGGCCGGTAGCCCACGCTGAAGTCCGTGTTGAGCACATTGCCGGAGCGGTAGCGGGTGGCCTTGTTGCGCTCGTTGAACGACAGGGTCGGCGACAGGGAGACTTCCCAGGCGGGGCTCACGAACCAGGTGAGGCCGAACTCCTGCATGTAGGAGCGATAGTTGTTGGTGGTGTTGGCCAAGCTGTGCTTGTCCACATCCCCCAGGGGCACGAAGCCGCTGAAGCCGGCCAGCAGGTGCAGTGCGGGCGACGGCGAATAGGTCAGGTACAAGGGGGTCAGGTAGATCTGGTTGAAGCCGGTGGCTTCGTCCCGGGCGCCGCCGATCCGCAGCCGGGTGTGATCCGCCGACGGAATCGCCCCGCTGCTGAAGCGCACGCCGCCTTCGGTCTGGTAATCCCAGGTATGCACGAAACGCAGGGCCTGCGCATATTGGGTCAGACTGAAACCCGGAATGGCCGATCTGCCCTTGCCGTCTGCAAAGGTATTGGCGCTGTAGCGGACGGTATAACTGTAGAACTGCGTGCCTCCCGGCGGCGGCAGGAGCGCGGGCAGGATGGTATTGACTCCCAGGGGCCAGTTGGTGGCACCGTTTTCCGCCGCCATGGTGTGCCGGGGGCTTGCCGAAAGGCCCAGCGAGATCAGCGCGCCAAATACGACCGTGCGTTTTTTCATTTTCGTCTCCAATTGTTCTTTTCCGGGTGTGTCTGCCCCCGGCAATGCCATAAGGCATGCCGTATCGGGCAGATGCAAAACCGCTTATTCGATGTCCGGTTCAATCAGGGTGCGGCGAGGACCCGATCCATTTCGTCCGCGATGAAGCGGATGGCCTCGGCGCTGGCTGGCAAGACATTGACCATGGTGGCAAAGACATGCATCTGCCCGTCAAATTGCCGGTGCGTCAGCGGTACGCCGGCGGCCTCGAGCTTGGCCGCATAGGCCTGCGCATCCGAATTGAGCACGTCCATTTCGGCGCTCACGATCAGGGTGGGGGGAAGGCGCGAGACATCCGCTTCGTTGAGGGGAGACGCGTCCGGGTGTTCGCGTGCGTCGGCGTCGGGGAGATAGTGGTTCCAGAACCAGGCCATGTCCTCCCGCCCGAGCAGCAATTGAAAGTCGGGGTCAAGATAGCTTGGGGTATCGAGCCGGGCCTGGGTGACCGGGTAGATCAGGACCTGCATGGCAAGGTGCGGGCCCTGGCCCCGCGCCGCGCGATTGGCCAGCACCGCCGCGAGGTTGCCCCCCGCGCTGTCGCCCGCCACGATGAGGGGCAGGGCCGGCTGGCCGAATAGGCGGCCGCGCGCAGCGGCGATGAAGTCCAGGGCGGCCTGGCAATCGTCCAGCGCGGCGGGGAAAGGGTGCTCCGGTGCCAGCCGGTATTCGATCAGGACCACGGCACAGTGGGATTGCGCGGCCAGGGTGCGCCCGAAGGTGTCGTAGTCGTCAATGGACAGTGTGACCCAGCCGCCGCCGTGGCAATGGACGATCACACCGCGTATATCCTCGGCGGGAATCAGGATGCGCAGCGTGCATTGTCCGCCTGCCGTGGCGATGCTCTCCTCCACGACCCGGCACATGGCCGGGCCGGGACCGTAGGCCGGCCGGAATCCGGATAGAAATGTCCTCGCTTCGTCGGGGCGCATCTGGTGAAAGGGCCGGGCGCCCATTTCCGCCAGTTGTTGCAGCATCTGTGTCGATGCCTGGTCGAGTGGCATTGTTCTTGTCTCCTGTGGTGATGTGCAAGGCACTCCCCACATCAGCAACGGCCGTGCCACTGGACCCGCCGGATCCCGAAAAGCTATATTAATCCGGCCATAAGCCACATTATTGCGGCGCATCCGGAGAAACCATCCGCTCCGTCACGCACCACCGCCTTTAATAATTTGATGAAGTGGATTCATGAAATGCTGAAGCAGCCCTCCAGACAAAGGCGCAAGCAATGAGCAAGAGCAGCGGCCCCCAATACCCCTCGGATAGCGATCTGTTGTCCCAGGTGCGCTTCGACCCGGCCCACGGAAAGGTCTGGTTCAACGAGCAGCGCATGCTGCTGTTTCATGCATCCGGAATGGGCCTGCTGCGCAAGGAGCTGATCGAGACCCTCGGCCTGCAGCGGGCCCGCGGGCTGTTGATGCGCTTCGGCTTCGATGCGGGTTACAAGGACGCGGCGCTGGCCAGGAAGCTCAGGCCCGAGATCACCACGGCCGACGCCTTCCTGGTGGGGCCGCGTCTGGCCTGCATCAAGGGGCTGGTGCAGGTCGAGCCCCTGGAGCTCTCCTTCGACCTGTCCAGCGGTGCCTTCATCGGCCGCTTCGAATGGACCGAGTCCTACGAGGCCGAGACCCATCTCCAGCACTTCGGGACTGCCGCGGAGCCCGTCTGCTGGACGCTGATCGGCTATTCCAGCGGCTTCACCAGCTACTACATGGGCCGCCGGATCCTGTTCAAGGAGGAGGTCTGCGCGGGCTGTGGTTCGGCCCACTGCCGCATCATCGGCAAGCCCGCCGAGGAGTGGAGCGACCGGGCGGAGCTCGAGAAGCTCTACGAGCCGGACCTGGTGGCGGAGGAGCTGCTGGCCCTGCGCACGCAGGTCTCCGAGCTCCAGGAGACCGTCCGTGCGACCCGCGCCGCGCCGGCCGGAGCGGTCAGCTTCATCGGCCGCTCGCCGGGCTTCCTCAAGGCCCGGGACCTCATCGAGCGGGGCGCTGCGAGCCGGGCCTCGGTGCTGCTGCTCGGCGAGACCGGGGTGGGCAAGGAGGTCTTTGCCCGCAGCCTGCATGCCCTCTCGGAGCGGGCGGAGCGCCCCTTTGTGGCGGTGAATTGCGCTTCGATACCCGCCGACCTCATCGCCTCCGAGCTCTTTGGCGTGGAGCGGGGCGCCTTCACCGGCGCCACCGTCAGCCGCGAAGGCAAGTTCGAACGCGCCGATGGCGGCACGATCTTCCTGGACGAGCTGGTCGAACTGACGCCGGGCGCCCAGGCGGCCTTGCTGAGGGTGCTCCAGGAGGGTGAGCTGGAGCGGGTGGGGGGCAGCTTCGTCCGCAAGATCGACGTGCGGGTGGTGGCCGCCACCAATGAAGACCTCAAGGAGGCCGTCAGGAAGGGCAGGTTCCGGGCCGACCTGTTCTACCGCCTCAACGTCTATCCGGTGACCATTCCGCCCCTGCGCGAGCGGACCGAGGACATCCCCCTCCTGGCCCGGCACTTTCTCGGCAAGTTCCACGCCCTGTACAAGAAGACCACCCTCGGCATCTCGGACCGGGCCATGCGCTCGCTCAAGAACTACGCCTGGCCGGGCAATATCCGCGAGCTGGAGAACATGATCGAGCGCGGGGTGATCCTGACCGACCACAACCGGACGATCGACATCGATTCGCTGTTCACCTCACCCCCCGAGGAGGACGCAGGCCACACGCTGAGCTCGCAGACAGGCGGGCTCCGGCTGGAGCAGGACCACCCGTCTCCCCGCTCACCCTACGACGAACTCAGTGTCCGGCTGCTCAACGAGGGCTTCTCGATCACGGATTTCGAATCCGCGATCACCCGCAATGCCATGGCCCTGGCCAAGGACAATGTGACCCACGCGGCCCGCCTGATCGGCATGACGCGGGCGCAGCTGGCCTATCGCCTCGAGAAGCTCAAGGGGGATTGAGCGGCCTGCAGGGCCCGGCCTCAGCATTTCATGAGGTCGCTTCACATTTTCATGAGATTGCCCGCAAGGGCCGCGCCGGAGGAGGGCGCTTATTTCCCGCAAATCCCTGTTTTGTCTGCGATTGTTTTGCCTGGCACAGGCATTGCTGAATAAGGCCTGCGGGCTCCATTCGGCCCGACCCGGTGAGCGGTAATTCGAGAAGAAATGACTTGCATCGAGTCTCTTCCGCGAAACACCGCCGCCGGCCAATAAGCCAGATCAACAAGACAGGAGACAAATCCATGACCCAGACTCTTTCGGGCACCCAGACCACTTCCGTTGCCGATGCGGTTGTCGTAGGCGCCGGCTTTGCCGGGCTTTACATGCTGCATCTCCTGAGGGACAAGCTCAAGCTGAAGGCGCGGGTATTCGAAAGCGCCGACGGGGTCGGGGGCACCTGGTACTGGAACCGCTATCCCGGCGCGCGCTGCGACATTCCCAGCCACCATTATTCCTTCTCCTTTTCCGAGGAACTGCAGCAGGAATGGACCTGGTCGGAGAAATACGCGGCCCAGCCCGAGATCCTGGAATACCTGGAATTCGTCGCGCGGAAATTCGATCTCAACAAGGACATCAGCTTCGGCACCCGGGTCAGCTCCGCCCATTTCAACGAAGCCGAACAGCGCTGGATCATCACCACCGACCGGGGCGAAACCGTCGTCGCCCGCTATTTCATCCCCGCCGTGGGCACCCTGTCGGACGCCAATATCCCGAAGTTCAAGGGCCACGGCAGCTTCCAGGGGCAGGTGCTATTCACCGGCAAATGGCCGAAGGAGGGCGTCAACTTCGCGGGCAAGCGGGTCGGCATCATCGGCACCGGCGCCACGGCGATGCAGGCGATCCCCGTCATCGCCGAGCAGGCCGCCCATCTGACCGTCTTCCAGCGGACGCCCAACTACGGCACCCCCCTGCGCAACGAGCCGATGGACCCCGCGGTCGACCGCGAGGTCAAGGCGAACTACCGCACCCTGCGCCAGCAGGCCTGGGAATCCTTCGCCGGTGTGCCCTTCGAGCGCCTCAAGCCCTCCGCCCTCGCCGACAGCCCGGAAGAGCGCCGCAAGCAGTACGAAGCCTGCTGGGAGGACGGCGGCTTCAGCCTGTGGATCGGCTGCTACGGCGACACCTTGTTCGACCACACCGCCAACCGGTACGCGGCCGACTTCGTCCGCGAGAAGATCCGCGCCCGCGTCCAGGACCCGGCCGTGGCGGCGCTGCTCTGCCCGCCCGAGAGCCAGGCCTACGGCACCAAGCGCCAGCCCTGCGAGACCCACTACTTCGAAACCTTCAACCGGGACAACGTCCGGCTCGTCGACATCAGGACCCACCCCATCGACGAGATCCTCCCCACCGGGTTGCGCACCACCGGCGGCGAGTACACGTTCGACATCCTCATCTACGCCACCGGCTTCGATGCCTTCACGGGGGCCATGTTCAAGATGGACATCCGTGGCGCCGGCGGCCGGACCCTGCAGGACTACTGGTCGGCAGGCCCGCGCACACTCTACGGACTGGGCGCCCACGGCTTCCCTAACATGTTCTTCATCACCGGCCCGCAGAGCCCGTCGGTCCTGTTCAACATGCCGCTGGGCATCGAGATGCACTGCGAATGGATCGCCGACTGCATCACCCACATGAATGCCCATGGCTACACGGCGATCAGCGCCAATACGGAGGATGAGGACCGCTGGATCCGGCACACCAAGGAGCTCGCCGACGCCACCTTGCTGCCGGAGGCCACCTCCTGGTACCTGGGGGCCAACATCCCCGGCAAGCCGCGGGTCTTCATGGTGTATCTCGGTGGCGGCAAGCACTACAAGGAGGTCATCAGCCGCTGCGCCGCCGAAGGCTATGCGGGCTTCACCCTGACGCCGTCGTCCTGACCGGGCCCGGCATTCACCCCGGCCCCGAATGGCAGACCACGCACAGCTTGTTGCCGTCCGGGTCCCGGACATAGGCGCCGTAGTAGTGCTCGTGGTATTCCGGCCGGAGCCCGGGCGGCCCCTCCGGGGTGCCACCGTGGGCCAGGGCGATCCGGAAGGCCCGATCCACCACCGCCCGGGTTTCGGCGAGGAAGGCAACCATGTTGCCGTTGCCCGGGCTCGGGGCCTGCTGGTCGTAGGGTTTCCCGATCAGGAACAGCGGCCTCGGCCCCGGACTCGACTGCCAGCCGGCCCACGGCCGGCTCCGGTCGCAGAAGCGGAGCGGGGCGCCGAGGGCTTCCATCAAGGGCGTGTAGAAGGCGAGCCCGCGATCAAAGTCGCTGATGCCGACGAATACATGCGAGAACATGGTTTCCTCCTCTGCCCGGATAGCGTTCGACCACATGAATCGTATATGATTCGTATACGTTTCATGTGGAGTTTGTTGATGGGTATCGTAAAAATATCAGATCTGATGCACGAGAATCTGCGGGTGGCGGGGAACGCACTCAGCAGGTCCATCAATGCGCAGGCGGAGCACTGGATGCGGGTCGGCATGTTGACCGAGATGCATCCGGAGTTGAATCACCGGGAGATCTGCCAGCTGTTGATACGCGCCGAACTTGCCGGGGGTCTGGACATCGCCATGGCCGTCAGCGGCGAGTTCGGCAAGCCCGGCGCATCCCTGGCCGGGAAGCAGTGATGGCGCACGGCGTTCCGATCCATTCAGCCGAAGACATCGGGATGGCGCGACGGGCCGGCCGGCTTGCCGCAGAGGTCCTCGACATGATCGAGGCCCACGTGGTGCCGGGGGTGAGCACAGAAGCACTCGACCGGATCTGCCACGACCACATCGTCAATGTCCAGGGCGCCATTCCAGCCAACGTGGGCTACCACGGCTATCCCAGGACCATCCTCACCTCCGTCAATCAGGTGGTGTGCCACGGCATCCCCTCGCCCGACAAGATCCTGAAGAAGGGCGACATCATCAACATCGACGTTGCCGTGATCAAGGATGGCTGGTTCGGCGACACCAGTCGCATGTACTTTGTCGGCGACCCGGGCATCCTGGCCCGGCGCCTGGTGGAGACAGCCTACGAAGCACTGCTGGCCGGGATCGGGCAGGTCAGGCCCGGGGCGACGCTCGGTGATGTGGGGCACGCCATCCAGTCGGTTGCCCACCGGGAACACTTCAGCGTGGTGCGCGAATACTGCGGGCACGGCATCGGCCGGCGCTACCACGACGCACCGCAGGTACTGCATTTCGGGCGGCGCGGAGAGGGGTTGAAGCTGGAGCCTGGAATGGTCTTCACCATCGAGCCGATGCTCAACGCGGGCAAGCGTGAAACCCGGCAACTGCCCGACGGATGGACCGTCGTGACAAAGGACAGATCCCTGTCAGCCCAATGGGAACACATGGTCGCGGTGACGCCCGGGGGATGCGAGGTGCTTACCTTGCGGACAGAGGATTCTGGCGCCCCCGGGCCCTTGTCATCAATCCTGCGGTGAGTGCTTCCGGTAGTGGGCCTCGGCCATCCCGGCCGCAGCCTCCCACAGGGCCGGGGCGCCGCCCTCGATCGGCGGCCGGCAACGGGCCGTGACCTGCTCGAGCGTCACCGCGCATTCCACCCAGGTGCCGCCGTCGGTGGCAGCGTTGTGGAGCATGGGCTGGAAGCGGTCGAGGGCCTTGGCGAACTTCGCGTCGTCACTTTCGGCGGCCTCGAACTCGAACCACAGCTCACGGAACTCCGCCGCCTGCGCCTCCGGCAGCAGGCCAAAGAGGCGCTCGGCCGCCAGCCGCTCCCGCTCGTCCTGCCCGGCATGGGTTGCCGGCACATGGAAGGGCACATCGCCGGCGTCGATCTCGACGATGTCGTGGATCAGCAGCATCTTCACCACCCGCTGCACGTCCACCGTCCCGGCCGCATGCTCGGCCAGCACCAGCGCGTACATCGCAAGATGCCACGAGTGCTCGGCACTGTTCTCGCGGCGCGAGCCGTCGATGAGCGGGGACAGGCGCACGACGCTCTTGAGTCGATCGATTTCCCTTAGGAAGGCCAGTTGCCGTTCGAGGTCGGGCGGGGTCACTTTGCGGGCGCTCTTGAGGATTGAGGGGCCGGTGAGTCTAGCAGAATGGGCGGGTGTGGCCTGAATCGCCCCGACCTCCATGGAGGCGGACTTGCGAAGTCCGGCACTCCAAGGTCTGCGTACTCCAGATGGGCAAGCTGACACCCCCAGGGCGTGGCTGAAACTTCAAGCCCTTTGCGCATCCACCGAGCGGGGCGGGCCGTACCACCGGTAAAACCCCCTCTTGGCGATTTCGACGACCACGAGATAAGCCAGGGCCATGCCGCCAAGGATGAAGTAGAACTGTGCCGGCGGCTGGACGAAGCCGAAGTAGGCGCCCAGCGGTGTAAATGGCAGCAGGGCACCGAGTGTTGCGATGCCCAGTGACGTTGCCACCAAGGCCGCATGGGGTCGGCTTTTGAATGGATTGCCGCGGGTGCGGATGACGAAGATCACCAGCACCTGAGTACACAGCGACTCGATGAACCAGCCGGTCTGAAAGAGCCTGGCGTCCGCGTTCAGCACGTGGAGCATGACGTAGAAGATCAGGAAGTCGAAGGCTGAACTGATGGGGCCGATCACCAGCATGAAATTGCGGATGAAGCCGATCTCCATCACGCGGGGCTTGCGCAGTTCCTCGGGGGCCACCTGATCCAGTGGAATCGGCACCTCGGACATGTCGTAGAGCACGTTGTTGAGCAGGATCTGGGTGGGGAGCATCGGCAGGAAGGGCAGGAACAGGGCTGCGCCGGCCATGCTAAACATGTTTCCGAAGTTGGAACTGGTGCCCATCATGATGTATTTCATGATGTTGCCGAAGGTGCGCCGGCCTTCCATCACCCCGTCGTAAAGCACGTGCAGATCGTGATCCAGCAGGATCATGTCGGCGGCCTCCTTGGCCACATCGACCGCAGAATCCACCGACAGGCCCACATCCGCCGCGTGTAGCGAGGGCGCGTCGTTGATGCCGTCGCCCAGGTAACCGACCACATGCCCGCGGGCCTTGAGGGCGAGGATGACGCGCTCTTTCTGCGCCGGGTTGACGCGGCAGAACAGGTTGGCCTTTTCCACCCTGGCGCGCAGGGCGGTGTCGTCCATCGCGGCCATTTCCTTGCCGGTGAGGATGCCGGTGACTGGGATGTTGAGTTGTCCGCACACGTGCCGGGTCACCAGTTCACTGTCGCCGGTAACGATCTTTACGCTGATTCCGCTGTCCGTCAGGGCCGCAAGCGCGGCGCCGGCGCTTTCTTTCGGGGGGTCGAGAAACGCCGCGAAGCCTGCGAAGACCAGTTCCGTTTCATCGCCGACCGTCGCGTGGGAATGGGTGGCGGACGCCTCGCGCCAGGCGATGCCGAGGACGCGGAAGCCCTCTTTCTCGAGATCGGCCTGTACCGCGTGGATCTTGTCGAGGGCCGCCCTGTCCAGCGGAATCTGGGCGACATTGCCCTGTTCTTCGTAGTGCTTGCACAGGCCGATGATCTCGTCCGGGGCACCCTTGATCACCAGCAGGCGGTCATTGCCCTTGTCGAGCAGCACCGAGACGCGCCGCCGCTCGAAATCGAAGGGGACTTCATCGATCTTCTTCCAGGCGCTCACATCGATTTCCTGGTGGGCGAGGATCGCCTCGTCGAGGGGGCTCTTCAGGCCGGTTTCGAAGAAGCTGTTGAGATAGGCCAGTTCGAGCACCCGTTCGCTCGGCCCGCCTTGCGGATCGGTGTGTTTTTCCAGCCGGATCTTCGCCTCGGTCAGCGTGCCGGTCTTGTCGGTGCAGAGCACGTCCATCGACCCCAGGTTCTGGATCGCCGCCAGGCGTTTGACGATCACCTTTTTCCTGGCCATGAGTTGCGCGCCACGGGCCAGCGTGACCGACACCACCATGGGCAGCAGTTCGGGCGTCAGGCCCACGGCGAGTGCCACGGCAAACAGGAAGGACTCGAGCCATGGCTTGTGCATGAAGGCGTTGACGAGCAGCACGAACAGCACCAGCAGGATCGTCAGGCGCATGATCAGCATGCCGAAACGGTGCGCGCCGATCTCGAAGGCGGTTGCCGGCGGCGCCCGGGTCAGGGTGTCGGCGATGGCACCGATGGCGGTGCCGACCCCGGTTCTGACAACCTCAATCCGGGCGCTGCCGCTGATCACGGTGGTGCCCATGAACACCGCGTTGGCGGCATCCTGGATGTCGACGGTGCCCGCCGCCAGTTCGCCCGGCCGTTTTTCCACGGGGTAAGGTTCGCCGGTCAATAAAGCCTGCTTGACGAAGAAGTCGTTTGCGTCGATCACCCGGCCATCGGCAGGGATCATGCTTCCGGCGGAGAGGACGACAAGATCGCCCGGCACGACTTCAGTGACGGCGACGTCGCTCTGCTTGCCGTCGCGGATCACCGTCGCCTGCACCG
The DNA here is from genome assembly GCA_009026175.1 of Zoogloea sp. GTDB lineage: Bacteria > Pseudomonadota > Gammaproteobacteria > Burkholderiales > Rhodocyclaceae > Zoogloea. Next base: position 4,909 of record WBTZ01000085.1, on the reverse strand, counting down.
AAACCGACTGACGCAGGCTGGCCGCCGCCTTGCCCGCCCGGTGCTCCTGGACAAAATCCAGCGTGACGCTGAACAGCACCATGACCGAGATGATGATGAAATTGGTCAGTTCGCCGGTCATGGCAGAAACCGCACTGGCCGCCAGCAGCAGCACGACCAGCGGATTCTGGAAACGGGACAGGAACTGCCGCCACAAGGGCTTTTCCTGGTGATCGTGGAACAGGTTGGGGCCAAATCTGGCAAGCCGGGCACGGGCTTCGGCACTCGACAGGCCGGTTGTCGGAGAACCGGACCCGGCGGCTCCTTCGGGCGGGTCGAGCCACCAGGCTCGTGACGGTGTTTTTGCTGCCATTTCGGGGTCTCCAGCACGCGTCCTGACCGTCCCGGACGATCTGCCGCGCGAAGTCGGCGTGAGCGTGTCCGCTTACGCCATCTCCGCGCGGGGCGGGGAGGCTCAGCGCTTGGTTTCCGGGACGACGATCACCGTGTCGCCGCCGGTCTTTCCAGTCTGGCCGGTGTCACCCGTGGCCCCGGTGTTGCCTGCCGCTCCGGTATCGCCGGTAGCTCCAGTGTAGCCCGGCGCGCCGGTGGAGCCGGTTGTTCCCTTGGCACCGGCATCGCCCGTTGGACCAGCCGGCCCTGCTGGCCCCGGAACCGGTACGGGAACGGCGACCACGGTCGGCGGTGGTGTCTCCACCTTCGGTTTGTCGCAGGCGCTCAAGGACATTGCGATCAGTGCTGCGGATAAGGCCATCGAATAGTTCATGAGGTTTCCTCCGCCTGGAGTGAAGAACGTCGCTCGCCCGGACGGGCTTGTAACGATGGGGGCTTGAAGCTGCAAGGTACGGTACGAAGGCCTGCCATTCTGTTCGGTAGCTCACATAGCCAGTGGCCTCGGCCCGGACGCTGCCCGGCGTGAGCACCGCAACGGGAAGCCGGCACCCCTCCGTAGCCAAGGCCAGATGAAAGGGAGAGTGGGTTCTGTAGGGCGGCGCTCACCGTGTCGGGGGGATCAGTGGCTGAGCAGGATTTGCAGGATGACGCCGGTAGCGATGGCCACCAGAACGTAGTCGCCGCCGGTCTGCACCCAGTGGTAGCCCCGCGGCGGCGGGCTCAGGCGATGGCTGCGCCAGTTGTTCACCACGTAGTTGTTGTGGCGGTATTCGCTGTCGAGGCGATCGCCCCGATAGAAGTTATGGTTCGGGCCGGCACCCCGGCCCCGGCCTTCCTCGCCGTGGTCCCGCCCGCGCTGCTGATCGTAGCTCCGCTCGCGGTGCTGATTCCAGCGCCCTGCGTCGGCTCGCCCCTGGCCGGGATGGCCGCGTTGCGATTGTTCATAGCGGTCATGCTGACGTGGGCGCTCATGCCCCTGGGCGAAAGCGGCCGTCCCCGGAAGCAGGGCGATCGCCAGCACGAGGGCCAGGGCTGGATGGGCTTTCATGATGGGCTCCTTGGCGTTGTGAAGCGGTGTCGGGAAAACCATTTCACGCTAGACGGCGCCGGCAGGGCTGTCGGTGCGGGACCGTACCCAGGCCGTCTGCTTGCCTGATGCAGCGTCCTTCAGCAGATTGAATATGCGCTGGGGTTTCAAAAGGGCTTGCCGGGCTGAGATGACACGACGACTGCAAGGCTTTCTGCAACGGGAAAAGTACTTTGCGCAGGTGTTACCCTTGACCCATCAGAGCGCCGGGAATTGCTGGTCCAGATTTGCTGGGCCGATACAAAAGGGGCAAAAGGTGAAGCACGTTTCCTGGCAGGAGATTCCGGATGAAGCTCGGGCGGCACGGCAGTGGCGCGGCGCCGGCCTTCTCTGCGGCCTTGTCGCCCCTGTCCTCTGGGCGGCGGTGATCATTCTTGCCGGCGACCTGCGTCCGGGCTTCGATCATGTCAGCCAGTACATCAGCGAACTCGGTGAGCGCGGCAGCCCAACCGGGATGCTCATGCGCTTCGGAGGCTTCGTTGCCAGCGGATTATTGATCGTCGGCTATGCGGCGGCGTTTTACGCGACGATGGCCCGCCTCGGCGATCGTCCCCGACTGACTCTGCCCGTTGCCGTGCTCATTGCGGTGGATGGCCTCGGCCGCATCGGCGCGGGAGTATTTTCCTGCGAACCCGGCTGCGCCGCACCGGAAGTCCTCAGCCAGCGGCTGCACAGCCTGTCGGCGACCTGTGCCTTTCTGGCGCTTGCCGCCGCCGCGCTGCTCGGCACCCTTCTTTTTCGCCGCGACACGAGGTTGAGGCCACTCGGCGCCTACTCATTGGCATCCGGGTGTGCCGGCCTGATCTTTCTGGTGCTGATGTCGGCGAGCGAAGCCACGCATGCCTACACCGGCCTTTATGAACGACTCGCCTCGGGCGTGCTGACGCTGTGGGTGTTCGTGACTGCATGGAGCTTGCGGATGCGCTAACCCGCGCGCATCGGCATCGCTTTGGGGAGCGTGTGCCGCGGCATCAGCGCAAACACGCCCCAGCCCAGGTATTCGCGCGTGTAGGTCGCGTAGCGCACGGGCTCCGAGGCCAGCCTGGATCGAACCTCCTCGACCAGCTCATCGTCAGGGTTGGCCTCGAGCCAGCGGCGCATGGTGAGCCATTTGGCCGCCTCGTACCTGTCCCAGCCATCCTGGTTGGCCAGCACCATTTCAACGAGGTCATAGCCCAGGCGCCCGAAAGAGGCGACCAGCTCCGGCAGCACAAGGAAGTCGGAGATCGAGCTGGCCAGACATCCCCTGGCCACCTCCTCGGTAGGCGGAAGCTGCCGCCAGTAAGGCTCGCCGATCAGGATGATGCCTCCGGGCCGCAGGCTCCGCGCCAGGAGTTCGATGGTCCCGGCGACACCTCCGGCGATCCAGGTCGCTCCCACGCACGCGGCCACGCCGACCTTCTCTTCGGCCACGTAGCCCGCCGCATCGCCATGAATGAAGGCCACACGCTCCGCGACCCCCAACTCCTCCGCGCGCCGCCTGGCCTGCGCGCTGAACAACTGGCTCATGTCGATGCCCGTGCCGACAACGCCGTAATCGCGTGCCCAGGCACACAGCATCTCACCCGAGCCGCTGCCCAGATCCAGGACACGCTCGCCCGGCTCCAGGCGCAAGGCCTCACCGAGGGTGGCGAACTTGTCGGCGGTGAAGGGGTTGTGGATGCGGTGTGCGCTTTCAGTGATGTTGAATATGCGTGGGATGTCCATGGTGTGGGTGGGTTGGTGATTAGAAGCGTGATGGGTTGGGTGGGAGGCTGCGGCTTGCGTCGTCGCATTTCACTTAGGCTTCTGAGGCACCCAAAGTGCTAGGTCAGATAACCGGTCATCGAGAAACTTCATAAACAACCTCTTTGCCTTTCGAGCGAACACGGAGTTTGGTTCCTGTCATTGAAACAAATTCAAGTCCGTCGCTTGGCTGCGTCGAGTCGCCGATGAAAAGCTTTTTATTTTCAATTCGCCAAGGGAATAATGGTGCAGCCCAAGGTCCCCCCTTCGGGCCTGCGGTAACCGATACTATTCCGCTTTCTCCAAAGCGCATTTGAAGATCATTTGTCTCGCTAATCAGGTCCAAGGAAGTGCCGATCAACCAGTCCGGTGACCATCCCTTTATATTTTCTGGGAGCGGCTTTTTGGATTCGATTGGCAGAGCAGCGTAAGAAACGCGTGCAGCAAGAGCCAGAAATAAACCAAGGAAAGAACGCCTTTTGTATGGAGTCATAGATACTTCATGCAAGAAAAAGGGCCGTCAGCCAGCTAGGCTGGCTGCCAATCCGGTGGATTGAAAGATCAGGCAACACGTTTCGGAATCCATGGATTGATGTCTCGGTGCCGGCCGCTTTTGATCTGGCGTGCGGCATCCGGAAATATATAGGCCTTTGGAGTGATCTTCCGGTTGCTCGATAACTCCGCCCAAGGCACGGCCTCAGTGGAACTGGCAACAAAGTGCCGAAGCTTTTGCCACCACTTTCGAGCGGCGGGATGGGCTGGCTTACCAATTGACTTGTAGTGATCGCCGGGCCATGAGAATTCAGACCTGGCCAAACTGCCTGGCGCTTCAAACCCGTCTTCAGCGAAGGTAAAGCAGTATGGCCCAGGTAGGTTGGCACCAAACCAAGGGCGGGTCGCTCCTGAATGGTTCAGCTTCTGGACCCACCCTTGAAATGGGTCATTGACAATAGCATCAGCTACGCCGAGAACGCCAGATGGAACATTCAGTGGGCCACTCTCGACGTGCCACAACGCGTACTCCTGTTGTTTTAGCACGTCGATCTCGTGCTCTGCCTTCCACTCGTAGTGGTAATCAGCTTCATGAACTCTCAATATCCACGCCACCTGGATGGAGTCATTTATCCATTTGCGAATGGCCTCTGCATCGAGGCTTGTTGCGTAGATGATGATCGATGACATTCGGTTGTCTAACGAGCTAGTTCAGCCGACGGAAGAAATGCAGCTTTTTGACGGACGGTTAGATGAGGTTGTTGGGCATTACGGCGATCATCTCTTGGGGTGCCCTTCATCGGTTGATGATGCGGCGGAGTCCCTAGCCTCGATAGCCTTGAGTAGAGCCTCGGATTGGTTGAAGTATTCGGGTGGATTCTTGGAAATACCCATAGGTCCCAGCGGCAGGCCTGCTGCCTTCAGGGCACGACCGGCGCGATTGTTGATGAGAAGCAGTGCAAGTGTGTTTGCTACGGGTATCAGCATGACAACTTCAATTGCCAGAAGCGCGGCAATGTGAATGCGAAGGCAGCGACTGAGACGGAAGGCGCAGTACATGTGGAGGGGTACGGCAACGAGCACAGCATAGATGTGGGTGCATGCGCCTACGAATCCGGCGATGATGACCCAAATTGAAACGCGATGAATCTGCGCTAGACCATTGAGTTCAGCGTTAGAACAGCCCTCCACTCTCACACCCCTCACTCCCCC
>WBTZ01000258.1 GCA_009026175.1 Zoogloea sp. | reverse complement strand
GTGTCATGGGGCGGGGTCAGTCCAGGTCGGTCGGCGCCGCGGTGTCGGAGGCGCCGGGGGCGGCCGCGGGTTGCGGGCGTCCGTAGGATTTGAAGCGTTCGATGACCTCGTCCATCTCGGAAGTGGACAGGATGGTCGGCGTGCCCAGCTGGCAGGCCCGCCAGTATTGCTCGCAGAGGGTCTCGAACTCGATGGCAAGGGCCAGGGTGCGTCGCAGATCGGTGCCGAAAACCAGCATGCCGTGGTTGGCCAGCAGGCAGGCATTGCGCCCCTCGAGGGCCTCCAGCGCGCCATCCGAGAGGGCCTGGGTGCCGAAGGTGGCATAGGGCGCGCAGCGGATGTCGCGCCCGCCGAAGCGGGCGATCATGTAGTGGAAGGCGGGGATGTTGCGGCGCAGGCAGGCCAGCGCGGTGGCGAAGGGCGAGTGGGCGTGCAGAACGGCGCCGGCATCCGGACGGGCGGCGAGGATGTCCCGGTGGATCCGCCATTCGCTGGAGGGGGCGAAGGGCCCCTGCCAGCTGCCGTCCATGGCCATCAGGCTCATGTCTTCGGGGCCGCAGTCTTCATAGCTGCGGCCGCTCGGTGTGATCAGGAAGCCCGAGTTGCTGCGGACGCTGGCATTGCCGGCTGTCCCGGCATTCAGGCCGTTGCTGGCCATGGCACGCGCCGTGGCCAGCAGGCCGGCGCGAAGCACGTTCTCGTTCATCATAGGCCTCCGTTCGGGATTCAATGATGCTGGAGGGACGCCAGGGCGTCGGGGGGCAGGATGCCGGATTCGCAGATTATGCCAGTGACCAGTTCTGCCGGCGTGACGTCGAAGGCCGGATTGCATATTGCGGCACCCTCTCCGGCGATGCGGGTACGCTGCGGGTGGCCGCCTTCGTCGACACCGTGGATGAGCCGGAACTCGTCGCCGGAGCGTTCTTCGATGGGGATGCCGGCGCCGTCGGGGCAGGCGAAGTCGATGGTGGAGCGCGGTGCGGCGACGTAGAACGGCAGGCTGTGGGCGCGGGCCGCCAGGGCCTTGAGATAGGTGCCCACCTTGTTCGCGGTGTCGCCATTGGCGGCGATGCGGTCGGCGCCGACGATGACGGCGTCCACCCGGCCTGCCGCCATCAGCCAGCCGGCGGCGTTGTCGGCGATGAGGGTATGGGGGACGCCGGCACGGGCGAGTTCCCAGGCGGTCAGCAAACCCTGGTTGCGCGGGCGGGTCTCGCTGACCCACACATGGACCTCGAGCCCGGCGGCGTGGGCGGCGTAGATGGGGGCAAGGGCGGTGCCGTGCCCGCAGGTGGCCAGCCAGCCGGCGTTGCAGTGGGTCATCAGCTGGAGCGGACGCCCGGGGGCCGCGGCCAGGGGCCGGAAGGCGTCCAGGCCGTGGGCGCCGATGCGTGCATTGGCCGCGGCATCTTCATGCCGGATGGCCTCGGCCTCGGCCCAGGCCGCGGTGCCGCGTGACGCCGGAGGCAGGGGCGCGAGGGCTGCCCGCATGCGGTCGAGCGCCCAGTGCAGGTTGACGGCGGTGGGGCGGGTTGCGCGCAGCACGGCGAGGGCCTGCTGCAGTACCTCGTCGGTCGCCGCATGGCGCAGCGCGAGGGCCATGCCGTAGGCCGCGGTGGCGCCGATCAAGGGGGCGCCGCGCACCTGCATGTCACGGATGGCAGCGGCGGCGCTGGCCAGATCGTGGAGGCGGACGTAGCGTTCTTCGTGGGGGAGACGGGTCTGGTCGAGAATGACGACTTCATCGCCATCCCGGCGCACGGTCGGACAGGATTCGGACACGGGTTTTCCTCTGTGGATGTCGCGCCGATTGTATCGGGCCGCTTCTGCCCGGTGCAGGTAAATGCCCGGCTGGCCCGGCGCCTGTGCTTCTGCCAGAATTCCGCGCCTGTTCCGTAAGAGTCATGCCCATGCCCCGTTTCCCCGCCCCGTTGGTGTCCCGCCTGCCCGATGTCGGCACCACCATCTTCACGACCATGTCCCGGCTGGCCCAGGAGTGTGGTGCCATCAACCTGTCCCAGGGCTTTCCGGATTTCACGGCTGAGGACGTGTTGTTCGAGCGGGTCGCCCACTGGATGCGGGAGGGCCTCAACCAGTATGCACCGATGGCCGGGGTGATGGCCCTGCGGGAAGCGATCGCCGCCAAGGTGACCGCCCTGTATGGCGCGACCTATGAGCCGGAGCAAGAGATCACTGTGACTGCGGGGGCCACCCAGGCCCTGTTCACGGCCATCGCGGCGCTGGTGCACCCGGGCGACGAGGTGATCGTCTTCGAGCCGGTGTATGACTCCTATGTGCCGGCCATCCAGTTGCAAGGCGGCGTGGTGCGCCGGGTGGCGTTGCGGGCGCCCGACTATCGCCCCGACTGGGCAGCGGTGCGGGCCCTGGTCGGCCCCCGCACGCGCATGATCATGATCAATACGCCCCACAACCCCACCGGCACGGTGTGGGGCCCGGCCGACATGGCCGAGCTGGCGGCGCTGACTCGCGGTACCGGCATCGTCGTGGTGTCGGACGAGGTTTACGAACACATCGTCTTCGACGGGGTGCGCCATGAGAGCGTGGCCCTGCATCCCGAGCTGGCGGCCCGCAGCGTGATCGTTTCCAGCTTCGGCAAGACCTACCACGTGACGGGCTGGAAGGTGGGCTATGTGCTGGCGCCGCGTGAGCTGATGGCCGAGTTCCGCAAGGTGCACCAGTTCAACGTGTTCACCGTGAATACCCCCGTGCAGCTGGCGCTCGCCGACTATATGCAGGACGCCTCTCGCCACCTCGGGCTGGCCGCCTTCTACCAGGCCAAGCGCGACTTCTTCCGGGCCGGGCTGGCAGGGACCCGTTTTGAGCTGCTGTCCTGCGCCGGCACCTACTTCCAGACCGCCCGCTATGGCGCCATCGCCGACCTGGCCGATACGGCGTTCGTGGACTGGCTGACCCGCGAGGTCGGTGTGGCGGCGATACCCCTGTCGGCCTTCTTCGGCGACGGACGGGACGAGCAGGTGATCCGCTTCTGTTTTGCCAAGCGGGAAGAAACCCTGGAGGCGGCCTTCGAGCGCCTCCACCGCTTCTGCTAAACTCGAGCGTCCCTCCGGAGTCCTTTCCCGTGCGCAACCTTCTCCTGTTTGTCCTTTTCCTGATCGGTGTCTTCTACGTGCGGCGTGCGCTGCAGCGAGGGGCTGGAGGGGGAGGGCAGGGC
>WBTZ01000084.1 GCA_009026175.1 Zoogloea sp. | reverse complement strand
GTGCGTGGATGTGGCCGCGGCCCCATCTGCGGAAACGCTGACCCACCTCTCTTCCGGGACACACCATGAGCGAGTTCATCCTCGAGACCGCCGGTCTGACCAAGGAGTTCAAGGGCTTCGCAGCCGTTTCGAATGTGGATCTCAAAGTCCGCCGCGGCCACATCCACGCACTGATCGGTCCCAACGGTGCGGGCAAGACCACCGTCTTCAACCTGCTCACCAAGTTTCTGCCGCCCACCCGGGGCAGCATCACCTTCGACGGGCAGGACATCACCCGGGAGGCCCCTGCGGCCACCGCCCGCCGCGGACTGGTGCGCTCCTTCCAGATCTCGGCCACCTTCCCCCACCTGAGCGTGATGGAAAACGTACGCATCGGCCTGCAGCGCAAGCTGGGCACCGAATTCCATTTCTGGCGCTCGGAGAAGAGCCTCAACGTCCTCAACGACCGGGCCATGGAGTTGCTGGAAGCGGTGGACCTGACCCAGTTCGCCGACACGGTCACCGCCGAGATGCCCTACGGCCGCAAGCGCGCCCTGGAGATCGCCACCACCCTGGCGCTCGAGCCGACGATGATGCTCCTCGACGAGCCCACCCAGGGCATGGGCCAGGAAGACATCGGCCGGGTCGTCGAACTGATCCGCAAGGTGTCGGCCAACCGGACCATCCTGATGGTGGAGCACAACCTGTCGGTGGTGGCCAACCTGTGCGACCGGATCACCGTGCTGCAGCGCGGCAGCATCCTCGCCGAAGGCCCCTACGAGGAAGTCTCGAAGAATCCCCAGGTGCTCGAGGCCTACGTGGGCTCGAGCGACATGAACGACGCCCACCACTGACCGCCATGACCAGCGCCTTCGACCCCAAGCCCGAAATGCTGCGGATCAGCGATCTGCACGCCTTCTATGGTGAATCCCACATCCTGCACGGCATCGACCTGCACGTGGGGCGCGGCGAGTGCATCACCCTGCTGGGCCGCAACGGCTCCGGGCGGTCCACCACGCTCAAGTCGATCCTCGGCCTGGTGGGGCGCCGCAGCGGCTCCATCATGGTCAACGGCAAGGACGTGATCGCCGAACCCACCCACCGCATGGCCCGCCACGGGATCGGCTACGTGCCCGAGGAGCGCGCCATCTTTGCGTCCCTCAGCACCGAAGAGAACCTGATGCTGCCGCCCCAGGTGGCCAGCGGCGGCATGTCGCTGGACGAGATCTACCGGATGTTCCCGAACCTGCTGGAACGCCGCTCGAGCCCCGGCACCAAGCTTTCCGGCGGCGAGCAGCAGATGCTCGCCATGGCCCGCGTGCTGCGTACCGGGGCCAAGCTGCTGCTGCTCGACGAGATCACCGAAGGCCTCGCCCCGGTGATCGTCAAGAAGCTCGGGGAAGTCATCGAGGAGCTCAAGAAGCGCGGCTTCACGATCATCCTGGTGGAACAGAACTTCCGCTTCGCGGCGCCCCTGGCCGACCGCCACTACGTCCTCGAGCACGGCGAGATCATCGCCACCATCAGCAAAGAAGAGTTGCCCGGCCGCCTGGACTGGCTGCACCAGACACTCGGCGTCTGAACATCCGCACACCACAACCAGAAGGAGAGAGACATGACCATCAAGAAAGCGATTTCCATCGCGTGCACGGCCGCCCTGGCCACCCTGTCCGCCGGCGCCAATGCCCAGATCTCCGGAGGCGTGGTGAAGATCGGGGTGCTCACCGACCTCTCAGGCACCTACTCCGACCTGGCCGGCTCCGGCGCAGTGCTGGCCACCAAGATGGCCATCGATGACTTCATCGCCAAGGAAAAGCCCGACTTCAAGATCGAGATGGTCAGCGCCGACCACCAGAACAAGGCCGACATCGCCTCGAACAAGGCCCGCGAGTGGTTCGAGCGCGAAGGCGTGGATACCGCCACCGAGCTGGTCACCACCTCGGTGGCCCTTGCGGTGATGAAGATCGCCAAGGAAAAGGACCGCATCGCCCTGATGAGCGGCCCCGGCTCCACTCCGATCACCAACGAGCAGTGCAACGACGTCTCCGTCCATTACACCTACGACACCTATGCCCTGGCCAACGGTACGGCCCGGGCGGTGACCAAGCAGGGCGGCAAGAGCTGGTTCTTCCTGACCGCCGACTACGCCTTCGGCCAGGCCCTCGAAAAGGATGCTTCGGCGGTCGTCGTCGCCAACGGCGGCAAGGTGGTGGGTTCGGTCCGCCACCCCTTCCCCGGCTCGGACTTCTCATCCTTCCTGCTCAAGGCCCAGGCCTCCGGCGCCCAGGTGATCGGCCTGGCCAATGCCGGAGCGGACACCACCAACGCCATCAAGCAGGCGGCCGAGTTCGGCATCACGCCCACCCAGTCCCTGGCCGGCCTGCTGATGTTCATCACCGACATCCACTCCCTGGGGCTCAAGAGCACCCAGGGCATGTACCTGACCGAAGGCTTTTACTGGGATCTCAACGAGGAAACCCGCGCCTGGTCCAAGCGCTTCTTCGGCGTCCAGAAGAAGATGCCCACCATGGTCCAGGCCGGCCAGTACTCCTCGGTGTATCACTACCTGAAGGCCGTCAAAGCGGCCGGCAGCGACGACGCCAAGAAGGTCATGGCCCAGATGAAGAAGCTGCCGATCAACGACTTCTTCGCCAAGAACGGCCAGATCCGCGACGATGGCCGGATGGTCCACGACATGTACCTGATGCAGGTGAAGAAGCCCGCCGAGTCCAAGTACCCGTGGGACTACTACCACGTCCGCCAGGTCATCCCGGCGGCCGAGGCCTTCCAGCCCCTGTCCCAGTCCCGCTGCGCCCTGATCAAGAAGTAAGCGCCTCCCGACGCAACCACGATCCCCGGCGCGCCCCTCCGGCGCGCCGGGAATGGAGTGACCCATGGAAATCCTCGGCGTCCCGACCGCCCTGCTGGGCAGCCAGTTGCTGGTGGGCCTGATCAACGGCTCCTTCTACGCAATCCTCAGCCTGGGCCTGGCCATCATCTTCGGCCTGCTCAACATCATCAACTTCGCCCACGGGGCCCAGTACATGATGGGCGCCTTCATTGCGTGGCTGGCCCTGACCCGCTTCGAAATCAACTACTGGGTGGCCTTGATCGCCGCCCCGCTGCTCGTCGGCCTGTTCGGCGTGATCCTCGAGCGGACCATGCTGCGCAAGCTGTACAAGCTCGACCACCTCTACGGACTGCTGCTGACCTTCGGCCTGGCACTGATCATCGAGGGCATCTTCCGCGACCAGTTCGGCATCTCCGGCGAATCCTACGAAGTCCCCGAAGCCCTCTCCGGCGGCATCCATCTGGGCTTCATGTTCCTGCCGATCTACCGCGCCTGGGTCGTCGTGGCCGCCCTCACGGTGTGCTTCGGGACCTGGTTCATGATCGAGAAGACCAAGCTCGGCGCCTACCTGCGGGCCGGCACCGAGAACCCTCAGATCGTGCAGGCCCTGGGCATCAACGTGCCGCTGCTGATCACCTTCACCTATGGCTACGGAGTGGCCCTGGCGGCATTTGCCGGCGTGCTGGCGGCCCCGGTCTTCCAGGTCAATCCGCTGATGGGCTCCAACCTGATCATCGTGGTCTTCGCCGTGGTGGTGATCGGCGGCATGGGCTCCATCCTCGGCTCCATCGTCACCGGCATCGGTCTGGGGCTGATCGAGGGGCTGACCAAGGTCTTCTACCCGGAAGCCTCCGCCGTCGTCGTCTTCGTCATCATGGTCATCGTCCTGCTGGTGCGGCCTGCGGGCCTGTTCGGCAAGGCCTGAATACAAGGAGCATGCGCACACCATGAGCACCCCGAGCCAAACGACCACCCTGATCAAGCCCGAGATCCTCTACACCGGGCTCTTCATCGTCGGCCTGATCGCCCCTTTTGCGATCTATCCCACCTTCCTGATGAAGCTGTTCTGCTTCGCCCTGTTCGCCTGCGCCTTCAACCTCCTGCTCGGCTTCGCCGGCCTGCTGTCCTTCGGGCACGCGGCCTTCCTGGGCACGGCCGGCTACGTCTGCGGCCTGATGGTGCGGGATGTCGGCGTCACCCCGGAAGTCGGCATCCTGGCGGGTACCGTTGCTGCCGGGCTGCTCGGCTGGGTCTTCGGTGTGCTGGCGATCCGTCGCACCGGCATCTACTTCGCGATGATCACGCTGGCGCTGGCCCAGATGGTCTATTTCATCGTGCTGCAGGTGAAGGCCACGGGCGGCGAGGACGGCCTGCAGGGCGTGCCCCGCGGCCACCTCTTCGGGGTGGTGGACCTGTCCGACAACATCGCCATGTATTACTTGGTGTATGCCGTCTTCAGCGTCGGCTTCTTCATCATCTACCGGACCATCCATTCGCCCTTCGGGCAGATCCTCAAGGCCATCCGCGAGAACGAGCCGCGGGCGATCTCCCTGGGCTATGACGTGAGCCGCTTCAAGCTGACCGCCTTCATCATCTCGGCCTCCCTGGCCGGCCTGGCGGGCGCCACCAAGACCCTGATCTTCCAGCTGGCCTCCCTGTCGGACGTGCATTGGCACACCTCCGGCGAAGTCGTCCTGATGACCCTGCTCGGCGGGCTCGGCACCATCCTCGGCCCGGCCGTGGGCTCGGCCACCATCATCACGCTGCAGAACGAACTGGCCGACAAGGTCGGTTCGTGGGTCACCGTGATCATGGGAGCCATCTTCGTGATCTGCGTGCTGGCCTTCCGGCGCGGCATCGTCGGCGAGATCCAGGCCCTGATCCACCGCGCGGGCATCCGCTAGGCAAGCCCCCGGCACTATCGCCGGGGGCTTCATGGATGCAGGGGCGGCTTCAGCCGCCTGCGGAATCAGATCAGGCACCTGCGGGCGGCTGAAGCCGCCCCTGCAGTGTCAAACCCTGAAGCGGGAAACGGTCTGCTGCAGCTGGCCGGCAAGCTCTTCCATATCCCTTGCGGCGCTCGCCGTCGCCTCGACCGCCTCGTTGTTTTCCCTGGCCATGGCGGCGATGTTGTCGATGCTGTTGGCCAGCGCCGCGCTGGCAGCGCGCTGCTGCTCGGTCGCCTCGGCAATCTCGTCGAGACCTTGCCCGACCTCTACCACAGACTCGTTGGCAGCTGCGATGGTGCCGGACACGACCCCCACTGCGCTGCGGCTCGAAGCCAGGTGATCGAGCCCGCGGTGGATGGACTCGCGAACAGCCACCGATTGCTTGCTGAGGGTGGAGGTCACTGCATCGATTTCTCCGGCAGAGCGTGCCGACTTCTCGGCCAGCTTGCGGACCTCATCCGCCACGACCGCGAAGCCACGCCCCTGCTCGCCGGCACGGGCAGCCTCGATGGCTGCATTGAGGGCCAGCAGATTGGTCTGTTCGGCAATATCCCGGACTTCCTGGGTCATGGCCGTGATAGAGGTGGTGGACTGCACGAACTGCTCCACCGAGTCGGCCATCTGCCGGACCGCATCCTCGGCGTGACTCACCTCGGCCACCAAGGACTCCAGCGTCTTGCTGCCCTCGTGGGCGCGCCTCAGGCTCTCCTGGGAGCGCTGATGCACGCGCTCGGCCCCCGTCGCCACACTGGCGATGTTGGCCGCCATCTGCTCGACCGAAGCTGCAGCATTGACCGACTGCGCGTTCTGATTATGGGAGCCTTCAGCCACCCGCCCGGCGCTGGCCGACAGTTGGTGGGCTGACCCGGTGACCCGCGAGGCCGACTCGGAGACCTGGCGAACCAGCTGGGCAATGGTGCCGAGCATCTCGTTGAAGGTAGCGGCGGTACGCCCGATCTCGTCACGCCCGGCAACGGCAAGCCGCCGGGTCAGGTCCCCCTCGCCCTTGGCGATCTCCTCGAGACTGGAGTTCATCGCCTCCAGGGGAGTGACCACGAAGCGGCGGATGAACATGACCACGAACAGGATCAAGGGCAAGGAGACGACCAGGGCGGCGATGATGCTCTTCCACATGAACGCATCCACGGCGGCATTCACCTTGTCCAGGGAGATCTTCATGCTGACCAGCCCCAGCGGCGTCCCGGCCGTCACCTGGTGACAGCCCATGCAGTTCTTGCCCAGGTAATTCTCCGCGGCCAGGGCCGGCTTGACCATCCGCAGGTACTCACCATGCTGGGGGTCGCGCTCGACCCGGATGACCTCCTTGCCACTGCCAAGCGCAGCCTTCTCGTCTTCATCCAACGCGGGCTGGGGGCGATTGCCCGCTCCGAACTGCTTGCTGACGGCTTCACCGCGGATAACGACCAGGTCCTGGATGATGGACAACTGCTTGATCTGGTCCAGAAACACCTCGCGCTGCCCTACTGTTCCGGTGATCATCATGCCGGTCAGGCCGGCCATGGTCATTTCGTGGACGCTGTGGGCAAAATCCTGAGCCTGGGCAATCGCAGTATCACGATTGACCTGAGTCTCCCAGACGATCATGCCTCCCCAGGCGATGACGAGCATCAACCATATGGCCCCGGTGAGACGAAGCCATATGGGTGTATCCGCAAGCTTGCGCATTATCAAATCCTCTTGGCGGCCGTTCGCCAGGCGATCCGGCCCGTTGTCGTTGTATATGGTCAACGGCAAGCGGCAGGAGGGCTTTAAGTTTCCAGGGAGGAAATCAGGCGCCGGGCTTGGCCGCGGCAGGACGGGCGTTGAGGCGCTGGGTCGCGCCGTTCCAGTCGGCCTTGGCGATCAGGGGCCAACCCAGCAGGGCGCGGTCGATGGACTCGTCGATGAGGGCCGCTTCTTCGCGCCGGGGCGGCTTGAGCACGAAATTGACCACCTCGTTGCGATCGCCCGGATGACCGATGCCGATGCGCAGGCGCCAGTAATCCTGGGTGCCGAGGTGTGCGGTGATGTCCTTGAGGCCGTTGTGCCCCCCCATGCCGCCACCGAACTTGAGGCGGAGCTGACCGGGAGGAATGTCGAGTTCGTCGTGGACAACGAGGATTTCGGCCGGGGTGATGCGATAGAAGCGCGCCAGCGCCGCCACAGACTGGCCGGAGCGGTTCATGAAGGTCTGCGGCATCAGCAGCCAGACACCTTCGTTGCGGGCATTGGCCGCGAGGCCATGAAAGCGGGCTTCCTTGCTGAAGGAGCTGCCCAGTTCGCGGGCAAGGCGCTCACAAAACCAAAACCCGGCGTTGTGCCGGGTTTCGGAGTATTCGGCACCCGGGTTGCCGAGGCCGACGATGAGCTTGGGTGCAGGCTGGCTCATGCGTCAGCGCTCCAACAACCCTGGGGGCGATCAGGCCGCCGGGGTTTCTTCGGCGTCGTCGCTGCCGCGGACGGCCAGGATGGTCGCCACGACCGGATCTTCACCGTGGGTCAGGGCCTTCACGCCCTTCGGCAGGGTCAGCGCGGACACGTGGATGGAGGAACCGCTCTTCAGGTCCTTCAGGTCCACTTCGATGAACTCGGGCAGGTCGCCGGGCAGGCATTCCAGGTCGAGTTCGGTCAGCGGGTGGGAGACCATGCCGCCTTCGAGCTTGACGCCCGGAGCGATGTCGGCATTCACGAAGTGCAGGGGCACCTTCACGTGGATCTTGTGGGACGCATCGACGCGCTGGAAGTCCATGTGCAGCACTTGCTGCTTGTACGGGTGCCACTGGGTGTCCTTGAGGATCACGGACTGGGCGGTGCCGTCCAGGATCATGCTCAGCACGGACGAGTGGAAGGCTTCGTTGCGCAGGGCGTGGAAGATCTCGTTGTGATCGACTTCGATCTGCACGGGTGCGCTGGTGCCGTAAACAATGGCGGGCACGCTGCCGGCGCGACGCAGGCGGCGGCTCGCACTCGAACCCTGCTTTTCACGCGTTTTGGCGTTGAATTGAATGGTCATTTCTACTACTCCAGTTAAAAAGCCCCTCCGCGACCAGAAGGGCTGAAAAAAGCCGGCAAACCCAGGGGGCCTCCGGCTCGAGATGCGTGCGACTTACTCGCTGAACAGCGAGCTCACCGACTCTTCGTTGCTGATCCGCAGGATCGTGTCGGCCAGCAGTTCGGCGATGGAAACGGAACGGATCCGCTTGCAGGCCTTGGCTTCGTCCGACAGCGGGATGGTGTCGGTGACGACCAGCTCGTCCAGGTCGGACTCATTGACACGGCTGATCGCCGGGCCGGACAGCACCGCGTGGGTACAGTAGGCCATCACGCGCTTTGCGCCGTTTTCCTTGAGTGCCTGGGCGGCCTTGCAAAGGGTGCCGGCGGTATCGACGATGTCGTCCATGATCACGCAGGTCCGGCCTTGCACTTCACCGATGATGTTCATCACCTCGGACACGTTGGCCTTGGGACGACGCTTGTCGATGATGGCCAGATCGCACTCGAGGCGCTTGGCAAAGGCACGCGCCCGGACCACGCCGCCCACGTCGGGCGACACGACCATCAGGTCTTCGTACTTCTGCTTTTCCAGATCGGCCAGCAGCACCGGGGCGGCGTAGATGTTGTCCACCGGAATGTCGAAGAAGCCCTGGATCTGGTCCGCGTGCAGGTCGACGGTGAGGACGCGCTGGACGCCGGCCGCCTGGAGCATGTTGGCCACCACCTTGGCGGTGATGGGCACACGGGCCGAACGGGGACGGCGGTCCTGACGGGCGTAGCCGAAGTAGGGAATCGCTGCAGTGATACGCCCGGCGGAAGCCCGCTTCAGCGCATCCACCATGATCAGCAATTCCATGATGTTATCGTTGGTGGGAACGCAGGTCGGCTGGAGGACGAAGACGTCCTTGCCGCGCACATTCTCGAGAAGTTCGACATTGACCTCGCCGTCCGAGAAACGCCCAACAGTGGCGGAACCCAGGGATTTCCCAAGGCGGCGAACCACGTCCGCGGCCAGTTTGGGATTGGCGTTGCCGGTGAAAACCATCAGGCTGCCCGAAGCCATGATCACCTCTCGTTACTGCAGTGAAGTACAGCTTAAAACAAAACGGGCAGGTTTTCGGCCTGCCCGCTGAATTTGGCTGGGGAAGAAGGATTCGAACCTTCGAATGCCGGAATCAAAATCCGGTGCCTTGACCAACTTGGCGACTCCCCAAGAAATCGTTTCGCGCCTTACACAACCCATTCCTGCAGGGGGTGTCTGTCGAGCCCTTCGGCTACCCAGACCTTCGTGCCCTGCGGGGCGGCTGCTGCGACCTGCTCTGCCTGCTCTTTCGAATCGAAAGGAGCAAACACGCAAGCCCCTGAACCACTCATTCTTGCCGCCCCGTAGCGGGACAACCAGACCAGCGACTCAGCCACTTTCGGAAACCGTCTGCAGACTACCGCCTGCATGTCGTTTCGCGTTGTGTGCATCGCGAAGGCCCGCATTATTAGGATTTCACTATCGCGTGTCAACTCCTGATCGGAAAAAATTTCAGCGGTGGGCACAAAAGCGTCCGGCGCCACCATCACATACCAGGCCGGCGGCACGCTCAGCGGCTGCAGCGCCTCCCCCACGCCCTCTGCGAAGGCGGTCTCTCCAAAGATGAAGAAAGGCACGTCGGCCCCCAGCCCGAGCCCGATCTCCTGCAGGCGGGCGCGGGAGAGGCCGCAGCCCCACATCCGGTTGAGGGCGATCAGGACAGAGGCCGCATCGGAGCTCCCGCCCCCCAGCCCGCCGCCCATCGGAATGCGCTTCAGGACGCCGATGTCCGCTCCCCACGTGGCGCCGCTTGCGGCCTGCAGGGCACGTGCGGCGCGCACCACCAGATCCGACTCGGGGGGCACGCCGGGCACATCGCTGGTGCGCCGGATGAGGCCGTCGGCGCGGCGCTCCAGGGTGATCTCGTCACCCCAGTCGATCAGGCGGAACGCCGTCTGCAGCAGATGATAGCCATCCGGGCGGCGCCCCACGATATGAAGGAAGAGATTGATCTTGGCGGGAGCGGGAACGCAGGCCCGCTCCGGCAGGAAGGTATCGGCGAAGTGCATGAGATCAAGGGCTCCAGGCATCAACGATCAGGCGCAGGCGGGTATCGCCGCGATGGACGTCGATCTTGCGGGGGAGGTCGTCAGGCCCCTCCCCCACATATTCGGTGTATTCGATGGTCCAGCCACGATCGACCACGCGGCGGGGCCGGCCGGCGGAGTCCACCTCCCGGACCTCGGCGCCGGGCCGGATCCGCGCGGTGGCCCACAAGGGCATCTCGGCGAAGGGGGCAGCCACCCCCAGCGCCGCCTCGGCGAGCTCGGCAGCGCCAGAAGCCTCCAGACGGCGGCCGTCGGCCAGGGTCATGCGGGCCCGGCCGGGCTGCGCGTCGATACGCGCCAGCCCCTGCCCCAGGGGGCCCGTCAGCAACCATTCATCGCCTTCGGGGCCGTGCAGCCAGCTGAGGCCGGCCACAGCCTGGCGCTCCCCATCCCGGACCTGCAGGCGCCCCTCCAGTTGGAAGGACGCCAGCTCGGCAGCGGCACGCAGGGCGACGGGCGGCCCACCAACGGGCTGCAGGGCACAGCCCGCCAGCGCAGCGGCCCACAGTAGAACCAGGGGCCTCAAGGCTTGAACTTCTTGATGACCTCACCCAGGACGGCATTGCCCGGATGTTCCCGCGCAGCATCCTTCCAGGTGCGGGCGGCCTCGTCCCGGCGCCCGAGCATCCACAGGACCTCGCCCAGGTGGGCGGCGATCTCCGGATCGGGGCGTGTTTCATAGGCCGTGCGCAGCCGCTCCAGGGCGCCGCCGAGATCCCCCTTGCGGTAGAGGACCCAACCCAGGCTGTCGACGATGAAGGGATCGTTCGGCGCCAGCTCGAGCGCCTTGCGGATCAGTGCCTCGGCCTCGTCGAGCCGCAGGTTGCGCTCCACCAGGGAATAGCCCAGGGCATTGTAGGCGTGGGCGTGATCCGGCTTGAGGGCGATCAGCTTGCGCAGACGCCCCTCCATGACCTCGGGCCGCCCCAGGCGCTCGGCCATCAGGGCGGACTCGTAGAGATAGTCGGGACTGTCCGGATTGGCGAGCAGGGCTGCATCCAGCACATCGAACGCTTCCTCGTCGCGGCCGGCATCCCGGAGCAACTGCGCCTCGCCCAGCACATACTGGCTCCGCTCGGCGGGCGCCGCCTCACGGGCGCGCTCCTGCAGCAGCTGCCGCGCCTCGGCAAGGTGCCCCCGCGCGGCAAGGAGCTGGGCCACCTTGCCCTGCGCCGCCGCATAACGGGCGCCGGGCGCAATCTCCTTGTACCAGCCAATCGCATCATCGGGCCGGCGGGCATCCTCGGCAATCTGGCCAAGGTACATGCGCAACGTATCGGCCTCAGCGAAACCCAGGGCCAGCAGGCGCCGGAAGTGCGCTTCAGCCACCACCCCGTCCCCGGCCTGAAGCGCCAGCAAGCCCGCCGCGTGGAGCAGATCCTTGTCGTCCGGCGCCCCCTTCAGGAGCGCCTCGAAATGTTGCCTCGCCGGACCGAACTGCCTGGCACCGACGAGCAGGCGCGCCAGCGCTGAACGCACCTCACGGGCCTCAGGATGGGCTCCAAGATAGTCCTGCAGCGTCTGGATACCGGAACCCGGCGCGGCCTCCTGCTGGAACTGGGCCTTCAGGATGACTGCCTGCTCCCAGTCGGGACGCAGGCGAAGGGCGTCATCGAGGGCCACGGCGGCGGCAGCGGAATCCCCCGCGACGAAAGCCGCATTGGCCCGCGCAAAATGCGCCTCCGGCTGCTGCAGGTAAGGCTCGGTCAGCTGAGTGACGAGACGCCGGATCAAATCCTTGTCCGGAATGCGGGCCAGCCCCCGGTTCAGGCTCATCAGGGCGGGCCCGATGTTGTCCCCCTGGCGGGCCAGGGTGGCGGCGAGTTGCGTCTCGAGCTCGTCGAAGCGGGCCTGATTGACCAGGGTCCCCGAGACCAGCTGCTGGGCCTGGACCGAAGCCGGCTCCAGGTCCAGCCACAGGCGGGCAGCCTCGCCGGCGAGCTCCGCCTGGCGGGCGAACAGCGCAATCTCGGCGGCCCGCCGGGCGATCCGCGCATCCCGGGTCCGCTGCGCGAGATCGATGTAGGACCGTGCGGCCATGACCGGCTGGGACCGGGCTGCGGCAATTTCTGCAAGCAGCATCTGGTAGATGATCTGCGGCGTCAGCTCCTGGGCCGGATAGACCGTGGCCGGCCCGCCGGCCTGCACCTCCTCCTCAGCGGGAGGCTGCTGGGCCCGGGCAGCCCCGGCGAGCAAGCCGGCAGACAGCAGTACCGCCAGGAGACGGGGGGAGAGGGCGGCTCGAAAGATGGGCTTCATGAAATTCTCAGCAAAAACGCACGAGGTCCCGTCGCCCCGCATTCCTAAAGGCATGCGACGTCGGGTCCCGCTGTTGGATCGCGCCGCTACAATAGGGTTCGCCGATGTTAGGCGCTTTCCCACAGCCCAGCAAGCCAGCCCCCAGGCCCCCGAGATGCCCGAATTACCTGAAGTTGAAACGACCCGCCGGGGCATCGCCCCCGAGCTCGAGGGCCACCGCTGCGACGGCGCCATCGTCCGCCAGCCACGCCTGCGCCACCCCATCCCGGCGGATCTGGACCTGCTGCTGGCAGGCCAGCCCCTGCTCGGCGTAGCGCGCCGTGCCAAGTACCTGCTGCTGCACTTTCCGGCCGGTCGCCTGCTGATCCACCTGGGCATGTCCGGCAGTCTGCGCATCGTTCCCGGAGACGAGGCCCCCGGCAAGCATGATCACGTGGATATCCTCTTCGGCCAGCGAGCCCTGCGCCTGCGCGACCCCCGGCGCTTCGGCCTGATGCTGTGGCAGGCGGGGGACGGAGAACATCCCCTGCTGGCCCACCTGGGCATCGAGCCCCTCGACGACGCTTTCGACGGCGCCTGGCTGCACCGGGCCAGCCGCGGGCGGGCCACACCGGTGAAGCTGTTCCTGATGGACGCCACCCGGGTGGTAGGGATCGGCAACATCTACGCGTCGGAGAGCCTGTTCCGGGCCGGCATCGACCCGGTCACGCCGGTGGGCGAACTGGGGCCCCGCCGCTGCGCCAGGCTGGCCGAATGCATCCGCGAGACCTTGCGCGACGCCCTCGCCGCGGGCGGCAGCTCGCTGCGGGACTTCGTGGGCAGCAACGGCTCGCCGGGCTACTTTCAGCAGCAGTACTTTGTGTATGGCAGGGACGGCGAGGACTGCCGGCGGTGCCATACACCGATCCGGAAGCGCATCATGGGGCAGCGTGCCACCTTCTACTGCCCCCGCTGCCAGCGCTGAGAATGTTTCGGTCAGACGCAATCCCGTTTATGCTAACAATATCGACAAGCCGCCGGCGAAGCGGCGCCATGTCCAGGAAACACGCCCGTGAAAGACGCCCACATGCTCGCTGATCACTTCTCTGCCTACACCCAGTGGCGAGGAGACGTTGCCGCCGGGATCGGCGACCTTCGCAAATGGCTGCAGCAGAACGAGATCGGCGATGCCCAATCCGACCTGCGCCTGCAATACCTCCTCGACCGCCTGCGCGAGGACAAGCTGGTGGTGGCCTTCGTGGCCGAGTTCTCGCGGGGCAAGTCCGAGCTGATCAACGCCGTCTTCTTTGCGGGCTACGGCAACCGCATCCTGCCCTCCAGCGCGGGCCGCACCACCATGTGCCCGACCGAGCTGCAGTGGAAGGAAGGCGACAGCCCCGAGATCCGCCTGCTGCCCATCGAAAGCCGCAAGACCAACGCGAGCATCACCGAGCTCAAGCGCTACCCCGAAGAATGGCAGGTCCGCCCCCTGGACACCCGCTCGGCAGAGAGCCTTCAGCAGGCGCTGGCCCAGGTCGGTGAAACCCGCCTGGTCACGCAGCAGGAGGCCGAGGAGCTGGGCTTTCCGATCGACGAAAGCGGCGACCGCGGCATCCGCCCCGATGCCGAGGGCAAGCTCGAGATCCCCCGCTGGCGTCACGCGATCATCCAGTTCCCCCACCCGCTGCTCGAACAGGGCCTGGTCATCCTCGACACGCCGGGCCTCAATGCCATCGGCGCCGAACCCGAGCTGACCCTCAACCTGCTGCCCAACGCCCACGCGGTGCTGTTCATCCTGGCCGCCGACACCGGCGTGACCCAGAGCGACCTGGCCGTCTGGCGCGAGCACGTCAATGCCGGCCGCCGGCAGCGGGGCCGCATCGTCGCGCTGAACAAGATCGACGGCCTGTGGGACGGCCTGCGCAGCGAAGCCGAGATCGAGCGGGAAATCTCCGGGCAGGTAGCCAGCGTGGCCACCACCCTGGACATCGACCCTTCGCAGGTCTACCCCGTCTCCGCGCAAAAGGGCCTGGTGGCCAAGGTCAACGACGACGACGCCCTGCTCGAGCGCAGCCGCATCGTCCAGCTCGAACAAGCCCTGTCCACCGAGCTGCTGCCCACCAAGCGCGACATCGTGCGGGACAACACCCAGGGTGACGTGGCGGACATCGTCGGACGCAGCCGCGAACTGCTCAATGCCCGCCTCAGCGGCCTGCGCGAGCAGCTCCAGGAGCTCACCGACCTGCGCGGCAAGAACCAGAACGTCATCGAATACATGATGCGCAAGGTGCGCTCTGAGAAGGACGAGTTCGAGCAGGGCCTGCAGAAGTACTACGCAGTGCGCAGCGTCTTCTCGAGCCTCTCCAACAACCTCTTCGGCCACCTGGGCCTCGACGCCCTGCGCGACGAGACCAGGCGCACCCGCGAGGCCATGCTCGACGCGGCCTTCTCCCGCGGCCTGCGGGGCGCGATGAAGGGCTTCTTTGCCCACCTGCGCGGCAACCTGAAGAAATCCACCGACGAGATCAGCGAGATCTCCCGGATGCTCGACGCCATGTACAAGCGCTTCACCGTCGAACACGGCCTCAAGCTGGCGGCGCCCACGGCCTTTTCAACGCTCCGCTACGAGAAGGAGATCGAGCGGCTGGAGGAGGCCTTCAACAACCAGTTCAACACCGTGCTGACCATCGTCACCACCGAGAAGCACACCCTGACCCAGAAGTTCTTCGAGACCGTGGCCGTGCAGGCCCGCCGCACCTTCGAGATCGCCAACCGGGATGCGGAGCAGTGGCTGCGCGCGGTGATGGCCCCCCTCGAGACCCAGGTGCGGGAATACCAGCTGCAGCTCAAGCGGCGCCTGGAGAGCGTCAAGCGCATCCACCAGGCCACCGACACCCTGGAAGACCGGGTGCGCGAGCTGCAGCAGGCAGAGGACCTGCTGGTCCGGCAGCTGGCCCAGCTCAACCAGCTGGCCGCCCGCATCGACAAGTCTCTGGGCAATACCTTCTCGACCACTGACGCACCGGCCGCCCTCGCCGCCTGAGGCCGCAAGAGCAAACGGGGCCGGAGGCACCTTGCGGTGCGTCCGGCCCCGTTGTCCTGACAGCGGCGGCAGTTACTTTTCGGCAGTCAGCTTCAGGAACTTCTCCATCAGGTCATCCTTGCTCTCCGGGTGCTCCGGATTGAAGGGAATGCAATCCACCGGACAGACCTGCTGGCACTGGGGCTCATCGAAGTGGCCGACGCATTCGGTGCACTTGTTCGGATCGATGATGTAGATCTCTTCGCCCTGGGAAATGGCACCATTCGGGCATTCCGGCTCGCAGACGTCACAGTTGATGCACTCGTCGGTAATCATCAAAGCCATTTGCTTTACTTCCTCGTTACTTGTTGCTGTTTGTTGATCTTCAGGCACAGCCGGTCATACACGCCCGGCTGCACGAACTTGCTCACGTCACCCCCCAGCCGCGCGATCTCGCGCACCATGGTCGCTGAGATGAACATGTACTCGTCGGCGGGGGTCAGGAACACGGTTTCCACGTCAGGATAGAGCTTGCGGTTCATGCCCGCCATCTGGAATTCGTACTCGAAGTCGGAGACGGCGCGCAGGCCGCGCAGAATCACCCGCGCATCGTTCTTGTGCAGGAAATCCATCAGCAGGCAGGAAAAGCCCTGGACCTCCACGTTCGGATAAGGCGCGAGCACCTCCTGCGCAATCTCGACCCGCTCTTCAACCGAAAAGATGGGCCCCTTGCCGCCGCTCACCGCGACGCCCACGATCACCCGCTCGAAAAGCCGGGCGGCCCGTCGCACGAGATCTTCGTGACCACGGGTGAAGGGGTCGAAAGTCCCCGGATATACCGCGACACCATCCCTCATGTTCCAGCCCTTCCCTCTCGGAGCAACCGCGCGGGATTCAGGCGCTGGCGGCAAAGAGGTGGTAATACACCTGCCCGGCCGTACCGTGCTTGATTCGCGTCAATCGGTCGATGTTTTCGATCTTGTACTCCGCTTCCACGTAGACCCGCCCCTCTTCGGTGAGGAGCTTCGGCAGCAGCGGCACCATCCGCTCGATCCAGCCGGCCCGGTAGGGCGGGTCCAGGAAGACCACATCGAAAGGCTGAACAGCGGAACTGGCGAATTTTAGCGCATCGCCCCTCACAAGCTGTACACACGACGCCTGAAGGGTTTTTGCGTTGGCTTGCAAGGCCGCCCAGGCGACCGGATCCTGCTCGACCATCGTAACCGAGGCGGCCCCCCGCGAGGCCGCCTCAAAACCCAGGGCGCCGCTGCCGGCAAAGAGATCCAGGCAGCGCAGGCCGTCCATGTCCTGACCGAGCCAGTTGAACAAGGTCTCACGCACCCGGTCCGGCGTGGGTCGCAGCCCCTTGACGGTGCTCACGTCGATGAGGCGGGAGCGCCACGCCCCCCCGATGATGCGGATGCGGCTCAACGCGCAGCTCCGCCCTTGGCCGCGGCGCCCTTGTCGCCATCGCCACCGACCACCACGGTCACCATCCGCTCCGCCGAAACGTGGCGGCGGAAGGCCTCGCGGATCTGCTCGGCGGTGACCGCCTTGACCCTGTCACGATAAGTGTCCAGGTAATCCAGCGGCAGGCCGAAACCACCGATCACGGCCACCTGCTCGAGCATCTTGCGGTTGGAGTCGAGGCGCAGGGCAAAGCCGTTGATCAGGTTCTCCTTGGCGGCCTTCAGCTCTGCCTCCGTCGGCCCCTTGGCCAGGAAGGCCTCGAGGGTCTCCGCCACCACCTTGAGGGCGTCATCCGCCTGGCTGCCCTTGGTCTGCAGGCCGATCTGGAAGGGGCCCGGTTCCCGCTGGGGCGAGAAGTAGCTATACACGCTGTAGGCATAGCCACGCTTCTCGCGCACCTCGGCGGTCAGGCGCGAGACGAAGCCACCGCCGCCAAGGATGTAGTTGCCGACCATCAGCGGGAAGAAGTCCGGATCGCCGCGCTTGATGCCCGGCTGGCCGATCGCCACGTGGGCCTGGGCCGAGGGGTGCGCCACACGGATCGTCTGGCGCTCGGGCTGCTTGCCGGCCACCGCGACGGGGATCGGCTCACCGGCCGGCATCCCGGCGGTCAGGCGCAGGGCGATGGCTTCAGCCTCGGCGCGGGAAACATCCCCGACGATGCTCACCACCGCCCGGTTGGCGGTGTAGGTGCGACGGTGGAAATCCACCAGTTCGTCGCGGGTCAGGCTCCCCACGCTGTCCACCGTGGGCAGGCGCCCGTAGGCATGATCGGGAAACACCGCCGCCGCAAACCGGCGGGACAGGATCGCGTCGGGCTGGGTATCGGACTCCTTCAGGCCGGCGATGCTGCGGGACTTCTCCCGTTCGACGGCGGCCGCCGGGAACTTCGGCTGCAGGATCAGGGTGGCCAGCAGGTCCACCGCCCCATCCCGCTCGGCCTGGCTGCTGAGGGTGCGCAGGGACACGGAGGCGCGGTCCATGTCCACGCCGCCACTGATCTGCGCGCCCAGGTCAGCCGTGCGGTTGGCGATGGCGTCTTCGTCCAGATCGCCCGCCCCCGCATCCAGCAGGGAACGGGTCAGCCCGGCAAGCCCGGCCTTGCCGGCCGGCACCTCGGAGCCGCCGGCGCGGAAATCCACCTGTACATCGACGATGGGCAGGGCACGGCTTTCGACAAAGAACACCCGGCTGCCATTGGGGGTGGTCCAGTTCTGGATGGAAAGACCGGCATGGGCGGTCAGGGTCGCCAGGGTCAGCAGCAGGGCTGCCCCGTAACGCTTGTATTCAAAGCTCATCGATCAACCTCGGATTCGGAGAACGTTCAGTGACGGTGGGGCGCAGCAGCCTTGGCGCGAGCCTGGGGATCCACCGGCAAGGGGTCGAGCTGGGCGACGGTGAGGGTCTCGTCATGGAAGTACTTGCGCGCCACCGCCTGCACCTCGGCGGCGGTGACGGCGCGGATGCGTTCGAGCATCAGTGCGTCGTCCTTCCAGGAGTGGCCGACCATCTCGTCCATGCCGATCTCCATGGCCTGGCCCATCAGAGAATCGCGCTTGTAGACCTGCCCCGCCACCGCCTGGGCCTTGACCCGGCGCAGCTCCTCTTCGGACACGCCTTCGGTCTGGATGCGGGTAATCTCCGCCTTGAGCGCAGCTTCTACCTGGGCCGGTGTCTGGCCGGGCGCCGGCGCAGCGTCGAGATAGAACAAGGACTCACCGCGCGCCGTGCCGTCGTAGCCGGCTCCCGCGGTCACCGCCACCCGGCTGCCACGCACGATGTTCTTCGCCAGGCGGGCCCCGTCGTAGCCGTCGAGCACGGCGGCGAGCACCTGCAGGGCGTAGAAATCGCCGTCGGCCTTCACGTCGCGCAGGGTCGGCACGCGCCAGGCCAGCGCCACGTAGGGCAGCTCGGCGGGCGCCTTGACCACCGTGCGGCGGGGACCGGTCTGTTCCGGCTCGATGAGCGGCTTGCGGACCGGCAGCGCACGGGCCTTGACCTTGCCGTAAGTGGCAGCGGCATCCTTGAACACCGCCTGGTGATCCACATCACCCACCACCACCAGGGTGGCGTTGTTGGGCACATACCAGCGCTGATACCAGTCACGGGCATCCTGGGCGGTCATGTTGTCCAGGTCGCTCATCCAGCCGATGATGGGCCGGCGGTAGGGATGTGCCTGGAAGGCCGTGGCCATCAACTGCTCGACCACCAGGGAGCGGGGCTTGTCGTCGGTCCGCAGGCGGCGCTCTTCCTTGACCACCTCGATCTCTTTCTTGAAGCCCTCCTCGGTCACCCGGAGGTTGGCCATTCGATCGGCCTCCAGGGCCATCATCTTGCCCAGCGCCTCCTTCGGGACCTGCTGGAAATAGGCCGTGTAATCGTGGCTGGTGAAGGCGTTGTCCCGCCCTCCGGCAGCCGCCACCCGCTTGTTGAACTCGCCCGGGCCGACCGCCCGGGTGCCCTTGAACATCATGTGTTCCAGCAGGTGGGCAACGCCCGAGGTGCCATCCACCTCGTCCATGGCGCCCACCTTGTACCAGACCATATGCACCACCGAGGGGGCCCGGCGGTCCTCCTTGACGATCAGCTTCATGCCATTGGGGAGCGTCGTCTCGAAGGGGTTGGCCCAGGCCGGGGTGACCAGGGCCGCACTAAGCGCCAGCACCGAGCTGGCAATACGCACACTGCGATTCATCATAGGCTGTTGAAGCATCTGGTAAAATTCAGGGATGGTGGCCACCGGCCGGCATGTGGCGCGGCATCATAGCGGCATTCCGGCAGCCCGGCCAACCGGGCAAGGCGGGCAATTGCGCTCCCGGCCCGTCCCGATAGACCCACTCTCAGACTCGCCACCCCATGTTTGGTTTCCTGAAGAAAGCCCTCAAGCCCGGCGAAACCCCGGCGCCCGAGGCCAAGGCCGCCGAGGCGCCCCCGCCCGCTGCGCCTGCCGCAGCGGCACCCTCCGCGCCTGTTGCAAGTACCCCGGTGGCCGCAGCCGCAGCCCCCGAACCCGAAAAGAAGCGCTCCTGGATGGACCGCCTGCGGGCCGGCCTGTCCCGCACCCGCGAACAGATCGGCGGCGGCCTCGGCGGCCTGACCAGCCTGTTCTCCCGCCGCAAGATCGACGAGGAGCTCCTCGAAGAGCTGGAAACCACCCTGCTGATGGCCGACTGTGGCGTCGAGGCCACCCAGCACCTGCTCAAGGAACTGCGCCTGCGCTGGAAGCGCGACAAGCTGGAGACCGCCGACCAGCTCCAGGGCGCCCTGGCCGAGGGCCTGCTGAGCATCCTCGCGCCCCTCGAGCAGCCGCTCGAGATCAGCAGCCACAAGCCCTACATCATCATGATCGCGGGCATCAACGGTTCCGGCAAGACGACCTCCATCGGCAAGCTGGCCAAGCACTTCCAGAACGAAGGCAAGAGCGTGCTGCTGGCCGCGGGCGACACCTTCCGTGCCGCAGCCCGCGAACAGCTGATGACCTGGGGCGAGCGCAACGGCGTGGCGGTGATCGCCCAGGAGTCCGGTGATCCGGCCGCGGTGGTGTTCGATGCGATCAGCGCCGCTCGCGCCCGCAACATCGACATCGTACTGGCCGACACGGCCGGTCGCCTGCCGACCCAGCTGCACCTGATGGAAGAAATTGCCAAGGTCCGCCGGGTGATCCAGAAGGCCGAGCCTTCCGGCCCCCACGAGGTGCTGCTGGTGCTGGATGCCAACATCGGCCAGAACGCCCTGCAGCAGGTCAAGGCCTTCGACTCCGCCATCGGCGTGACCGGCCTGGTTGTCACCAAGCTGGACGGCACCGCCAAGGGAGGGGTTGTCGCCGCCATCGCCCGCCAGTGTCCCAAGCCTCTGCGTTTCATCGGTGTGGGCGAACAGATCGACGATCTGCAGGTGTTCCGGGCGAAGGAATTCGTGGATGCCCTGTTCACCCCGCTGGGAGGCAACAGCGAAGAAAAAGCCTGACCGGCGCCCCCGACCGGACGTAAAAAAGCCGCCGTAAAGGCGGCTTTTTTGTCTTTCCCGGACCCGATTCGATCAGGCGGGCAACAGCCGGTCCAGGTCGGCCACGATGCGCTCGGCGGCCTTGCCGTCCCACAGCACCGGGCGACGCCCTTGCTTGCCCTGGCCGGCCAGCACCTTGGCAGCCTCTTCCAGGATGCGGGCAGGGTCGGTGCCCACCAGCACGTTGCTGCCTTCGTCGAGGGTCACCGGACGCTCGGTGTTCTCGCGCAGCGTCAGGCAGGGAATGCCGAGGGCCGTGGTTTCTTCCTGCAGGCCGCCGCTGTCGGTCATGATCAGGGCCGCATCCTTCCACAGGTTGAGGAACTCCATGTAGGACTGGGGCTTGGTCAGCACCACGTTGGGGCCCAGGTCGAGGCCGAATTTTTCCAGGTTGCCGCGGGTACGCGGGTGCACCGGGAAGATCAGCGGCAGGTCCACAGCGATCTGCTTCAGCGCGCCGGCGATGCCACGCAGGTTGGCCTCATCGTCCACGTTGGAGGGGCGGTGCAGGGTCACCACGCCATATTTGGGATACTTGGCCTTGATGGCCTCGGTCTCCATCCCGCTCTTGTCGGAGGCATCGAGCTTGTCGCGCTGGTAGAGCAGGTTGTCCACCATCACGTGGCCCACATGGAACACGGCCTCCTGGCGCTTGCCCTCCTTCAGCAGGTTGTCCACGCCCGCCGGCTCGGTGCAGAAGAACCAGTCGGAGATGCTGTCGGTGACCAGGCGGTTGATCTCCTCGGGCATGCGCATGTCGCCGCTGCGCAGGCCGGCCTCCACGTGGGCGACCGGGATGTCGAGCTTCTTGGCATCGATGGAGCAGGCCAGGGTGGAATTCACATCCCCCACCACCAGCACGCAGTCCGGGCGGGCCTTCTGGCAGATCTCCTCGAAGGCCACCATGATCTTGGCGGTCTGGGTGGCGTGGCTGCCACCGCCGGCCTCGAGGTGATAGTCGGGCTTGGGGATCCCCAGTTCGTCGAAGAACACGTCACTCATTTCCCGGTCGTAGTGCTGGCCGGTGTGGATGATCCGGAACTCGAAGCGGTCGGCGCGGGCCTGCAGGGCGCGCACGATGGGCGCGATCTTCATGAAATTGGGACGGGCGCCGGCAACGAGGTAAATGAGCGAACGGGACATGCGGAACTCCACGGGCGGAATGACAGGCGCGCATTATCGCGCGGGCTTCATGACACCAACAAAGAAATAATTACCAGGCTGCGAGAGCTTGGCAGAGGCGGATCAGGCGAAGGTCTCGCACTCGGCCAGCGGCTTCCCCGCCACGTCCTTGGCCGACAGCAGCGGCTCACCTTCCAGCGGCCACTCCACGCCCACCGCCGGGTCGTTCCACAGCAGGCTGCGCTCATGCGCCGGGGCGTAGTAGTCGGTGGTCTTGTAGACGAAGTCGGCGCTGTCGCTGGTCACCAGGAAACCGTGCG
>WBTZ01000083.1 GCA_009026175.1 Zoogloea sp. | reverse complement strand
GCCACGTCCGTCGCCGAGGCGGCGCTCCAGGCGGCTGCGCAGGGCCTGCTCGAGGATCGTCAGGCGCAGGCGGCTGCCTTCGAGCCGCTGACGCGGGTGGGTCAGGCGGGCCGCGGCCCGGTCCAGGCGCTGGGCGGCGCTTTCGACGCGGCGTTCCATCGCGCGCCTGAGGCGCACCGCCAGTTGCCCCGAGCGCTCCCGCCACTCCATGTAGGCGGCGGTGACCAGCTCGGCTGCGGCGGTGGGGGTGGCGGCACGCAGGTCGGCGGCGAAGTCGGCGATGCCGATGTCGGTCTCGTGGCCGACGCCCACCACCACGGGCAGCGGGCAGGCCCGGATCGCCCGGGCCACCCGCTCGTCATTGAAGGCCGCCAGGTCTTCGAGGCTGCCACCCCCGCGCACCAGCAGCAGCACGTCGTTTCCGTCGGCGGCGGCCCGGCTGCCGGCCAGGCCGATGGCTGCGGCGATCTGGGCAGGCGCGGTGTCGCCCTGGACCTGGCTGGGGTAGAGGGTCACCGGCACATGGGCGGCACGCCGGGCGAGGGCGGCGGTGACGTCCCGCCAGGCCGCGGCCTGGGGCGAGGTGACCACGGCGATGCCCCGCGGGAAGGGCGGCGGTGTGCGCTTGATGGCCGGATCGAAGAGGCCTTCCGCCTCGAGGCGCGCCTTGAGGCGCAGGAAGGCTTCATACAGATTGCCCATGCCGGCCTGGCGGATGGATTCGACACTGAGCTGGAAGTCGCCTCGTGGCTCGAACAGGGTGACCAGCGCGCGCACTTCGACCCGCATGCCGTGCTCGACCTTGAAGGGGAGCGTCTGGGCACGGTTGCGCCACATGGTGCAGCGCACCTGGGCCTGTTCGTCCTTGAGCGTGAAGTAGAGATGCCCGGAGGCGGCACGGGTCAGGGTCGACACCTCGCCAGCGATCCACATCAGCGGGAAGCTGCCTTCCAGGGCCTCCCGGGCGGCCCGGTTCAGCCAGGACACGGTAACGACGTCGGGAGCGCCGGTGGCCCCCAGGGCCCCTTTCGTAGCGCTGCTTTGAGGGAAATTCATGGGGCGGATTTTACCGAAATCCACACCGTGCGCTTCGTTCACAAAAAAAACCGTTTTTCGGGCTTGACTTGCCAGAAAAATGGTAAGTCATTGATTTAAATGAATTGTGTCTGCGGCTTAATTTTTAATCCGACAACCAAAAAGCCTTACAGACTGCGGGTTTAGGGGCGTCCCCGGATATCAATCCACAAAGTTATCCACAGATTTTGTGGATTGTCTGGGTGCGTCCCGATGTTGCCAGCACTGGCGGAGCGGGTTACATTCGCGAGCTTGATTCGATTCGCAGGAGTGCTCGAGTGTTTGCCATCATCCAGGCCGCAGGCTGGCCGATCTGGCCGTTGTTGTTTGCATCCATCGTGGCCACCGCACTCATCATCGAGCGCCTGATCACCCTGCGCCGCCAGCGCATCATTCCGGATGGTCTGGTCGACAAGGTGGTGGGCGAGCTGCGCCAGGCTGCCCCGACACCCGAGATGATCAACCGCGTCGCCCTCAGCTCCCCCCTCGGCCGGGTGCTGGCCGCCGGACTGCGCAACATCCGCAGTTCCCGCGAGATCATGAAGGAGTCCATCGAGGAGTCCGGTCGCGCAGTCAGCCACGACCTGGAGCGTTTCCTGACCACCCTCGGCACCATCGCTTCGATCAGTCCGCTGATGGGGCTGTTCGGCACCGTGGTGGGCATGATCGAGATCTTCGGCTCGCAGGCCCCGGGCGGCTCCAACCCCCAGCAGCTGGCCCACGGCATCTCCATCGCCCTCTACAACACCGGCTTCGGCCTGGTGATCGCCATTCCGAGCATGATCTTCTGGCGCCACTTCCGGTCCACCGTGGATGGCATGGTGATCGAGATGGAGCAGCAGGCCATCCGCCTGGTCGAAGTCGTCCACGGCGATCGTCGCTGAGGTCCTGACATGAATTTCGGCCGTGGCCGCTCCCGCGAGGAGCCGGAGATCAACCTGATCCCGATGATCGACATCCTGCTGGTGATCATCATCTTCCTGATGCTCACCACGACCTACTCGCGCTTCGCAGGTCTCGAGATCAACCTGCCCACCGCCGATGCTCAGGCTTCGGCGGACAAGCCGGCAGAGATCAACGTGGCGGTCACTGCGACCGGTGAGGTGGTGATCAACAAGCGGCCGGTCAGCGGTTCCGGCATCGGCGCCATCGCTGCCGCCATGCAGGCCGTGGTGTCACCCGGCGCGAAGGATCCCGTGGTGATCATCAATGCCGACGCCAAGGCGGCCCACCAGCGCGTCATCGACGTGATGCAGGCGGCCCAGCAGGTCGGCCTGGTGCATATCTCCTTCGCCACCCAGGCGATCCAGCGCTGATTTCGCGCCGATGCCGCGCAGCGCCCCCGGTTTCTGGCGGCACCGGGGCGTGCCGGCCTTCTGTCTTCTCCCTCTTTCACTGATCTTCAGCGGGCTGGCATGGCTGCGTCGCCGGCTGTTTGCCTGGGGCCTGCTGGCTGCGCAGCGCCTGCCGGTGCCGGTCGTGGTGGTCGGCAACATCGCCGTCGGCGGCAGCGGCAAGACCCCGGTGGCCCTGTGGCTGGCCGCTGAGCTGCGCCGCCGCGGCTATCGCCCGGGCATCGTCAGCCGCGGCTACGGCGGCTCGGTGGACGGCGTGGCCGAGGTCGATCCGGCCGGTGAGCCGGCCCTGTTCGGTGACGAGCCGGTCCTGATGGCCGCCTTGTCCGGCTGCCCGGTGTTTGTCGGGCGTGATCGCCCCGCCGCGGGGCGGGCCCTGTTGGCGGCCCATCCCCATGTGAACGTGCTGATCGCCGATGACGGCCTGCAGCACTATCGCCTGGCGCGGGATGTGGAACTGGTGGTGCTGGACGAGGCGACCCTCGGCAACGGCCTGCCCTTGCCGGCAGGCCCCTTGCGGGAAGGGGTGGGGCGGGCCCGCCGGAGCGCCCTGGTGCTGGCTCACGGCCCGCTGTCAGCTGGCCTGCGGGCCGCCTTGACGCCGGTTCCGGTGTTTCCCTTCCATCTCGAGGGCGAGTGCTTCGAGCGCCTCGCCGATCGCTCCGAGCGATGCCGGGCGGCGGCGTTTCAGGGGCGGCGCGTCCACGCGCTGGCGGGCATCGGCCAGCCGGAGCGCTTCTTCCGGCAGCTCGAGGCCCTCGGTCTGCGCATCGAACGCCGTCCCTTTCCGGACCATCATGTCTTCACGGCGAAGGATCTGAGCATTCCGGATGGTGATGTGCTTCTGATGACCGAGAAGGATGCGGTAAAATGCCGGGCTTTCGCCCCAGCGGAGTGCTGGGTGTGGCCGGTCCGGGTGCAGATTGCGCCGGGAGCGGCAGAACTGATTGTGGAGAAGCTTGATGGACCCCCGACTGCTTGAAATCCTGGTGTGCCCGATTACCAAGGGTCCGCTCGACTTCCACAGGGACAAGCAGGAGCTGTGGAGCGTCAGCGCCCGCCTGGCCTATCCGATCCGTGACGGCATCCCGGTGATGCTCGAGGACGAAGCCCGCCCGCTCACCGACGACGAAGTCGCCCAGTCGCGCTGAACATGGGCTTCAAGATCGTCGTTCCGGCCCGGCATTCATCGAGCCGGCTGCCGGGCAAGCCGCTGCTGGACATCATCGGCAAGCCGATGATCCTGCGTGTCCTGGACCGGGCGCGGGAAGCCGGTGCCGATGAGGTGTGGGTGGCCACCGACCACCAGGGTATTGCCGAAGTGGTCGAGAAGGCCGGGGGGCAGGTGATCCTCACCTCAGCCGATCACCCGTCCGGCACCGACAGGCTGGCTGAGGTGGCGACCCGCCTGGGCTGGTCCGACGATGTGGTGGTGGTGAATGTCCAGGGGGACGAGCCGCTGATTCCGCCCGCGCTGATCGGCCAGGCCGCTGCCGAACTGGCTGCCGATCCGGAGGCCGCCATCGCCACGGCCTGCCATCCCCTCGAGTCGCCGGAAGAGTTCTTCAATCCCAACGTGGTGAAGCTGGTGCTGGATGCCCGCAATCGCGCCCTGTATTTCTCACGGGCGCCGATCCCCTGGGCGCGGGACGCCTTTGCTGCCGATCGCAGCGTGCTGCCGGCCGGCCTGCCGGCCTATCGCCACATCGGCCTTTACGCTTATCGGGCCGGCTTCCTGAAGCGCTACTCCACGCTGGCGCCGTCGCCGCTGGAGCAGTGGGAGGCTCTCGAACAACTGCGCGCCATGGCCCATGGATATCCCATCCGGGTGATGGTGCTGGATCACGCGCCGCCCGCCGGCGTGGATACCGCCGAAGATTTGGAACGTGTCCGCCGGGTGTTTGACCTTGCGGAAGTTTCGCGATAGTTTCGCAATCCCATGTCGCATCGACAATAACCAGAGGAGGGAATGACATGCGTCTGATTCTGTTGGGACCGCCGGGCGCCGGCAAAGGTACCCAGGCCAATTTCATCAAGGAAAAGTTCGGTATTCCGCAGATTTCCACGGGTGACATGCTGCGTGCCGCGGTCAAGGCCGGCACCCCGCTGGGCATCGAGGCCAAGAAGGTCATGGACGCAGGTGGTCTGGTGTCGGACGACATCATCATCGGTCTGGTCAAGGACCGTCTGAAGGAAGCCGACTGCCAGTCCGGCTACATGTTCGACGGCTTCCCGCGCACCATTCCGCAGGCCGAGGCCATGAAGGCTGCCGGCGTGCCCATCGATTTCGTGCTCGAGATCGACGTGCCCGATGAAGAGATCATCGGCCGCATGTCCGGTCGCCGGGTGCACGTAGCTTCCGGCCGCACCTACCACGTCAAGTTCAACCCGCCCAAGGTGGAAGGCAAGGACGACGAAACCGGCGAGCCGCTGATCCAGCGTGACGACGACAAGGAAGAAACCGTCAAGAAACGCCTGGACGTCTACCACTCCCAGACCAAGCCCCTGGTGGCCTACTACTCCGACTGGGCGGCCAATGGCGATGCCAATGCGCCCAAGTATCGCAAGATCGCCGGCCTGGGCAAGGTCGAAGAGATTCGCGACCGCGCCATCGACGCATTGAAGTAAGCTGGGTCGAGCATCGCGCGGGGCCGGCCTGAAAAGGTCGGCCCTTTGTTTTTCCGCCGGGCCGTCCCAGGAAAGAGCGCTCCCTTGAGGGGGCTGCGAGCCGCGCCGCATCGGGCGTGGGGGGCGTTTCCGGATCCCGCAAGGGGCTTGGGAGGTGGCATGGCGAAGAATCTGCTGTATGCGCAGTCGGGCGGGGTGACCGCCGTCATCAATGCGTCCGCCGCCGGGGTGATCACCACGGCCCGGGAGGCCGGGGAGCGGATCGGCCGGGTGTTGGCCGCCCGTAACGGAATTCTGGGGGTGTTGCGGGAAACCCTGGTGGATACGGCCGGCATCTCCGACGATGACCTGGCACGCCTGCGGGCGACGCCTGGTGGGGCTTTCGGCTCATGCCGCTTCGACCTGGATCCGGCAGAGCGCAACCCGGCCCAGTACGACCGTCTGTTCGCCGTGCTGGCCGCCCACGAGGTGGCCTGCTTCCTCTACAACGGCGGCAACGGCTCCATGGAAACCTGCCGCCAGATCCAGGCAGAAGCGGATGCCCGAGGCTATCCGCTGACCGTGGTCGGGGTGCCCAAGACCATCGACAACGACATCGTGCATACCGACTGCTGCCCCGGTTTCGGCTCGGCGGCCAAGTACCTGGCCACCTCGGTACGCGAGGTGGGGCTCGACCTGGCGGCCATGACCACCTCGGGCGGGCGCGCCTTCGTGCTCGAGGTGATGGGGCGCAACGCCGGCTGGCTGGCCGGGGCCTGCGCCCTGGCCGCGGAAAGCCCGGGGCAGGCCCCCCACCTGATCCTGCTGCCCGAGGTCCCCTTCGACGAGCCGGCCTTCATGGCTCGGGTGCGGGAGGTGGTGGAGTGGGTCGGTTCCTGCGCCATCGTGGTGGCAGAGGGGCTCCGCGGGCCGGATGGCCAGATCCTCGCCATGCAGCGGGAGAACAAGGGCTACATCCAGCTGGGTGGGGCCGGGGAGGTGATCGCCGACCGCATCGCCTCGACCCTGGGCTACAAGGTGCACTACGCGGTGGCCGACTATCTGCAGCGGGCGGCCCGTCACATCGCTTCCAAGACCGATACGGCCCAGGCCTTCGCTGTCGGGAAGGCCGCAGTGAGGCGCGCGCTGGCGGGCAGTTGCGGAGTGATCGGCATCAGGCGGATCTCCGGCCATCCCTACCGCTGGCGCACCATCCAGCTGCCTTTCGAGAAGGTGGCCAACCTCGAGCGCAAGCTGCCGCCGGACTTCATCGCGAAGGACGGCTTCGGGGTCAGCGACGACTTCCGGGCCTGGTGCCGGCCCCTGATTGCCGGCGAAGACCCGCCCCGATTTGTGGACGGCCTGCCGGATTACCTGCATCTCGAGCTGCCGCTGGAGCCGGCCCGCCTCCCGGGCTGGCAGCCCTGAATCCGCCGGCTCCTGCCGGCGCAGGGGGGCTCAGGCGTGGCTGCGGCGCCGGAAGTCGGCGACCCGGAAGCCCAGGGCGTACAGCACCGCGAAATACACCCCGATTCCGCCGACGACCAGTGCCAGCAGGCGGATGACCCGTTCGCCGCTGCCCATGTGCAGCCACTGGGTGTCACTGCCCGAGGTGAAGAACACGGCGAGCCCAAGCACCAGCAGGGCCGCCAGCAGCTTGGCCGTGAAGCGCCCCCAGCCCGGCAGCGGGTTGTACACACCACGCTTGCGCAGGCCCCGGTAGAGCATGCCGGCATTGATGCAGGAGGCCAGGCCGATGGACAGGGCCAGGCCGGCGTGCTGCAGCGGGCCGATGAAGACCAGGTTCATGAGCTGGGTGAGGATCAGCGAGATGATGCCGATGCGCACCGGCGTGCGCACATCCTGGCGGGAGTAGAAGGCGGGGGCCAGCACCTTGACCAGGATCAGGCCGGTCAGGCCCAGGCTGTAGGCCATCAGGGCGGTCCGGGTCTGCAGCACGTCCTCGGCACCGAAGGCGCCGTGGTGGAAGAGGGTGCTGATCAGCGGGACGGCCAGCAAGGCCAGCCCGAGGGAGGCTGGCAGGGTCAGCATCAGGGTCAGGCGCAGGCCCCAGTCCAGCAGGGCGGAGAACTCCGCGGGGTTCTCGTCGGCGTGCATCTTGGACAGGCTGGGCAGCAGGATGGTCCCCAGCGCCACGCCGAGCATCCCCGACGGAAACTCCATCAGCCGGTCGGCGTAATACAGCCAGGACACGCTGCCGCTGGGCAGGAAGGAGGCAAAGACGGTGTTGATGAGCAGCGAGATCTGGCTCACCGAGACGCCCAGGATCGCCGGCGCCATCAGCTTGAGGATGCGGCGCACGCCCGGGTCGGAGAAGTCCAGCGAGAAGCGCGGCAGCATGCCGATCTGTGCCAGCGGCCGGATCTGCAGCAGCACCTGGGCCAGCCCGCCGATGAACACCGCCCAGCCCAGGACCAGGATGGGCGGATCGAAATAAGGTGCGGCCAGCAGGGCCATGCCGATGAAGGACAGGTTCAGCAGCACCGGCGTGAAGGCCGGGATCGCAAAGCGGCTCCAGGTGTTGAGCACGCCGCCGGCCAGCGCCACCAGGGACATGAAGAAGATATAGGGGAAGGTGATGCGGGTGAGCTGCACGGTGAGCTCGAACTTCTCCGCATCGGCGGAAAAGCCCGGTGCCGTGGCATAGATGATGGCCGGCGCGGCAAACGCCCCGACGATGGACACCAGCAGCACGACCAGCCCCAGGATGCTCGCCACGTGGTCGAGGAGGCGGCGGGTCTCGTCCGGGCCGCGCTTGTTCTTGTACTCGGCCAGGATGGGCACGAAGGCCTGCGAGAAGGCGCCCTCGGCAAACATGCGGCGCAGCAGGTTGGGCAGCCGGAAGGCCACCACGAAGGCATCCATCTCGATGCCGGCGCCAAAGGCGCGGGCCTGCACGAAGTCCCGGACAAAGCCCAGGATCCGGGAGAGCAACGTCATTCCGCTGACCGTGGCGAGGGCGCGGAGGAGGTTCATCGAAGCCATTGGGGCGGGTTTCCGGGGGGCAAAGACGGTCGATGTTAGCGGCTTATGCCGCTCCGCAGCAATGCGATTTTCCGCGTCTTGCGGCCTTCGGCGCCCGGGAAGGGGACGATGGGGTAAAATGCGCGAAATTTTTTACGAGCTCGACTTGATGAAAACCACGTTCCTAGATTTTGAACAGCCTATTGCGGAGCTTGAGGCAAAGATCGAAGAACTACGCTTTGTGCAGGACGATTCGGCCGTCGACATCTCCGAGGAGATCGCCCGCCTCGAGCAGAAGAACTACGGCCTGACCAAGGACATCTACGGCAAGCTGACCCCCTGGCAGTGCGCCCTGGTGGCGCGCCACCCCCAGCGGCCCTATACCCTTGATTACGTCCAGCACATCTTTACCGATTTCGAAGAGCTCCACGGGGACCGGAGCTTTGCCGACGACAAGGCCATCGTCGGCGGCCTGGCCCGCTTCAACGGGCAGTCCTGCATGGTGATCGGCCATCAGAAGGGGCGCGACACCAAGGAAAAGATCTTCCGCAATTTCGGCATGCCGCGCCCCGAAGGCTATCGCAAGGCCATGCGCATGATGAAGCTGGCCGAGAAGTTCGGCCTGCCGGTGTTCACCTTCGTCGACACGCCGGGCGCCTATCCGGGCATCGATGCCGAGGAGCGGGGCCAGTCCGAGGCCATCGGCCACAACCTCTACCTGATGGCCGAGCTCAAGGTGCCGCTGATCTGCACCATCATCGGCGAAGGCGGTTCGGGCGGTGCCCTGGCCATCGCCGTGGGCGACCAGACCCTGATGCTGCAGTACTCCACCTACTCGGTGATCTCGCCGGAAGGCTGCGCCTCCATCCTGTGGAAGAGCGCCGAGCGGGCGCCCGATGCAGCGGAGACCATGGGCATCACCGCATCCCGCCTGAAGTCCCTGGGCCTGATCGACAAGGTCGTCAATGAGCCGGTGGGCGGTGCCCATCGCGACCACCGGGCCATGGCCCAGAGTCTCAAGCGGGCCCTCCAGGACGCCCTGCGCCAGGTCTCGGAGCTGTCCCCGTCCGAGCTGCTCGAGCGCCGCTTCGAGCGCCTCATGAGCTACGGCAAGTTCAAGGAAATTGCCGTCGACTGAGCTGCGTGCCACCGTCGCCGAACAGTGGCGACGGCTTCCGGGCCCGTTCCCCCGACTGCGGGTCGGCTTCAGCGGCGGGCTCGACTCCACCGTATTGCTGCATGTGCTGGCCGGGCTCCGCGAGGAGCTCGGCTTTGTTCTGTCTGCGACCCATGTCAGCCACGGGCTGGTGGCCGGGGCGGAGGTGTGGGGCGAGCACTGCCGGGCAGTCTGCGCCGGGCTGCATGTGCCCTTCGAGGCCCTCGGTGTGCAGGTCGACCGCCGGCATCCGGGCGGGCTGGAGGCGGCCGCCCGCGACGCCCGCCGGCGGGCCCTGAGCCCCTCGGGTGACGACGCCCTGGTCGTCCTGGCACAGCACCGCAACGACCAGGCCGAGACCGTGCTGTTCCGGCTCCTGCGCGGCGCCGGTGTGAAGGGCGCAGCCGGCATGCGGTCCTTCGCGCCGGGCGGGGAGGGGGGGGCGGTATGGCGCCCTTTGCTGGATGTGCCGCGGGCCGCCTTGCTGGCCTACGCCCAGGGCCACGGGCTGGGCTGGATCGAGGACCCCAGCAACGAGGATGAGGCTTTCTCCCGCAATTTCCTGCGCCTGCGGGTGCTGCCCCTGATCGCAACGCGCTTTCCCTCCGCAACAGCCAGCCTGGCGCGCAGCGGACGCCTGTTCGACGAAGGGGCCGGGCTGCTCGACGAGCTGGCCGACATGGATCTGGCGCGCCTGCGGCTTGCCGACGGACGCTACGGCGTGGAGCCGGCCCGGGCCCTGAGCGGCTCGCGGCTGCGCAACGTCTTGCGACGGCTCCTGGCCCTGGCCGGCGAAACCTTGCCCGACGAGGAGCGCCTGTGCGAACTGGAGCGGCAGTTCCGCCTGCCTTCGGCCATGGAAGGCTGGCGGGGCGAGCTGGGCGGGGTGGCCGTG
The DNA here is from genome assembly GCA_009026175.1 of Zoogloea sp. GTDB lineage: Bacteria > Pseudomonadota > Gammaproteobacteria > Burkholderiales > Rhodocyclaceae > Zoogloea. Next base: position 12,078 of record WBTZ01000083.1, on the reverse strand, counting down.
TGCGTGTACCGGGCCGCCTGGTGGGTCGAGCGGCGCCGGACGGGCGATGCGCCGGAGGCCTGCCTGTGGACCGGCCAGGCCAGCCTCAGCTGGTGCGGCGCCAGCCTGCAGTTCCTGGCGACCCGGGGAGAGGGGCTGGCGGCGGCGCGCCTGCTTGCAGGCCGCTGTGAGCTGCGCCGGCGCGGGGGCGGGGAGCGGATGGCGCTGCAGCCCGGCGGCTCCTCGCGCAGCCTGAAAAACCTTTTCCAGGAGGCCGGCGTGCCGCCGTGGCTGCGGGCCGGGCTGCCCTTGCTGTGGGTCGATGGGCAGCTTGCCTGGGCGGCCGGCGTCGGCGTGGCGGCGGCCTTCCGCTGCCCGCCCGGCGAGGCGGGCATCCTCCCGCAGTGGACCGGCGCGGCCTGATTCAGTCGCGGCCCGGCGCCAGCAACTGGGCCAGTTCCACTGCCGAGCGGACCCCCATCTTCTCGAAGACCCGCGAGCGGTGTACTTCCACGGTACGCATCGAAATGTTCAGCTCGTCGGCGATGACCTTGTTGAACTTGCCGGCCAGCACCAGCTGCATGACCTCCTGCTCGCGTGGCGTGAGCTGGGCCAGGCGTCCGGCGACGGTGGCCTGGGTTTCCTGGCTGGCCTGCTTGCGGGCGTCGGTCTCCATGGCGCGGATGACCACATCCACCAGGGCGTTGTCATCGAAGGGCTTCTCGAGGAAGTCGAAGGCGCCCTTCTTGAGCGTGCTGACGGCCATCGGCACATCGCCATGGCCGGTCAGGAAGATCACCGGCATCGAGTTGTTGCGCTCGAGGAGGACGTCGAAGCACTCCAGGCCGCTCATCTCCTTCATGCGGATGTCGAGCACGATGCAGCCATGGAAGTCGGGTTGCCAGCCGGCCAGGAACTCCTCGGCAGAGGCCCAGGTCCGGGCCGCGACGTTGCGGGTGCGCAGCAGCCAGGTCAGGGCGTCACGGATGGCTTCGTCGTCATCGACGATATGGGCGAGGGCTTGGCTCATGATGAAAGGGTCGGGAGCGAGAAGTTGAAAATCGTACCACCGCCCGGATTGGCCTCGAAGCTGAGTCGGCCCCGGTGCAGTTCGGCGATGGAGCGGCAGATGTTGAGACCCATGCCCATGCCTTCCGCCTTGGTGGTGAAGAAAGGCGCGAACAGCTTTTCGGCGACCTCGGGCGGGATGCCCTTGCCCCGGTCGGCCACCGACAGGACGACCATGCCGTCCTGGAGGCGGGTGCTCAGGGTGAGCGCACAGTGCTCGCGCGGGACTTCCGCCATGGCATCCATGCCGTTGCGGATCAGGTTGATGGCCACCTGTTCGATCATCACCGGGTCGGCCGCCACGGTGGGCAGGGGCTCCTCCAGATCAATCTGGATCTGCACGCCGCGGCGCTGGGCGTCCGGCTCCACCAGGCCCACCGCCTCGCGCAGGATCAGGTTGAGATCCACCGGCTCGCACTTGGGCTCGGAGCGCCGCACGAAGGCGTGGATCCGCCGGATGATCTGCCCGGCGCGCTGGGCCTGCTTGCCGATCTTCTCGAGAACGCCGGTGAGCTCCGGTTGCGACAGCTGGCCGTGTTCGATCATGTTCAGGCAGCCGGTGTTGTAGCTGGAGATGGCGGCCAGGGGCTGGTTGAGCTCGTGGGCCAGGGTGGACGCCATCTCGCCCATGGTCACCAGGCGCGCGGTGGCCTGCAGGCGCTCCTGCTGCTGGCGGGCCAGCTCCTGGGCGCGCTTCTGCTCGGTGACGTCCACCATCGAGCCCATCCAGCCGATGTGTTTGCCGTCGGAGTCGATCAGGGGCGCCTCGATCAGCAGGGCGTCGAAGCGCTCGCCATCGCGGCGCATCAGGCGGATCTCGATGCCCTGGACCGGCGCCTGGCCGCCGAGCACCATGTTATGCACCGTGAGGGTGTGCTCGAGGGCTTCGGGGGCCCAGTAGGGCATCGGGGGGACCAGGCCGACCAGCTCGTCGGCGCTCCAGCCCACCATGCGGCAGAAGGCCGGGTTCACATAGGTGATCCGCCCCTTCAGGTCGCGCGCCCGCATGCCGGTGTTGAGGGAGTCTTCCATGGCCTTGCGGAAGGCGTGCTCGGCGCGCAGCGCATGCTCGGCGGCCTGGCGCCGCAGCATGTGGCGACGCAGTTGCCACAGGCTCCAGACAATCGCCGCAGCCAGCACGCCGAGGGAGCCCATCAGCAGCAGGGAGATCCAGCGCACCTCGCTCTTGTAGGCCGTGACGGTCAGGCTGAGGCCGTGCCCGGGGGGGTCGAGGGCCATCTCGTAAGTCAGCGAGGAGAGGGGCGAGACCTTGGACTTGGCGGCGATCTCGACGCCCAGGTTGTTGGTTACCGAGACCCGGTAGCGTTCGGAGAACCACCAGGGCACCTGGCGGCTCAGGAGGTTGTTGAGCGAATAGACGCCGACCACCGATCCCAGGTAGTGCCCGCCCTCGAACACCGGAACGTGCACCTCGAACTGGGTCTGGTTGTCGATGACGGAGTAGGCGTCACTGTAGCTGGGCCGGCCCATGGCGCGGGACAGGCGATAAGCGGCACTGGATGGGAAGGTCCCGCCCGCTTCGCCGACCAGGTGGCTGTCGGTGTAGGGCGGCTGGGCGCCGCGCACGCTGCCGTCTTCCTTCAGCCAGAGGAGGCGGACCAGCCCGCTCTCCGCATCCAGGGCCTGGCGGACCCGCGCTTCGGTGGTGGGGCTCAGGGCGGCGGTCTTGAGCAGGCTGGGGCCGAGCTGGGCGAGCAGCTCACTGTTGCGTTCGAACTGGAAGGACAGGTTCTGCTCCATCCACAGCACGTCGTTGATCAGCGTGGCGCGTTGCTCTTCGGAGTCCTGGCGATGGGTCAGCCACAGCAGGGCCGCCATGGTGGCCACGAACAGCGCCACTGCGACATAGGGTAGGCTCCAGTACCAGCTGGGCGGTGGGGAAGGGGCTGCGGATTCAGGCAAGGGATTGAGTATCACGGATCGGGTCAGTCCTATTCTTTGCCGGAGTGCCCCGGCCTCACCATCGGAACTTTCCACACTGCGGATGACCACAATATCGGGACTTCCGGCGCGTGACGATAGTCCGGGGAAAGCCCTCTTCATTCTTGGGGGGCTTCGAATGCACAACTATTATTCCTATACGGAGACAAACATGAAGCTGCGTACCGTACTGCTCAGCCTGGTCGCCCTCGGCTTTTGCGCTAGCGCATCGGCCCAGGCCCCCATCGTGATCAAGTTCAGTCACGTGGTGGCGGCCGACACACCGAAGGGCAAGGCTTCCGAATATTTCAAGAAGCGCGCCGAAGAGCTGACCAAAGGCAAGGTCAAGGTGGAAGTCTACGCCAACAGCGCGCTGTACAAGGACAAGGAAGAGCTCGAGGCCCTTCAGCTGGGCGCCGTGCAGATGCTGGCGCCGTCCCTGGCCAAATTCGGCCCCCTGGGCGTGAAGGAGTTCGAGGTCTTCGATCTGCCCTACATTTTCGACGACTACGCCGAACTGCACCGCATCACCCAGGGCCCGGTCGGGGCCAGCATCCTCAAGAAGCTCGAACCCAAGGGCATCGTCGGCCTGGCCTACTGGGACAACGGCTTCAAGTCCTTCTCCGCCAACACCCCGATCCGTACGCCGGCCGACCTGAAGGGCAAGAAGCTGCGCATCCAGTCCTCCAAGGTGCTCGAGGAGGAAATCCGCTCGGTGGGCGGTCTGCCGCAGGTGATGGCCTTCTCCGAGGTCTACCAGGCCCTCCAGACGGGCGTGGTGGACGGCACCGAGAACCCCCACTCGAATACCTTCACCCAGAAGATGCATGAGGTGCAGAAGCACCTGACCGTCACCGACCACGGCTACCTGGGCTACGCGGTGATCGCCAACAAGAAGTTCTGGGACGGCCTGCCCGCCGACGTGCGCGGCCAGCTCGAGCAGGCGATGAAGGATTCCACCGCCTACGCCAACAAGATCGCCCAGGAAGAGAACGACAAGGCTCTCGAAGGCATCAAGAAGAGCGGCAAGACCCAGGTCTATGTGCCGACCAAGGAAGAAAAGCTGGCCTTCAAGAAGGCCATGCTGCCGGTGCATCAGAAGATGGAAGGGCGCATCGGCAGGGACCTGATCCAGTCCATCTACAAGGAAACCGGCTTCGACCCTGCGAAGCTCTGATCTGCTCGTCCGGGCGTTCTTTGGTTTCCGCCTGAGTGCGGTCTCCCGGTTCCGGGGGGCCGCACGGACCGGGATGTGGCATCCCGGGCTTTCCATCGCACATCACTGCGAGGACTCGTCATGAAAATACTCGATCGTCTCGAAGAGTGGATCATCACCTTCCTCATGGGCGGCGCCACGGCCATCATCTTCCTGTCCGTGGTGCACCGCTATCTGGCCGGCATCAGCATCCCCGGCCTGCAGGACTGGCTGCTTTCCCTCAACTTCAGCTGGGCCCAGGAACTGTGCATCATCATGTTCGTGTGGATGGCCAAGTTCGGCGCCGCCTATGGCGTACGGACCGGCATCCACGTGGGCGTCGATGTGATGATCAACCGCCTGAGCGACAGCAACCGGGCCAGGTTCATCGTCTTCGGGCTGCTGGCCGGCGCCCTGTTCACCGGCGTCGTGGCCACCCTCGGTGGTCATTTCGTGTGGGAGAACGGCGCCCACTACGCCTTCCTGCACTTCACGGGGGCCGAGGTCGGGGACATTCCCGAGGGGCCGACCACGCCCGACCTGGAGTGGCCGACCTGGATCGTCTATAGCGCGATTCCCCTGGGCTCCAGCCTCATGTGCTTCCGCTTCCTGCAGGTCACCTGGAGTTTCCTGCGCACGGGCGAATTGCCCCACCACGATCACGGGCACGTGGATGGCCTGGAGGACGAACTGCCGCCGGCCGATGCCAACCCCTACTCGCTGGATGACAACCTCCACGCCCACGACCTGAAGCACACGCCCCTTGGCGAGGGTAAAGGAGACCGCAAATGAACGCCGCAATCATCTTCGGGCTCCTGCTGGCCCTGATGCTGACCGGGATGCCGATCTCCATCTCCCTCGGTCTCACGGTGCTGAGCTTCCTGTTCACCATGACCCAGGTACCCCTCGAGTCGGTGGCCCTCAAGCTGTTCACCGGTATCGAGAAGTTCGAGATCATGGCGATCCCCTTCTTCATCCTGGCGGGCAACTTCCTGACCCATGGGGGCGTGGCCAAGCGGATGATCAACTTCGCCACCTCGATGGTCGGCCACTGGTATGGGGGCCTGGGCCTGGCCGGCGTGCTGGCCTGCGCCCTGTTCGCCGCGGTGTCCGGCTCCAGCCCGGCCACCGTCGTGGCGATCGGCTCGATCCTCTTGCCGGCCATGGTCAGGGCGGGTTTTCCCAACAAGTTCGGGGCGGGCATCATCACCACCGCCGGCGCGCTGGGCATTCTGATCCCGCCGTCCATCGTGATGGTGATGTACTCGGTGGCCACCAACACCTCGGTGGGCGCCCTGTTCATGGCCGGGGTGGTGCCCGGCCTGGCGCTGGCCGCCACCCTCGGCGGGGTGACCTGGTACCGCGCCCGCAAGTTCGACTATCCGCGTCAGCCCAAGGCCTCGATGGCCCAGCGCGTCAAGGCCTTCAAGGACTCGGTGTGGGGCCTGCTGCTGATCGTGGTGGTGATGGGCGGGATCTACACCGGCATGTTCACGCCTACCGAGGCCGCCGCCATGAGCGCCATGTACGCCTTCATCGTGGCAGTGTTCGTGTACCGCGACATGCCCTTGCGCGACGTGCCGAAGGTGCTCCTCAACTCGGCCAACATGTCGGCGATGCTGCTCTACATCATCACCAACGCGGTGCTGTTCTCCTTCATCATGACCAACGAGAACATCCCGCAGGCGCTGGCTGAATGGATGCTCGGCAACGGCCTGGGGGCGATCGCCTTCCTGCTGGCGGTGAACGTCCTGCTGCTGCTGGCCGGCAACTTCATGGAGCCTTCGTCCATCGTGCTGATCTTCGCCCCCATCCTGTTTCCGGTGGCGATGAAGCTGGGCATCGACCCGGTGCACTTCGGCATCATCATGGTGGTGAACATGGAAGTCGGGATGTGCCATCCGCCGGTCGGCCTCAATCTGTACGTGGCTTCGGGCATCACCAAGATGGGCATCACCGAGCTGACTGTCGCGGTGTGGCCGTGGCTGCTGTCGATGCTGGTCTTCCTGATCGTCGTGACCTACTGGCCGGGGCTGTCCCTGTGGTTCCCGCGCATGCTCGGGATGATGTGATCCGCGCTGCACCCCAATGCACAACGCGCCCTGCGGGGCGCGTTTTTTCTGCTGGGGAGCATGTAGGGGCGGCGTCAGCCGCCCCTACATCGGACGCACCATGTCGTCGGGCTTCACCCAGGCGTCGAACTCCTCCCCGCTCACATGGCCCAGGGCCAGCGCAGCTTCCCGCAGCGACGTGCCATCGTGGTGTGCCTGCTTGGCGATCTCGGCGGCGCGGTCGTAGCCGATGTGGGGGCTCAGCGCGGTGACCAGCATCAGGGAGCGGCTCACCAGCTCGGCGAGGCGCGGGCGATCCAGCTCGATGCCCTGCGCGCAGTGCTGGTTGAAGCTGGCCATGCCGCTGCCCAGCAGGCGCACGCTGCCCAGGAAATTGTGGGCGATCAGCGGTTTGAAGACGTTCAGCTCGAAGTTGCCGGAGGCGCCGCCGAGGGTGAGGGCCACGTCGTTGCCGAAAACCTGGCAGCACAGCATGGTGAGGGCTTCGCACTGGGTCGGGTTGACCTTGCCGGGCATGATCGAGCTGCCCGGCTCGTTCTCCGGGATGCGCAGCTCGCCCAGGCCCGAGCGGGGGCCGGAGGCCAGCCAGCGCACGTCGTTGGCGATCTTCATCAGGGCGGTGGCCAGGGTCTTGAGCGCGCCGTGGGCATTGACCAGCCCATCGTGGGCGGCCAGGGCCGCGAACTTGTTGATCGCGCTGCGGAAGGGCAGGCCGCTGCGCGAGGCCAGCTCGCTGGCGACCCGCTCGCCGAAGTCGGCGGGGGCATTCAGGCCGGTGCCGACCGCGGTGCCGCCGGCGGCCAGCTCTTCCAGGCCCGGCAGGGCGGCCACGATGGCCCGTTCGGCATGATCGAGCTGGGCGACCCAGCCTGACATCTCCTGGCCCACGGTGAGCGGTGTGGCGTCCTGCAGGTGGGTCCGGCCGATCTTCACCACGTCGGCAAACTCGGCGGCCTTGGCGGCCAGCGTTGCCGCCAGGGCCCGCAGTTCCGGCAGCAGGGTCTCGTGCAGGCCGCGCAGCGCGGCAACGTGCATGGCCGTCGGGAAGATGTCATTGGATGACTGCCCGAGGTTCACGTGGTCATTGGGGTGGATGCTGCGTGCCTGGCCGCGCTGACCGCCCAGGAGTTCGGAAGCCCGGTTGGCCAGTACCTCGTTCATGTTCATGTTGGTCTGGGTGCCGGAGCCAGTCTGCCATACCGACAGGGGGAAGGCATCCGTGTGGAAGCCGGCCAGCACTTCGTCGGCGGCGCTGATGATGGCGGCCGCTTCGTCGCTGGCGAGCAGGCCCATCTCGCCATTCACGGTGGCGCAGGCCCGCTTGACCTCGGCCAGCGCCATGATGAGCTCCGCCGGCATGCGCTCGGTGGAGATGCCGAAGTGATGCAGGGAGCGTTGGGTCTGCGCGCCCCACAGGGCGTCGGCGGGGACATCGATGGGGCCGAAGGCGTCTCTCTCTGTACGGGTGGACAGCGTCATGGCTATCTCCTTGGTGGTGGCGAACGATGCAGGGGGGTGGGGGTCTGACCTGAGTCTAGTTGTTTCCCCTCCATCGTGCCCCGCCGAGCCCGGCAGGTGCGCCTCGCCCGTGCAGCGGGCACCACCACCGGGAGTACGCCATGTCTGCCCGTGCCTTCGACACCCTTCGCGAATTTGTCATCGCCCCTGGCCGTAACGGCCGTTTCCATTCCCTGCCGGCCCTGGAGGCGGCGGGTTTTGCCCATCTTGGCCGCTTGCCGGTGTCGCTGCGCATCATCCTCGAGTCCCTGCTGCGCAACCTCGATGGCAAGCGCATCACCGAAGCCCAGGTGTGCCGGCTGGCCGGCTGGCAGGCCCTGGCCGAACGCAACGAGGAGATCCCCTTCGTGGTGGCCCGCATCGTCCTGCAGGACTTCACCGGCGTGCCGCTGCTGTGCGACCTGGCCGCCATGCGCGATGTGGCGCAGCGCTTCGGCAAGGATCCGCGGATCGTCGAGCCCAAGGTGCCGGTGGACCTGGTGGTGGACCATTCGGTGCAGGTGGATCACTTCCGCGAGGGCAACGCCCTCGATCTCAACATGCGCCTCGAGTTCCATCGCAACGCCGAGCGCTACCGCTTCATCAAGTGGGGCATGCAGGCCTTCGACACCTTCCGGGTGGTGCCACCGGGAATCGGCATCGTGCACCAGGTGAACCTGGAGTACCTGGCCCGTGGGGTGATCCGCGACGGCGATCTGTATTACCCGGACACCCTGGTCGGCACCGACTCCCACACCACCATGATCAATGCTCTGGGCGTGGTCGGCTGGGGGGTGGGGGGCATCGAGGCGGAGGCCGGCATGCTCGGCCAGCCGGTCTATATCCTGACGCCGGACGTGGTCGGCGTGCATCTCGCCGGCCGCCTGCGCGAAGGGGTGACCGCCACCGACCTGGTGCTCGCCGTCACCGAAATGCTGCGCAAGGCCCGGGTGGTGGGCAAGTTCATCGAGTTCTTCGGCGACGGCGCGGCCTCGCTGACCCTGCCGGATCGGGCCACCCTGGCCAACATGGCGCCGGAGTACGGGGCGACGATGGGCTTCTTCCCGCCGGACGAGGTGACCGCTGCCTACCTGACGGCCACCGGGCGCAGCGCCGAGGAGGTGGAGGCCTTTGTAAGCTACTTCCAGGCCCAGGAACTGTACGGCATGCCCCGCAGCGGCGAGATCGACTACAGCGCCGAGCTGGAGCTCGACCTTTCCAGCGTGGTGCCCGCCGTCGCCGGCCCTGGCCGGCCGCAGGACCGGATCCCCCTGCCGGAACTGAAAGGGCGCTTCGACGCGCTGCTGGTGCAGGACGCGGGCCAGGGCGGCTACGGCAGGGCAGGGCTGGATCTGGCCGGGCGCCATCCCCTGGCCGACGGCGACACGCTGGGGCATGGCGACGTGTTGATCGCGGCGATCACCTCCTGCACCAATACCTCCAATCCCGGCGTGATGCTGGCGGCCGGCCTGCTGGCTCAGAAGGCCGTGGCGCGCGGCCTCGAGGTGGCGCCGAGGATCAAGACCTCCCTGGCTCCCGGCTCCCGGGTGGTCACCGACTACCTGGGGCGGGCCGGCCTGCTGGCTCCCCTGGAGGCCCTGGGCTTCCGCGTGGTGGCCTACGGCTGCACCACCTGCATCGGCAACGCGGGCCCGCTGGCGCCCCTGCTGGAGGAGGCCATCGTGGGGCATGACCTGATCTGCGCCTCGGTGCTGTCGGGCAACCGCAATTTCGAGGCGCGCATCCATCCGGCCATCAAGGCCAACTTCCTGATGAGCCCGCCCCTGGTGGTGGCCTTCGCACTGGCCGGGCGGGTCGGCATCGACCTGTCCCACGAGCCGCTGGGGCTGGGCAGCGATGGGCGGCCGGTCTACCTGCGCGATATCTGGCCGAGCCAGGAGGAGGTGGGGGCCATGCTGGCCCGGGCCACCGACCCGGACACCTACCGCCGTCTCTACGCCGACTTTGCCACGGGCAACCCCCTGTGGAACGCCATTGCCACGAGTGTTGGCGAAGCCTATGCCTGGGATGCCTCCACCTACATCGCCGCGCCGCCGTTCTTCGATCATTTCGGGATGGTCCCGGCACCGCTGCCGGTGATCCAGGCTGCCCGCGCGCTGGCGGTCTTCGGTGATTCGGTCACCACCGACCACATCAGCCCGGCGGGGGCCATCAAGCCGGGCTCACCGGCCGGCAGCTGGCTTGAGGCCCACGGGGTGCCGCCCGACGAGTTCAACAGCTATGGCTCGCGCCGGGGCCACCATGAGGTGATGATGCGCGGCACTTTCGCCAATGTGCGCATCCGCAACCTGATGCTGCCGGCCGATGCCCGCGGACGCCCGGTGGAGGGCGGCCTGACCCTGTTCCAGCCCGGCGGCGGGCTGCGCACGATCTTCGATGCGGCCATGGATTACATCGCGGCCGGCACGCCGACGCTGATCTTCGCCGGCGAGGAGTATGGCACCGGGTCGAGCCGGGACTGGGCGGCCAAGGGCACCCGCCTGCTCGGCGTGAAGGCCGTGGTGGCGAAGAGCTTCGAGCGCATCCACCGTTCCAACCTGGTCGGCATGGGGGTGCTGCCGCTGCAGTTCGAGGAGGGCTGCGATGCAGCCACACTGGACATCCGCGGCGACGAATCCTTCGACCTGACGGGCCTCGAGAAGGGCATCGCGCCGCGTCAGCGGCTGACCCTCATGATCCGCCGCAGCGATGGCCGGGTGGCACAGGCCAATCTGCTGCTGCGCATCGACACGCCGGTGGAGGTGGACTACTACCTGCATGGCGGGATCCTGCCGTTTGTGTTGCGGGAACTGCTTTGGGGGCGGGGCTACAGTCCCGGCGAGCCCGGGGGGATTTTGTGAATTTTAGTTAAAAGGCATATGTTGGACGACGCACATAGCCAATCTGCTTTTTGGTCTAAGCTTCCTTTGGAGCCACAGTAAATCAGCACGAAGTCCCGGCGGCGTGCGCACATGAGAGGGAAGTGCAATGACCACCGAATGCTGCGACGAGCCGCGCCAGAATCGAATTCTGGCCGCGCTGCCGCCGGATGAGTACGCCCGGTTGGTGGACGGCCTGGAGTACTCCTGCCTGCCTGCCGGCCGGGTCGTGTTCGGGTCCGGTGACAACCTGGAGTTTGTGTATTTCCCGACCAGCTGCATCTTTTCCCTGATTTCTACCCTGGCGGACGGCTACTCGGTGGAGCTGGCGATGACCGGCAACGATGGCCTGGTCGGCATTCCCCTGGTGCTGGGTGCGGAGACCAGCCAGTACAAGGTGGTCGTGCAGTCGGCAGGCGGTGCCTACCGTCTGCGGGCGGAATCCATGTGCTGGGCCCTGGAACAGCCGGATGCCAGCCTGCGGCGCCTGTCCCTGTGCTACACCCAGGCGCTGATGACGGAGATGGCGCAGAGCGTCCTGTGCAATCGCCACCACTCGGTGGTCCAGCAATTGTGTCGCTGGCTGCTGCTGAGACTCGACCAGATCTCCGGTTCCGAGCTGGACGTGACCCAGGAGATGATCTCCGGCCTGCTCGGGGTGCGCCGCGAAGGTGTTACCGAAGCGGCGGGCAAACTCCAGGCCGCCGGCCTGATCCAGTACCGCCGGGGCCACATCGCGGTGACCGACCGTGCCGGGCTGGAAGCACGCGCATGCGAGTGCTACCACGCAGTGAGGACTGAGCACGCGCGCCTGTTCCGTGGCATGACGGCGCCCCTGGCGCCGCAGCGCTCCCGCTCAGACCCCCTGACCCTGCGGCAACGCGCCGAGACGCGCCTGAAGCAGGTTCAACCGGTGAGCCCGGGCAGCCAGTGGGATACGGCGCTCCTGCTGCATGAGCTGCGGGTTCACCAGGTGGAGCTTGAAATGCACAACGAGGAATTGCGTCAGGCCTATGACGAAGTGGACGCGCTGCGCGAGCGCTATGCGGATCTCTACGATTTTGCGCCGGTCGGCTATTTCACCCTGAATGCGCAGGGTGTGATCATGCAGCTCAACCTGGCGGGCGCCATCCTGCTCGGCGTGAAGCGCTCACAGCTTGGCCGGTCGCGCTTTGCCGCGCATGTCAAACCAGCCTTCCTGCCCGAGTTCAATGCCTTTGTGGATGAAGTCCTGAGCGGCAAGGCGCGCAGCAAGTGCGAGATCGCCCTGATGGCGACAGAGCGTCGCCCGGAGCTGTTGATCCGGATCGAGGCGGTGGCCGACGAGGAGGGGCGCGAATGCCGCATGGTGGTGATGGAGGTGGCCGAAGACCGGAGTCAGGCGGGCGGGCGGGAGCCGGGGGAGGTCTGCGTGCAGTCCAGGCTGCGCGGCCTGAAAGTCATCTCT
>WBTZ01000257.1 GCA_009026175.1 Zoogloea sp. | reverse complement strand
GATGGGGTGGGCGAGGGGCCGGCCGAGGAGCGGTACGCGGGTATGGCCGCCGGCCACCCGGCGCAGGATGCGCGGGCGCAGTTCCAGGTCGCTCCAGGCGGCCTGGTTGGCGCGCAGGGTGATCTCGTCGGCGGCGCCGCCGGCGAAGTAGGCCCAGGCGTTGGCATCCAGCACGCCCCGGGCATGTGCTTCGTGGTCAGCCAGAGACACCACGCCGGGCGGCAGGGTGTCCAGGGCGGGGGCGGCGCTCACGTGTCGGCCCACATGCGCAGGAGGTTGTGATAGGTGCCGGTGAGGGTCACCGCCTCTTCGGTCTCGCCGTGCTTCGTGCGCAGGCGCATCAGGGCCATGTCCAGGTCGAACAGCAGGCGGCGCTGTTCGTCGCTGCGGATCATGCTCTCGATCCAGAAGAAGCAGGCGACGCGGTGGCCGCGGGTGACCGGGGTGACTTCATGCACGCTGGTGCCCGGGTAGATCACCGCGTCACCGGCGGGCAGCTTGACGCCGCGGGCGCCGTAGGTGTCCTGGACGAGCAGCTCGCCACCGTCGTAGTCCTCCGGGTCGGCCAGGAAGACCGTGCACGACACATCGGTGCGGACCCGTTCGCCGGTATCGCCGCGGAAGCGGATGGCATTGTCCACGTGACCGCCGTAGTAGGGCGTGTCGCCGCCATAGCGGTTGACCCGCGGGGTGAAGATCTTCTTGGGCAGGGCCGCGGTGAGGAACAGCGGATGGCGCTCGACGGCCCCCAGCACGATCTGGCGAATGCGCTGTGCGGCCTCGCAGTCATGGGGAAGCTGCTGGTTGTTCTTGACGGTGGCGGCCTGGGGGCCGGCGCTGTCGCGGCCATCGGCCCAGGGGGCGTCGACCAGGGCGGCCCGGGCGAGCTGCAATTCGGCGGCGGTGAGGAGTTCGGGGATCTGGAGGAGCATGGCGGATTCCAGGCGCTGAAAAGGGAAGAGGGCCTGCCTGCCGGCAGGCCCCCCTGGATCATTCCCCCGGCGGCATCCGGAAGTTCTTCATCAGAACTTCAGGCTGGCCGTGAGGTAGAAAGTCCGGCCGAAGCCCGGGACGTAGTGCCCGTTGGCATACAGCGAATCGGCGTAGAACTTGTTGGTCAGGTTGATCAGGTTGGCCTTCAGGGTCAAGCGTTCGGGCAGCACCTCGTACTCGGCCATGGCGTCATAGGTGACATAGCCGTCCGAGTACAGGCCCGCCGGGTTGCGGTTGGGGGTCATCCGGGTACGTGCGTTGGCGCCGGCGCCGGCACGCAGCTTCTCGGTGACCTGGTAGGTGCTCCACAGGGTGCCCTGGTGCTTCGGGATCAGCGACGGGCGCTGGCCCACGCCCTCGGCGCCTTCCGCGCCCTTGTCGATCTCCGCGTCCCAGATCCAGGTGTAGGACCCGAACACTTCCCAGCGCGGGGTGATCTTGCCGATCACGTCGGTCTCGAAGCCCGTGGCGTGGCGCTTGCCGGACAGCACGGCGATGTTGAGCAGTGGATCGGTGTTGCGCTCGTTGAGCTTCACGCCGCGGAACAGGGCGAGGCGGGTGCTCATGCGGCGATCTTCGGAGTCGATCTTGGCGCCGAGTTCCACGTTCATGCTCTTCTCCGGCGGGGTATTCACGTTGGCCGCGCTGTAAGAGTAGGTGTCGCCCGAGGTGTTGAACGAGGTGCCGTAGGACAGGTGGAAGGAGTGGCGGTCGGAAGGCTGGAAGAGCACCCCGAAGCGCTGGCTCATCTTGTAGATGGACTGCTGGTAGTGGGTGACGGCGTTGGTGCCCAGGTTGAAGTTGTCGTACTGGGCCGACATGCCGTCGTAACGCAGGCCGGCGAGGAGCTTCCAGTGGGGCGCCACCTGGATCAGGTCCTGGGCATACACGCCACCGGCAATGCTCTCGAATTCACCGGTCTTGCCGATGACGCGGGCGTCCTCATCCACCCAGCCGGTCCCGCCGCCGCCGACCGTGGTGGTCGGCTTGGCCGGAATCGTCACGCCACCCTGGGCCGCCGTGCGGGCGCCGCGGACGATCTTCTTCTCCCACGCAAAATCGACGCCGGTGAGCACTTCGTGTTTCAGGCCAAAGGCTTCGAACTTGGTGGACAGGTCGCTCTGGGCGAACAGGTTCTCCATGCTCTGGATCTTGTTCTGGGTGCCACGGGTCAGCACGGTGTCGTTGCTGAAGTTCTCGCGGGTGGCCGCAATGCCGCCGGGTTGCAGGTTGGCGGCCGCCACGCGGACGGTGCTGGCGCGCTGGTCGCGGTTGAAGTCGCCCTTGCGGACCTTGGTCACCAGTTCGGTGTCGGCGGAGAAGCGGTGGGTGTGGGCGAAGGTGGCGTAGCCGGCCGAGCCATGGTTGTAGTCGCTCTTGGCGCCGTAGTAGCTCTTGGGATCGACCGGGATGGTGGTGAGGGACGCGTCGGTGGCGCTCTTGCGGATGTAGGGCAGGCCGTAGTTGATGCCGTTGTTGTTTTCCAGGTAGAAGAAGCCCACCTCGAATTCGTCGCGGGTGCCGATGCCCCAGCGGTAGTCGGCGGCGAAGCCGTATTTGTCCAGGCTGGTGCCGGCGCCGTTGTTGTCGGCCAGGCCGCGCATGGCGTTGATGCGCAGGGCGGATTCGTCGCCGGTCTTGATGTTGATGTCGGCCACCACGCGGCGGTACTGGTGGCTGCCCAGGGTCAGGTCGATCTGGGACTGGTCGATCAACTTGGCCTGCTTGTTCACCTGGTTCACCGCACCGCCGGTGGAGCCGCGGCCGAACAGCATGGAGGCAGAGCCGCGCAGCACTTCGATGCGGTCGAAGTTGAAGGTGTCGCGGTCGTAGAAGGCCGGGTCACGCATGCCGTCGATGAACAGGTCGCCGGTGGTGTTGAGCGGGAAGCCGCGCAGGCGGATGTCTTCCTCACCGCCTTCAGCCGCCAGGAAGGTGATGCCCGAGGTCATCTTGAGGGCTTCCTTGACGGTGTCGATCTTGCGGTCGTCGAGGAGCTTCTCGGTCACCACGGTGACGGACTGGGGGATGTCGCGGAGGTCCTGCTTGCCCTTGCCGATGCGGGTGGTGGTGGCGCGCAGGTTCTCCTTGCCGTTCTGCTCGGTTTCGGAGGTGGCCTTGACGACCACCGGCTTGAGGGTCTTGACCTCTTCGGGCTGGGCCGGCGTCTGGGCGAGGGCGCCGAAGGACGCTGCAAACATCATCGCACCGAGCGGCAGGATGGCCTTCTCGGCGGTGATGGCGGCGGGGG
>WBTZ01000256.1 GCA_009026175.1 Zoogloea sp. | reverse complement strand
CAACCCCGCCCGCCCCGGCTGGGTGTATCTGGTGGGCGCCGGCCCCGGCGACCCGGAACTGCTGACCCTGCGCGCCGCCCGATTGCTGATCGAAGCCGACGTACTGGTTTACGACAACCTGGTCAGCCAGGAAGTCCTGGCCTGCGTACCCGACGAGGTCGAGCGCATCTACGTGGGCAAGAAGGCCTCCAACCATGCCCTGCCCCAGCACGGTATCAATGCCCTGCTGGTGGAGCAGGCGCAGCTCGGCAAGCGCGTGGTGCGCCTGAAGGGCGGCGACCCCTTCATCTTTGGTCGCGGTGGCGAAGAGGTGGAGGAACTGGTGAAGGCGGGCGTGCCCTTCGAGGTCATCCCCGGCATCACCGCCGCCTCCGGCATCGGCGCCTACGCGGGCATTCCCCTGACCCACCGGGATTTCGCCCAGTCCTGCGTCTTTGTCACCGGCCACCTCAAGGATGGCAGCGTGGACCTGGATTGGGACATGCTGGCCCGGCCGCGCCAGACCCTGGTCTTCTACATGGGCATCACCCAGCTGGCGACCATCTGCGACCGGTTGGTGGAGCATGGCCTGCCCGGCACCACCCCGGCCGCCGTGGTGCGGCGTGGCACGACCCGTGCCCAGCGGGTGGTCACCTCCGACCTGGCCGGCCTGGCCGAGGCGGTCAAGGCGGCCGGCATCACGCCGCCGGCCCTCACCATCGTGGGTGAGGTGGTCAGCCTGCAGTCGCGCCTGGCCTGGTTCCACCCGGAAGAGGGGGACGCATGAGCGGGACAGATCAGGCCGCCCGGTGCCCGGCCCTCTTCGTGGCGGCCCAGGCCTCAGGCCAGGGCAAGACCACCGTCACCGCCGCGCTGGCCCGCCTGCACGCCCGGCAGGGGCGGCGGGTCACCGTGTTCAAGTGCGGGCCGGATTTTCTCGACCCGCAGATCCATGCGGTGGCCAGCGGTGCCCCGGTTTACAACCTCGATCTGGGAATGTGCGGTTCGGCCGATGCGGCCTGGCGGCTCTACCGCGCTGCGCAGCAGTCCGACCTGATCCTGGTCGAGGGGGTGATGGGCCTGTTCGACGGCAGCCCGTCAGGGGCCGACATCGCCCGTTACTTCGGCATCCCGGTGATGGCGGTGATCGACGCCAAGGCCATGGCCCAGACCTTCGGTGCCCTGGTGCATGGGCTGGCGACCTGGCAGCCTGATCTGCCCTTTTCCGGCGTGCTGGCCAACCACGTGGGCAGCGAAGGCCATGCCCGCCTGCTGCAGGACAGCCTGCGGCCCGGAATTGCCTGGTATGGTGCCCTGCCCCGGGACGCGGATGCCGCGCTGCCTGAGCGTCACCTGGGTTTGCTGCAGGCCGCCGAGATTGCCGACCTGGATGCCCGCCTGGATCGCCTGGCCGACCACCTGGCGCGTACCGGCGCGGCGGATCTGCCGCCTGCCGTGGCTTTCCCGGCGATGCCCGCACCCTTCACCGCGCCGCTGCTGCAAGGCCACCGGGTGGCGATTGCCCGCGACGCGGCCTTCGGCTTCATCTACCCGGCCAACCTGGACACCCTGCAGGCGCTGGGGGCCGAGCTGCGCTTCTTTTCACCCCTGGCCGGTGAGGCGCTGCCGGAATGCGACGCCCTGTGGCTGCCCGGCGGCTACCCGGAGCTGCATGCCGAGACCCTGGCGGCCAACGCCGCCTGGCAGGCCGGCCTGAAGGCGCACCAGGCCGCAGGCAAGCCTTTGCTGGCCGAGTGCGGCGGCATGATGAGCTTGTTCGAGAGCATCACCGAGCGGGACGGCAGCGTGCACCCCGGCGCCGGCCTGTTGCCTGGCCACACCCGCATGCAGGCCCGCCTGGCCGCCCTTGGCACCCAGATCGCAGAGCTGCCGGAGGGCCGCCTGACCGGCCACACCTTCCATTACTCCCGCAGCGAGACGCCGCTCACGCCGCTTGCCCGGGCCAGCACCCCCGCCGGCCGTGAAGGTGAGGCCATCTACCGGCTGGGGCGGCTGACGGCGTCCTACGTGCATTTCTACTTTCCGTCGAATCCGGCGGCAGTCGCGTCCCTGTTCGGCGGGCTGCAGGGACTGTAAGGGCGGCTTCAGCCGCCCGCGGTGCCTGATCTGGAGCAACTGGGCGCCTGAAGCCGCTCCTACAGGGTCTCGGCTACCAGCGCCGCCAGCACGCCCAGGCCCCGCTCGATCTCCTCCTCCGAGGCATGGCTGAAGTTCAGGCGCAGGGTGCCCAGCTCCGGCTCGCCCGCATAGAAGGCTTCACCCGGCATGAAGGCCACGTTGCGCTCGATGGCCAGGGGCAGCAGGCCACGGGTGTCGATGGGGCGGCGCAGGCGCAGCCAGAAGAACAGGCCGCCGGAGGGCGCCTGCCAGTCGGCCAGGCCGCCGAAGTGCTTGTCCAGGGCGGCGGCGAAGCAGTCCCGCTTGCGCTGGTAGAAGGCCACCAGCTTCTCCATGCGCGCGCCGCGACCGGCCGATTCCAGCTGTTGCAGCACCAGCCATTGGCTGAGGCGGTTGCTGTGCAGGTCGGCCGCCTGCTTGAGACGCACCAGCAGGGTGAAGAACTCTTCCGACGCGGTCATGAAGCCGAGACGCAGGCCGGGGGCCAGGCTCTTCGAGAAAGAACCCTGGTAGATCCACGGGCTGCCCTTCAGGTCGGCGCAGACGGGGCGCCTGCTCACGCTGTCGTAGGCCAGGTCGCGGTAAGGGTCGTCCTCGAACAGGGGCACGCCGGCTTCACCGCAGGCGGCGGCCAGGCGGGCCCGCTCGGCGTCGTTGTAGCAATGGCCGGTGGGGTTCTGGAAGGTCGGAATGGCGTAGGCGAAAGCCGGGCGCCCGTCCCGGAAGGCGGCGGCATCCACCGTGGTCGAGGTGAAGGGCTGGAAGCGCGCTCCAAAGAAACGGAACACCTGCAGGGCGGCCAGGTAGGTGGGCGATTCGACGGCCACCGGTGTGCCCGGGTCGATGAACAGCTTGCCGACCAAGTCGATGCCCTGCTGGGAGCCGGACAGCACCAGCACCCGCTCGGGCGTACAGTCCAGGCCAAGCCCCGCGAGCTCGTCGGCGATGCGCGCGCGCAGGGCCGGGTCGCCTTCGCTCGGCCCGTATTGCAGCGCGTCGGCGGGGGAGGCGCCGTCCAGTTGCGGGAAGGTCTCGGCCGCCGGCAGGCCACCGGCAAAGGAGACCATGCCGGGCCGGCCTACCACTGCCAGGATCTCCCGGATCGGCGACGGGTGCAGGTCGTGCACGCGGGCGGACAGGGAAAGGGGCGGGC